>CADBHQ010000009.1 GCA_902794535.1 Fibrobacter succinogenes | reverse complement strand
ACTTCCTTGGTGCCGCACTTTTCGTGGCTGCCGTCGTTCAAGACTTCTTCGTTCGCGCAAACAATCTTGCAGTGCTTGCACCACCACACCTGAGCGTCGGCGTAGTAAGCGAGGCGCTTCGAATCCTTGTACTTGCGGACTTCTTCCTTGCCCTTTGCTTCCACGTCGGCAGGAATCGGGAGTTCTTCGATGGGGCGGCCCTTCTGCTGGTCTTCATCGAACCAGGTGCCGTAAAGGCGCTTGAAAATCCACTGCGTCCACTTGTAATACTTCGGGTCGGTGGTGTTGACTTCCTTGTTCCAGTCGTAGCTGAGGCCAAGGCGCTTAATCTGGCGGCGGAAATTGTCGCAGTTCTTCTTGGTGGTAATAGCCGGATGCGTACCGGTCTGGATGGCGTACTGTTCAGCGGGGAGGCCGAAAGCATCCCAACCCATGGGGTGGAGCACGTTGAAACCGCGGCTACGCTTGTAGCGGCAAATGATGTCGGTGGCGGTGTAACCTTCCGGGTGGCCCACATGCAGGCCCGCGCCGCTCGGGTACGGGAACATGTCCAGGCAGTAATACTTCGGCTTGGACTTGTCTTCGCCAGTCTTAAACGTCTGATGTTCTTCCCAGTAGGCTTGCCACTTGGTTTCGATCTCTTGCGGATTGTACTTTGCCATTTTTTATACCTCTAGTAGGAGCTGCAAGGTATGAGGTTTGAGGTCGCCGAGCCCATACCACATAGCTCTATAATTTTTCGGGGGTAAAGATAGAATTTCTTACACATCGTTTACACATCCACACGGCAAAAGACGCCCATTTAACGGCTTTCTTATACTAAAAAAGGAGGCCCCACCACTTGCGCAGCAGGACCTCCCGAGGTGTTTGATGGACTCCTAACCCTCAAAACTTGTAAACAAAATTACAATAAAGGGTACCCCTTTTCAAGGGGTACCCTAGAATTTATTTTATATAAAAAACTTACACTTTGTCTAGCCTTTTTCAAGACTCTATTTTTCGCACAAATTAAAAATTTCACTTTTTTTGTACAAATAAAATTTTTTTGAAATTTGCTCAATTTAAAAGAAATTCTAGACAAAAGAAAAAAAGTCCCTAGCACACTAGGGACTTTTTTCGTCTAAATCAGCTATTACACTTTGTCGAGAGCCTGAGTCAAGTCGGCAATAATGTCTTCGACATTTTCGATACCGACGCTGAAACGGATCAAATCAGGTGCAACACCAGCTTCAATCAACTGTTCGTCGCTAAGCTGACGGTGAGTGTGGCTTGCCGGGTGCAGCACGCAGCTACGAGCGTCAGCCACGTGAGTCACGATGCAAATCATCTTGAGGCTATCCATGAACTGGATAGACTTTTCACGACCACCCTTGATGCCGAACGTGAGAACGCCGCACGGGAGACCGCCCTTAAACTGCTTCTGAGCGAGTTCATAGTACTTATCGCCTTCGAGGCCAGCGTAGTTAACCCAAGCAACCTTCGGGTGATTCTTGAGGAACTTGGCGCAAGCGAGAGCGTTTTCGCAGTGGCGCGGCATGCGGAGGTGCAAGGTTTCAAGACCCACGTTCAGGAGGAAAGCGTTCTGCGGCGACTGAATGGAGCCAAAATCGCGCATGAGCTGAGCCGTAGCCTTCGTAATGAAAGCACCCTTGCCGAAAGCCTTCGTGTAAGCGAGGCCGTGATAGCTCGGATCCGGTTCAGTGAGACCCTTGAAACGGTCGTGGTTTGCTTCCCAGTCGAAGTTGCCGCTATCCACAATGCAGCCACCCACAGCCATAGCATGGCCGTCCATGTACTTGGTGGTAGAATGCGTCACGATGTCCACGCCGAATTCAATCGGACGGCAGAGAATCGGAGTCGGGAAGGTATTGTCGACAATCATCGGAACACCGTGCTTGTGAGCAAGGTCAGCAAAACGCTTGAGGTCAAGCACCTTACCAGCCGGGTTTGCAACGGTTTCGCCAAAAACGCACTTGGTGTTCGGGCGGAAAGCCTTTTCGATTTCTTCGTCAGAGGCATCCTGGTCAACGAACGTGCATTCGATACCGAGCTTCTTCATGGTAACGCTGAAGAGGTTGCTCGTACCGCCGTAAATAGCGGAAGTGCTGATAAAGTGGTCGCCGGATTCGCAGATATTGAAAACGGCATAAAAGTTAGCAGCCTGACCAGAGCTCGTGAGCATAGCAGCAACACCGCCTTCGAGAGCGGCAATCTTGTTAGCGACAGCGTCGTTGGTCGGGTTCTGCAGACGGGTGTAGAAATAGCCCGAAGCCTTCAGGTCGAACAAGTCGGCCATATCGTTGGTGGTTTCGTACTTGAAAGTAGTGCTCTGATAGATGGGGAGCACGCGCGGTTCGCCGTTTTTCGGCTGCCAGCCGCCCTGAATGCACAAGGTTTCGATTTTAGACATTTTAGCCTCTTGTTAAAAACTCTTTTAAATATAGCCAGCAGCCCATTTTGCGCCGACTTACATATTTTTTATATAGGTAAATATAGAAAATCACTATTGCTTGTCAATGCGTTTATGCAAATACCCGCATATATAATTCCGATATCTACCTATAGTTTTTTGCTATAACTAGAATTTCACTAAAAAACACCATAAAAAGCTATTTTTGTGTTCAATGATCCCCTCTCGCAACAGTCTCGCCTTTTGGCATTTGCTCGCCATTATTACCATCACCTTTTGGGGCACGAGCTTCGTAAGCACGAAGGTGCTCTTGAATCATGGTTTTTCGGCAGCGCAAATCTTCTCGTTGCGTTTTGCGATTACCTACTTGATCCTTTTGGCGGCAAGTCACAAGCAATTCCGGAGCCAGAACTGGAAGCATGAACTGATTCTGTTCATCAGTGGCATTACCGGATGTACACTTTATTTTTGGACCGAAAATACGGCGCTGTCGTTTTCGCCGTCGAGCAACGTGGCGCTCATTATTTGCGCGAACCCGTTACTCATTCTGATTCTCGGAAGCATTTTCTATAAAAGCGAACGCCTCGGCAAGCGACAAGTTCTAGGCTGTCTTGTCACATTCGTTGGCATGGTATTGGTGGTTCTAAACGGCAAATTCGTCTTGAAGCTTTCGCCCGTGGGTGATCTGCTCGCCTGCAGCGCCGGAGTCATGTGGGCAATCTATTCGCTAGTCGTGAAGCAGCTGAACGGCAAATACAATTCACTGTTCATTACGCGCAAGATGTTTTTCTACGGCACCCTGATGTCTATTCCCGCCCTGTTTATCGAAGCGCGAGGCGATGTGTCGAAAGTGCTTGATATTCCGTGGCAGAACTTTATGGAACCCGTCGTCGCTTTTAACTTTTTGTGCCTTACAGTATGTTGCTCCCTGTTCGGATATCTTATTTGGAACAATGTGCTGAAACAGCTCGGCACAGTTCTTGCGAGCAACTACGGCTATGTAGCACCCTTGATTACCATGATTACGGCTGCAATTGCTCTTGGCGAACGCATTACGCCTATAGCCATCGTGGGTGCCGCCGCCATTATTGTGGGAATGCTTTTGGCGGAATTTAAGCGCAAGGCTTAATTCTTGATACAGCGGATAGAATAAGCAAAATAGCCCTTGCGGCCCGAATCCCTATCCAAATCATACTGGTTCGAAAGTATCCAAGCGTATGTAAGCGTGTTGCTGCTTACGCCCCAGAAATAGGCCTTGGTGCCTTCGCCATCGCATTGACCGGTACTTGCGCGGTAACCGCCCGGAACAGCAGAGAATCCAGTTGCATTCGTAGCGACAACATTGTCTCCGAAAATCGTATTTTCCCAAACATCGAGCGCACGCAGCGAACCGTTCTGGTCGCCGAATTCGTCCTTTGCCGCATTGACCAAGTCCCACCAATCGCGTTCTGTGGGCAGCGACCAGCCTTCGGGGCAAGCCTCCTCGGCATCGAATTCCTGATAAAGGCGGCCATACTTCGTGCAGTTTGCGGGAATGTCGTCATAGCAAAAGCTAGAATCCGTCACAAAGTTCAAGTTCTCGGCCATCCAAGTCTTGCCGCCGATAACGACGGTCTTGTAGCTCTTGCCATCGCGGGAATCCGAGAGCGTGCCGTATTCTACAGCGGGGGCAGTCACAGACGCGCTTGATTTAGGTTCATCGATTTCGCAAGGAGGCATGTCAATTTCGATAAGAGCATCACCTTCGCACTTGTATAAAATCTGCAAATCGTAATCGTATATTGTGTTGCTATTCGGGCAGCTAATCGATTTACGTTCCATATTGCGCACGGTAATGTTTGCCATGCCATTCGTGAAGCATTCCTTCGCGGCAGAACTTGTAGGGAGCGTCGCAGAACTCGCGGGCAATGTCGCAGACGAAGAGGAAAGCGGTCCCGCCACGTCGCTAGAACTTGCAGGAGTATTATCTTGTGAATTTGTCGGCACCGGGTCGCTTTGCGGGCCAGAAGACGAATCCGAATCGCATGCGACAAGCGCAAGCCCCAAAGCAAGTGCTGCAGAGGCTGCAGAAAGTTTCTTAAAATCCATTTGTTTTCCTCCCTTTAAATTTCAGTAAAGCGGTCTACGACAGTGCCGTCGGCAAGCGTCACCTTGCTTTCAAAGTCTTCGCGATTGCGCACCCACAAGGTTCCTTTCGGGTGGTCGGAAGTCTCGTATTCGCTGCGGTAAACCACAAGCGGCTTGACCGATTCGCAGTCGAGAGCATCGGCGGTGACGACGGTGTAAATCATCGTTTCTTTTTTGTAGTGACGATACTTGTGACCGGCAATTGCTTTTGACATAGATTCTTCGACTCCGCTCAGAATGACACATCATTTACTTTTCAAGGAACTCTAACAATTTAGGCATGAGCGCTGTTGCGTCTTTCACACCCATGTCGTAAAGTTCCACAAGCTTTGACTTGTCCTTTTCGAGGCGCGAAATCTTAAATTCGGCGCTCGGACGAATCATGAACGCAGAGCCCTGAGCGACACGTTCCTCTAGCGTGCGCAAGCACTGGTTGTAACGAATGTGGCGGTTCCTTGCCGCTTCGATAAACTTCGGGTACTTGCGGTAGAAAAGCTTGAACAGGGGAATCATGGAGTTCGGCTTCTTGACAAAGCCTTCGGGCTGCGTCACAATGACGACCTGCTTTTTGTAGCCCATGTTTGCGAAAAACTGAAACGGGATGCTGTCACCGACACCGCCGTCCAGAAGTTTCATGCCATCGAGATCTACAATATGGCTTAAGAGCGGGAGCGATGCCGATGCACGAATCCTGTCCATGTCTTCGGGCTTGTCTAGATCGCGAGTGAGCAAATATTCGGGGCCGCCAGTTTCCAAGTTCGTGGCGACCGCATAGAATTTCGTTTCAGCTGCATTCTCGCGGAACTTTTCAAAATCGAACGGATCGACTACGCGCGGAATTTGATTGTAGCAATAATCCAGCGCAAAAAAATCACCGGTGCGAATCAAGTTGCCCCAACTCATGTAGCGCTTGCTCGCCGAATGAATGGTGTCGAGGCGCTTGTTGCGTTCACGCTGTTCCGACAAATAGCTACAAAGGTGAGTGGCACCCGCCGAGGTTCCAGCGCAAGCGCCAAACTTGATTTCGTTATCTAAAAGTACATCCAGTACGCCGGCCGAATATGCCCCACGCATGCCGCCGCCTTCGACAGCAAGCGCAATGTCCTTATACATTGCCATTAGGCATTCTCCATAAGCCACAAGAAATCTTTCGGATGTTCCACGAATTTTTCAGGATGCAACTTGTGCTTTGCAAAGAATTCTTCGCGAGTCATCCAGGTAAAGCTATCGACTTCGCCAGGCTGCGGCACAAGCGAATTCGCTTCGTCATCGCTGAGAGAAATCTTGTAGACATCGTAGTATTCGTTGTCGAGGTAAGAGCCGCCGTTAAGCACGCTTTCGTGCTTAGCCTCGAATAAATATTCGAGGTCGCGCGAACTCTTGTGCACGCCTAGTTCTTCGCGCAGTTCGCGCACGGCGGCATTCACGCTAGAATCTCCGGCCGAAATATGGCCCGCGCAACTTGTGTCAAAAAGTCCTGGATTGTTTTCTTTTACGCGACTGCGCAGCTGAAACAGAATGCGGCCTTTGCTATCGAAAGCCCAAATATGCACCGTACGATGCCACAGCCCCTTGGCGTGAACTTCGGTGCGCCCGCGAGCATAGCCCGCCGGCGTTCCGTCCGCATTCAACACATCAATTTGTTCTTCCATTCATGACCTGTTCTTTAATCGCCATAACTATGCGTCTGTATTCGCGCATCAAGTCTTCGTGACGAACGCGTACGTAATCGTAGTCACCTTCGTTACACGCATATTCCATGGACTTCGCGATACTTGCAATTTCAACGGCGCCAATAAACAATGACGCACTCTTCAAAGCCTGCACCATCAAACGGTAACTTTCAAAATCTTCGTCTTTGAACAGCTTATTCAAAACAACGTCAAACTGCTTATCGACATAAGTCATCATTTTCTTGCGGTAAAGAGCTTCGTTGCGTTCGCAGCAATATAGACCGACAGAAACATCCAATACATCGCTCGGCAAGTTTTCGTGTTGCTTTTTAGGCTCTTGCACCACAACCTTCTTGGCCGTCTTATCTTCAACCAAGGGCTGTACCGATATATCCTCTTTTTTCGGAACTTCATCGATACGGTGCACCAATTCCTTAGGCAAGTATTTCAGCAAAATCGCGAACAACGCATCTTCATGAACCGGCTTTGTCAAGAAGTCCGCAAAGCCCATGGTTTCACAAATCGTCTTCGCAGAAGCGCTATCATCTGCCGTAAGCATCACAATCGGCGTATGCTTATTCGGATGATCGTCAAGCGTCTTCATAATCGTCAAAATATCCAAGCCATCGATAATCGGCATCGTATGGTCAAGGAATATCACATCGTAATGATTTCGTCTGAAGTTTTCGATTGCTTCCATTCCGTTCGAAACAGAATCGAACTTGGCAAGCGTTTCCTTCATAAGTCCGCTCATGACGCGCAAATTCATCGGAAGGTCATCAATGGCAAGAATCGATGCGTTGGGAGCAAAGAAGTGAATGGATTCGTTTTCAGTGGCCTGCACAAACTCATTATAACGAGTCTTGAAATCACCCATCAATTCATTCTTCACCACTTTCTGCGGGATAGCGATTTCTATTACCGGCAAACCGTCTGCAATATGGTCGCTCTTGATTGTACCGCCAAGTGCTACCACCAACATTCTAACAAGCGTAAGCGAAGCGCCTGTCCAGCTGACACCTGCATCTGGGACATCAATTATCAGGTCAATCTTTTGCGTATTCTCTTCGCCATTTTCGTCTTCTGCCCAGCGGTAACCAATCTGGATAATATTTGCCCCATTCACCACAAGGCGTTCCGCATTGAACAAAATGTTGCTTATAATCTGCCACAGGCGCGATTCATCGCCTTCGAGCTGGGTCGGAATCGAAGAATCCACCAGCAATTCAAATTCCTCTGATTTCTTACGATGGCGTGCAGAACTATAGCAATCGCAAAGAACCGCGAACAAATCATATTCCTTAATTGCAATGTCGAGGCTGTTCGTGCGAATCTTGTTCATGTCCAGAATGTCATTCGACAGCAACAACAGTTCCTGACCAGACGCACGCATTTCAGAGACGTATTCATTCAAAGATGCATCCGAAGATTCTCTCAAGACTATCGCACCCATATTCAAGACATTCATCGCCGGATTGCGAATATCCTGACCTACGGATTCCATCATGCGCAAGCGATCCAGTTCATCGCTCAGCAAATGATTTTTCAAATTGTACTCGCGATGTTTGCGGACCAAGAAGAATCGAATACCAAGCCCTGTCAAGAACAGAAGCATCAAAAGGCCAACAACCCAGAACACCAAGAAAGACAGGCGATCTAGTCCGTTAGCGACATCTTCTCCAGCAACCATTCCCGCCAAGATAAAGTCATCTTGTTTAAGCTTGGCCATGTAGAAATAAAATACTTCATCCCCAATTTGAACATTCTTGGAAGTTGCAAGACCGCCACGGTCCATATCCTGGCGGAGCCAACCGTAAACTTTATCCACATCAAAATCGACCCAAGCAGAATCTTGCCGCCAGCTTCCAGTGTTATTCTGAATTAAGACCCTACCATCGTTATCGATAATCTGCGCAAAACATTTCTTTTCAAAGCAGTCAACATCAAAGAAATTCGTAATAGGAATATCGTTGTACTGTACGTACAATACATAGCGCACATTGTAGCGATTGTACACAGGTACGCCAAGTACAATCCCCATCTTTTCGCTGTAGCAAATCGATTGTTTGCCACGGAAAGATTCCATAATGCAACGGTAGCTTTCATCGGGCAGTGCAAACACAGATTTTTCCGTATATACCGTACCATCTAGCGCAACCAACCCGTAACTCGACTTTCCATTCTTCAAATCCGAAAGCGCCATAAAATCTTCGACATGAGAACCATCCGCCTCAATCTTACGGGCAATCATTGAAAGCGCATTCAAGCGCATGTGCAATTTTTCATTGGCAAGGTCTGCAATCAATTCCGCCTGCTGAGACACCTGCTTTGTCACATAGACATTCAAGAGTGCATCGAGCTTTACACGCAGCAAGACGCAGACAAGGCACAGCACAAACACGACGATGGCAAGCCACACCACCATCTTGATGTTGATTCTCGTTGTTCTAGGGGTTAATTCCATCGACTACCCCCTCGACAAACCAATCGAACCGATGCAACATAGCATCATCTGTCATGCTTTCGCCCTCGCCCACGCGAACCTCGCCGTGGTTATCGACAATCGGGCCATAAAATACGTCGAACTTTCCTTGAAGGAGTCGAAGTTTTTCGTCTTCAACTACTTGACGAATCGGATCTTCTACATTTCGAGTCAATGGAGACAATTCCATAATTTCGCTTTCAAGGCCAAGCCAATAAGCCCGCCCTTCAAACTTATCCTGAATCACCTCGCGAATCTTCGGGATGTAGAAATTTTCCCAGCGCCAAACAGGTGCCGTCAAAAACCGATCCGGGAACCTCTTGGAATTATCTCTGTTATAACCGATAATCCATATTTTTTTGTCGTCCGCGATTTCATATGGAGACAAGGCATCTAGATGAGTTGTCACGACATCGATGTTATGCTCTTCAAAAAGCGAGCGAGTCGCATCGGCAGCCATGGATTCATCAGTCCAGGAGCCGCTCCAGCTGACATAAACTTTTGCATTCGGGTTTACTTTTTTCACGCCGAGCGCAAACGCGTTAATTCCACGAGCCACTTCAGGAATATTGATCGCGGCGACATAACCGATTTCATTCGTTTTCGTCTTTAATCCAGCAACAAGCCCCGAAAGGTAACGCAGCTGGTACATGCGGCCAAAAAAGGTGGAAAGATTCGTTGCCGTCTGCAATCCTGTCGCATGGAAAAATTTTGTCTCCGGATGGTTCCTCGCCACAATCAACGCGGGCTCGCCATATTCAACAGAAGTTGCCACAACAATTTTCGCCCCATTCTTGATTGCCCGTTCCATCACTTCGCGCGCCGAATAATCGGTAGGGACATTTTCATAATAGGCGACTTCTAGATTCAGAACCGTTTCGGCCTTCTGCAAAGCCTCATAATGAGTTTCATTCCAGCTATGGTCATTGCGAAGCCCAGGCATAATTACTGCCACACGGACTTTTTTCTGTTCGTCCTGATATTCCGTTTCTGGCCCGAACATGAGCAGAACGCCAACAATCATCAAAAGAGCAATCGTCGATGTTAGAACAACCCACCTCATCGTTCCTCAAGCCCCCTTTGGATGTTTTCAATCAGTTCTGCGTGCAAAGCCATTGCCAGTTCATGATTTTCCTGAACAACTTTCATTCGAGATTCGCGACTTGCATTTTCCAGATTACGGAACTTGTCGGCCATCGACAACGCACCAATGGCAACAGACGAATCATAAAGAACATGCATGTAGAAACGGTAATTGTCCCAGTCCGAATTCTTGTAGCAGTTATCCACATTTCTGCACAACGGCGAACCCACATATTCTTGCAACATTTCTACATAAATTTCTTCGTCATCGGCGCAGTAATTCAAGCCAGCCTTCACATCCAAGAATTCTTCAAACTGTTTAAAGCGTTCGACTAATGTCGGGGCAGTAACAGAGCGCAATTCAATTTCATCATCGTCATACACGCCTTTATTCTTTTGGTCTGGCGCAACCATGCCATCCATCACGTTCGTAGAAGGCACCATAGGTTCCGACAAGTCTTCAAGCGTGAGTACAAGCTGCTTGGGCAAATACCACTTCATCGCACGGAACAAATCACGTTCCTTGAGCGGCTTAATCAAGTAATCCGCAAAGCCCTCGCCAAGGAACGAATCCTTCGTAAACGATTCGCCTTCCGACACGAGAGCGATAACAGGCGTATCTTTATTCGGAGACTTCTCCATCATCCTCATTTTTCTAAAGACATCTATACCGTCCATCACCGGCATCATGTGGTCCAAGAAAATCAAGTCGTAATGCCTAGATTCCACCAATTGCAAGCACTGGTGTCCACTCAACGCCTCGTCAATTTTCATCTGCGAATTCTTCAAGAATCCACGGAACACCTTGAGGTTCAATTCCACGTCGTCGACAATCAAAATGCGTGCTTCGGGAGCAAGGAACACATCGGCAAGGTCTTTATTCTTGCGAGTGGCATTCCTGTAACGCATTGCAAAGTCGCCCATGGGTTCGGTATTCAACACCAGCTGCGGGATTTCTACCAAGAACGAAGAACCTTCGCCATAGCGACTGTTAACCGTCATCTGTCCGCCGCATTTTTTCAGCAGTTCCTGCGTAAGGCTGAGTCCAAGGCCCATTCCTTCGACGCTCTTATTTTCATTGGAATCGTCGGTAATATATTTTCTGAAAATAGAACCACGGTCTTCTTTTCGAATGCCAACCCCCGTATCCTTGACGGCGAGCTTCAGCATGATATAGTCATCTGTACGAAGCGAACCCATCGGAGGCAAGTTGTCAAAGCCCACCGACAAAGACACTCCGCCCACTTCGGTAAACTTGATTGCATTCGAAAGCAAATTGTTGATTATCTGGATAATGCGATTTTCATCGCCCCACAAGCAAGACGGAATATCCGGGTCGCAATCCACATGGAACGCAAGCCCCTTGGCCTTGGCCTTCAGTTCATTTTCATTGAAACATTCCTGCAGAACCGAGAACACATCGTATTCCATCGATTCAATGCTCAAACGACCCGATTCAATTTTCGAAACATCCAAAACATCGTTTACAAGCGAAAGAATACTCTGTCCAGCACTTTGAATATTGTTGGAATACTCTTTCATGCTGTCGTCATGCAAATCTTTCTGCACAATGGTATTCATGCCAAGAATACCATTCATTGCCGAACGAATTTCATTACTCATGCTCGTAAGAAAAGCCGTCTTAGAATGGTTTACGCGAATCAGCATCATGTACTTTGAATACAGCACCGTCAGCAACAATGCAATTAGCACATATATCAAGACAATAATCATTGCATTGCGCAAAATGGTCAAATTCAAAGGAGCCCAAAGTCCACGTTCTTCGACCAATCGGGCAACATACCATTCCCCTTGCACCAGCGTCGAAAACACGCGATAATCCTTGCCACGCAAATTGATTACAAACGGATCACCGCTCGCATACGAAATCGAATTGGCAAGTTTTTCTTCATCTGAGCCCCAGAAATCAGACGACTTGTAATTCCTACCGTTCTGGGCAATGTCAGTATGCGAAATGACCACGCCTTTTTTATCGATAATCACCAACATGTTGGACAAGTCGCTCTTCTTGACTTTAGCAAGCAAGTCCTTCAAATACATGTCTACAGCAAGAACACTCTTCCTATCCGAAAGGCGCAAGCTAATAGTCACCACCTGTTCGCCCGTATGTGGGTTCAAGTGCGTCGGAATCAACGCGACCTTGTCCTTTTCCATCGGAGCATTCTGGTACCAAGGACGATTCGAAGGCACATAACCTACGGCAGGAGTCCAACGCCCGCCATTAAAGAATTCTTCGCGCAAAATTCCGTACATATTGCACAAGGTAAAATCATCCGAGTGCTTGTAATATTCTGCTTCGGAAACGAGCAGAGATTCTATCTGCGCCTGCTTGGCACCATGATCCAAACTCTTTTCTACAATGCGAGAGGTCACTCGCAATACCGATTCGCCTTGCGACAAGAAACCATCAATCGCTTCGGCATCTCGTTCATTCGAAAGCGAACCCGCATTCAAGATTTCTTGTTGAACCGTTTCAACGTAATCTCCAAAGACATACGCGCCGACTGCGGCAAAGGTTAGCCCTACTGCCACAAGAATTATCCCGTACCAAACCCTTACGCGATTTTCGCTTTCTATTGTCTTTGAGAACACAATCAAAATATAAGATATTTCGGAACAAAAATTCACTATGCTATATTTCTATACATGAAGTTCGAAAAAGAAGCATTGGAAGGCCTGCTCAAGACGGCAGAATCCGAGGGAATTTTCAACAAGGCGGTCACCGGATTCATTTTACCCGACGGTTCCCGCGAAATTTTGACGCTAAATACGCCCGAAAACACGGTTTTCGACATTGCAAGCCTTACCAAGGTATGCCCCACCTCCACGCTCGCCCTGAGTTACATTCTAGAGGGAAAGCTTTCGGTCGACACCAAGGTCATCGACTACATTCCAGAACTTCAGACCAATTTCCGCGAAGACATTCGCATATTCCACTTGCTCACGCACAGCCTTGATTACCGCGTGCCCATGAAAACTTTGCGCACGCTGCCTGCCGAAGGAATTCTAGACGCCCTTTACACCTACCAGTTCGAAAAGGCGCCCGGCGCAGATTTTAATTACGGCAACCCTGCCAGCGTATTACTCGGAATCATCTTGCAACGCCTTACCGGCAAGGACTTGCAGCAGCAAGGCCGCGAGCGTTTCTTTATTCCGCTCGGCATGACACGTTCCGGCTGGGATCCGCTCACCCGCGACTGGAATCCCATCCCGAAAGCAGAAATCTCGCCCACTGAAATTTGCAGTTTCAGAGGTCGCGAAATCCAAGGCGAAATTCACGATGAAAGCGCTTGGGTACTACGAAAGCTGTTCCCCGTTGGTAGCGCAGGCATGTTCAGCTGCGTGCCCGATTTGCTAAACTTCGTACAAACTATTCTAAAAGACGGTGTAAGCGTAAACGGCAAACGCGTTATGCCCGCAGGCATTTTGAAAATGGTCAGCGAAAACGCCTTTGCACTCGATTCGGCCAGCAAGTACTCTACCGCCAAGGACGCTTGCACCGCCCTCGGCTGGGAACTGAACAGCACCAAGTTCATGGGAACCAAAATTTCGCCACACACCTTCGGTAAAACGGGATTCACCGGTGCAAGCATTGTGGCAGACCCCGACAAGGGCGCCGCCGTCGTACTGCTCAGCAACTTCACCTACCCGCATCGCGAAGCAAACGCCGACCGCATTCACGCCTTCCGCGCATCCCTTAGCGACGCCTTCTTCGGATAATTCTATATTTGGGCGCGATGAATTTCGAGCCTACAGCACTTGCACTTTACGTCGCCTACTTCGTGTTAGGCGCAGTGGTTAGCCTCATCAACAGCATCGCGGGCGGCGGCTCTACCTTGAGCCTCCCCATCATGATTTTCCTCGGAATGCCAGCAACCGTTGCAAACGGCACGAACCGAATCGGACTCATCATCGGAAATTTCAGTAGCGCATTCAACCTAGCCCGTCATGGCTACCTGAACAAGCGTATTTTTTTGCAACTGCTTACGCCTACGATTCTTGGTGCTCTTCTTGGCGCATGCTTTTTGGTGCACATTGGCGATAAGCTATTCCAGGCAATCCTCGCTGTCGTCATTTGCCTTGTGGTCGTGATGAGCAACCTGAACAAGAATGTCTTGGGAAAACCGCCTGCAAATCCGCCTGAAAAGTTGACTCTCAAAGGGGCACTTGGATTTTTCGCCATCGCTGTTTACGGCTGCATCGTGCAAGTGGGCGTGGGTTTCGTACAAATTTTCGGGCTCACGCGCTACACCGGTCTTTCTCCCATCCAAATTAACGCCCTTAAAAATTCGCTCACCAATGTTTTTCTGGTTGTCAGCACTACTGCGCTCGGCGTGACCGGCAAAATCAACTGGCCCATCGCCGTGATTATGGCTGGTGGCGCCTGGGTCGGCGGCTACTTCGGCAGTTTCTTACAGCGTAAAAAAGGCAACAAGTTCATCCAGCGCTTTATTAGCATTTGTAGCATTGGCATGGCCATCGCGCTTGTAGTAGACTTGATTGTAAAGTAATCAGCTCTTGATGTTCTTGTAATGTTCAACCAATTGCTTTAAGTTGAACGATTCCCTTTTTTCCTGTAAGGTCTTTAAGCCCGACAAAATCTCTGCAAAATAATTCGCCAAATCCGCATCGCCTGCCAAAAAAGCTTTTTCGCAATTCTCTTTCGCCACGGCGACAACATCTGGATTAAACCCAAGTGTAACGCCAAAGCGTTTTAAAGAATCCGTCACGCTTTCATCATTCGATTGGTCATTTTCGACATCGACCATCTTGGCATAGCCCAAAATATCATCGACGATTTCATTGAGTACGCTGCTAGAATCCGTATAATTCAACCGCGCAAAACTGCAGTATACAGCTTCCAGATACATCTTTTTGTACAAGAAATAATTGCGCAAGAATCTAAAACAGATAATCAAATCGCTCGCTCTGTAAGTCACCTTCAATGCAGCCACCGCGTCTTCGACCACTTTTTCCCATTGCCCTTGGTCACTATGGATTCTCGCAAGCATCAGCCTGTATTTAGCCGAAGCCGGGTTCCACTTTGCCGCATTAGACATTCCCTTTTCTGCGTCAGGGTAATTCTCCAAATACAATTCCAAAAGACCCACCTGCCGCCAAATAAATTCCATCGGGCAACAAGAATGAACGTTCTTTACCATTCGATTTGACGGAGTCTCAAAATAATGCTGGTAAAGTGCGCGCTCCATTCTGCTAGAAATCGAAATATATTCAACAGAATCGTCAGAAACAAACGGATGATCTTCGGCCACCTTCGTCAAAGGCCTGATCATATCCAAAGCAGTTTGATAATCCTTTTCGCCAGTTTGCACATCAAGCGATTCCTGCAAAAGGCTCATCACGCCATCTCGGCCTTCAAAAACCTGGAGTTTTTTCCCAAAAATAGCCGCCCGGACACGAAACAAAGCTTCAGTTGTATTTGTTCTGTCAGCAAAAAACATATCATCCCCTATTTTGACAGATTCATTCTTGCAGAAATATACAATATCAATCGTCGTCAGAGGTAATGTTTTTCCGTTTTTCGCGGCGCTTGCGGGCGCGACTTTCTTCAAGTGTTTCGCCGAGGCCTTCAATTAATTGCGCCGCCAAGGCTTCGTCGCCAGCAGCAGGCGCAACGCCTCTTCGTGGCTATTTAATTCAAATTTTCTTAAAATACATTCCGGCGGGAACGCCTTGGTAAACTTGGCTCCCTTGCCGGATTTATGTTGTTCAAAACGAGCTTCGACATCGACGGCATACCCCGTATAAATGCGGTCACCCGCACAACGGAGCATGTACACAAAGTGCGGCATTACGATTCTTCGTGATGCGCCTTCGACACCAGGTTCATGTAGATGGTGCCAAGGATTGCGGCACAGAAGCTACCCAGCAGAATACCGAGCTTGGCGGAATCCTGACGGTCGCCCACCTCGAAGGCGAGGTTTGCCACAAACAAGGCCATGGTAAAGCCGATACCGGCAAGCATACCACCGCCCCACAAAACCTTCCAGCTGTAGCTCGGCTTCACCGACACGCCCACCTTCACGGCAAGCAGGCTGAACAGGAAAATACCAATCGGCTTGCCCAAAATCAAGGCCAGCGCCACCGCACCCATCACAGGCACTTCCACGCCACCAAGCTTGATTTCGACACCCGCGTTGCTGAGCGCAAACAGCGGCATGATAAAGAAGTTCACCCACGGTACGAGCGGCTTGAAGAAACGTTCCTGCATCGAAATACTTTCGCGAGCACCGCGCTTCAACAACGTAAAGACCTCGTACTGTTCGTTGCGGTCCTTCGCTTCGCCCGAAAGAGCTCCACCCACGCTGCCAGCGAAATGAGCAAGCTTGCCCTTCGCAAGCACAGGCTTTGCCGGCACCGAGAGTCCGAGCAGCACGCCCGCAATAGTCGGATGCACGCCACTCTTCACAAAGAACGCCCACACGGCAATACCAATCACGCCATGCAACAGCAGGTTACGCACACCAATGCGGAACATCACGTTAATCAAGGCAAGCAGGGCAAATCCCGTACCGAGTGCGATAAAGTTCACGCCGTCGCCACTCGGATAACCGATCGCAATCACCAAGATTGCACCGATATCGTCTGCAATAGCCAACGTCAAAATCATCACGCGGAGTGCATGCGGAACCTTCTTTCCAAGAATCGCCATGCAGCCCACCACAAAAGCAATATCCGTTGCAGTTGGAACACCCCAACCATGCGCCGCGCTATTTGCACCATGCGGGCAAAGCAGCAAATAAATCAAAGCCGGGAACAACATACCGCCAGCCGCCGCAATAATCGGCAAGCTCGCCGCCTTCGGGTTCCTGAGTTCGCCATAGGTCATTTCACCCTTGACTTCAAGCCCGATATTGAAGAAGAAAATCGTCATCATGGCGTCGTTAATGAGCCAGTGCAAATCGGCCGAGCCGACCCAACTGCCAATCGTGAGCGCAAAAGGCATGTGCCAAACATGATGGTAAGATTCAGGGCTGACATTTGCCCAGATCAGGGCCGCAATCGTCATGATAATCAAAACGATGCCACCGGTCGTCTCCACCTTCATCAGTCGTTCCATCGGCGTGATGATTTTGCGGATGGGGGTTTCCGGGAACAAATCTTCAATCTTGTCGCTGCTCGTTACTTTTGCCGACATAGCTACCTGTAAATAGGGTTGTGTGATTCAGCCTTGCGCCTAACAAAATAATCATTTTTTTTGCGCGTGACCGCTCCAAGTTGCTTTTTTTTCCATTTTTTGTATATGAAAGGGGGACGCCTCCCCCTCGTTCGCACCGCGCAGGCGCTGTTGCTCCCTACCCCCACTACGGGGAGGCCCCCGTAACGCCCCCGAACAGCGTACATAGCCTTTTTGGGGGATTTTTTGTATATTCTTAGCGTAAAAAAGAGACTTTGAGATGTTAGATAAAGAAGTTTTAAAGACCGTCAGCCGCATTGAACTTAGCGTTCGCGGCACGCTCGACACCGTGATGACCGGCGCTTACCACAGTTCCTTCAAAGGCAACGGTATGGAATTCAGCGAGGTGCGCGAATACATGCCGGGCGACGATGTGCGTACTATCGACTGGAACGTGACCGCACGAACGGGCACGCCCTATGTGAAGAAGTTTATCGAAGAACGCGAAATGACCATGCTTTTGATGGTCGACGCATCCAGCAGCTCGGAATTCGGTTCCGGCAAGCAGATGAAGGGCGAAGTCATGGCGACTTTGACGGCCCTCCTCGCGTTCGCCGCCATCAAGAATAATGACAAGGTCGGCCTGCTGATTTACACCGACCAAGTGGAGCTTTTCATTCCGCCGGAGAAAGGCCGCAAGCACGTGCTGCGTCTTATCCGCGAAATCCTTTACTTCAAGCCGCAGCACCACGGCACGAATACGCAGGTGGCCCTGGAATATGCCGGCAAGATTTTGAATCGTCGTGCCGTTGTCGTGGTGATGAGCGACTTCCTTGACGAAGGTTTCGAAAACGCTTTCAAGATTCTTCGTAAGCGCCACGACGTGCTTGCGGTCTCTGTCGTTGACCCGCGTGAAATGGAACTTCCGCCCGCAGGCCTTGTGGAACTTGAAGACCCCGAAACCGGCGAAACGCTCTTGATTGATACTGGCGACGCCACCTTCCGCGAAGCATTTGCCCGCGAAGCCAAGCGTCAGGGCAAGGCCACCAAGGAACTCTTCCAACGCATGTCCATTGACTTCGTACGCATCGAAACTCACGACGATTTCAAGGAAACAGTCGCCCCGCTTATCGAGCACTTCCGCCGCAGAGCGAAAGCCGCCCGACTCTAAACTGTCGCTGGTCTATACCCGAGCAACTTCATGCTATAAAGCGCAGTGCCCTTGCTGATGCTACGGACACCTGTAGCGTATCCGAAAATCTTACGCAGCGGGACTTCGGCCTTCAAAAAATGGGTCTTGCCGTCGCCACCGATTTCCTTCACCTTGCCATCGCGAGACTGAATGTCGCCCGTCACAAGGCCTGCAAAATTCACAGGGCATTCCAGCGAAAGTTCCATGATGGGCTCGTACAGCTGCACGTCGGCAGGCTTGATGAGTTTCGTGACCGCATCGGCACAAGCTTTTTTGATCATGGGCGGCAAAGCGCCTTCGGTCCAGGTGAATTCATGGACTTCAAAGCACACCCCCACGAGCGGGCCCTTGCCGAGTACGCCAATTTCAGTCGATTCCAAAAGTGCCGAACGCACACCTGCCAAAATTTCGCGCGGAGCCGTTTCCAAGAATTCTGCAGACAAGCGAATATCATGCGCATCGCCGTCAAGCGGGGAAGCGGACAACTTAATCGAAATCTTGTGCGGCCCGAGCTGGAAGGAATTCTCGACCGGGCCCACGTTACGGCAGAGGCGTTCCTGCCAGCGCACCTCAGGGCTGCCAGCCTTGACTTCGCAACCGAATTCGCGCTTGAGTCGGGCTAGCAACACGTCCAGCTGCACTTCGCCTACCGTATGCAAATACCAGAATCCGCCATCGTCTTTTTGCACGCGGAAAGAGGGATCCATGCGAGCCAAAACATTCAGGCTCTTTTCCACATGATGATAATCTTCGGCACCCAGGCATTCCACGCGGGTCTGCAAGAGCGGCTGGTATTTGTCACGGAGGGATGTTGATTCGTCATGGATTACTTCGCCTTCGGCTCGCAATGACGTTCCGTCTAAATAAATCACCTGTCCGAGTTCCGTTTCGAACGGGCTGCGCATGGCGTAAATGTCGCCGGAGCGAATTTCGTCAACAGGCTGCAACAAGTTTGCTTTCAAACGTGAGAATTCAAAACCCGCAGGCCATTCTTTGCGTTCCATGTTCGTATGACTACGGAACAGCGAAATTTCGCCCACGCCTTTAAAATGGCGCAGTCGAATAACTTGGCCTAATTCATTGTCCGCAAATTCAGGCACATCGGGCAAGAAGAACGATAGCGCCGTTGTCAGGCTGCGCACCCCGAAACCTTCGATAGCCGAGCCTGCATAGCACAGAGCATAATCTTTATTCTTCGCCAGTTCCTTCAGTCCGCGCAAAAGCGTTTTAGGCGGAACCGGCTTTCCTTCGAGCGCAAGCTGCAAAACTTCATCGTCAAAGTTGCTCGCGAATTCCACCGCTTCGGCGTAATGCTTCTTGATTTTCTCGGTGGAATCACTCACCTCACCCGATTGCGGCCAGGAATCATCGATGACTTCTTCGCCCGAATCCGAATGAATCAGGCGACTTTTGCTAAGCACATCGAGCACGCCCGACATGCGTCCGCCCTTGTATTCCGGGAGAGTCATGAGTACCGGGCGCACGCCCAGAACTTCTTCGATATTGATCAGCGTCTCGTCAAGGGAATAATCGGGATTGTCAAGCTTATTGACAAATAAAATCGTCCGCACGCCCGCTTCGCGTAGTTTACGGAAGGCGGCCACAGTTTGCGTTTCCACTCCGCTCGCGGCACTCACCACAAGTACCGCGCCCTCGACGGCAGTCAGCGCCGTGTCGACTTCGGCACCAAAATCTACATGGCCCGGAGTATCAATAAAATTGAACCAGGTGTTCTTCCATTCGAAATGCGCCACGCCGCTTTCAATGGTAATGCCGCGCTCTTTTTCTTCGGGCATATAGTCCATGGTAGCAAGGCCTTCTTCTACCTTGCCCGGCCGGCGAACCTCGCCCGCCGCAAAAAGAATACGCTCCGAAAGAGTTGTCTTTCCGGCGTCTACGTGGGCAAGGATTGCAATGTTGCGAACAGGCTGAGTCACGACGCCCTACTTTTTCAATTGTTCTTCAAGAGCGGCTACACGTTGCGACAATTCGGCACAAAGCTTTTCAAGCGCATCCAATCGGGCATCGTGTTCACGATCCTTTTCCGATTGACGGTGCAGTTCCGAATCCTGCATTTTGTTGATGCTGTCTACAGAATTCAGGCGAAAATCGTGCTCCGCATCTTTGGCCACCTGGGCCTTCAATCTAAAATCCTGTTCACGCTCTTTACTGTACAAGGCATCAATGCGAACATCATGTTCGTCATCCTTTTCTTTTTGCATGTCCAGGCGTGCGTCATGTTCCTGGTCTTTACGCTGCAGCTCGCGAATGCGTTCTTCATCAAGACTCATGGTAACCTCGGGTGAAAGGATTTACATCATTAATCTAGAAATTTTCGTCTAGCGTGAGCTCGTTCGCGACCGCCTCTTGCTTGCGTTCGGCCGTTGCATCAAGCGCCTCGGCATGACCGCGCAATGCCGCAAACGGGTGGAAAATCTTCGCGCGGTCTTCCATGCTCATACGCGGATGCTTAATCAAGAAATTCCAGTCATTCCGCGGGTACGGCAAATCGATAATATCGCTATAATCAAAATTAGGCACGATGTCCTCCGATTTGTCCATTGCGTTCAATAGTGGTCGCACCTTCTTGCAAGTCCATCCCCTTCACAATGGCGTTCTTGCCAAAACGTTTCTTGATAAGGAGTTCTGCTTTCAGGCGTTTCTTTTCGCGCTCCTGCTTTTTAACATCAGTAAACAAGTCATACTGTTCGTGGCTTGCATCCACAATGTCGGCGGCCACCAGGTTCAAGCGACGCACGGTCAGTTTCGGGTCTACAATGCGGTCAAAAAGTTTCATAACCGCATCCGCCATCACCGACTGCGAGCTGGTATAATAACCAATGTTTGCCGTGCCGTGTGCAGGCTTCGGGAGCATGCGTCCGTAAACATCCATCACCGTTTCGCCGCGGTAAATTCCCTTGTCCACATTTTCGCGGTCATAACCTACCGTGAGCACCATCGCATTTGTCACCAAGTCGTGGGCAATCAAAGTCATCGAAACCGTATCGACCATTTCGCGCACCACAAGACGCGCCTTGTCAAACGGGTACGGGTCCTGCAGCACCTGGCCCTCGCCTGTACTCCTGTTTCGCGGTTTCGCCTTCTTGATGTCCGCAATCGTGCAAGGCTCGTAACCCCAAGCATGGTCAATCAAAATCTCCGCATTCACGCCGAACAACTTGTAGAGCGCTTCGGGATTCTTGACGCTTACGCGGGCAATGTCACCCATCGTGTAAATGCCACGCCCCGCATTCAGCCTGCAATTTTCCAAGCGCTCCGCAATGCCGCGGCCCACTTGCCAAAAGCTCGTAATCGGCCTGTGCGACCAAAGCTGTTTGCGATAACTCATCTCGTCAAGTTCCGCAATGCGCACACCATCATCATCCGCCTCCACATGCTTCGCCATCACATCCATCGCAATCTTGCAAAGGTACAGATTCGTGCCGATACCGCCCGTGGCCGTGATTCCCGTAGTCGTAAAGACATCTTGGATAATCGTCTTCACCAGTTCACGGGCAGTCTTTTTATAAAGCTTCAAGTAGCGCGTCAAATCCAAAAAGCATTCGTCAATCGAATACGCATGAATATCTTCGGCACTCACATACTTCAGGTAAACATTGTAGACCTTCGTGGAATATTCCACGTACTTCGCCATTTGCGGCTTTGCGATGGTGAATTCAATCTTTTCGCCCGTACGCCGCAGTACCTCGCGCACCTTCTGGTTCACCTCGAAAAGTCGCGCACGCCCTGGAATCCCGTACGCCTTAAGCGCAGGCGTCACAGCCAAGCAAATCGTCTTTTCAGTACGACTTTCGTCAGCCACCACAAGCTTTGCCTTAAGCGGATCAAGACCCCGGAGAATACATTCCACCGAGGCAAAGAACGACTTCAGGTCAATCGCTGCGTATGTGCGTCCCACAATTTTTTACCTGTATTTTAATTCAGGGTGTTCGGCGTAGAAAAAGTTTTTATCGACATACATTCGTTCGTCTGCAATATGCATCGCCCTACGTACATCAGAATCACCATAACAAGTGCCAATAGAGAATCGCACATTTTCAGACAGCTTCGCCATCGTGCGGATTTTGGCAATACGGGTATTCAGCTCATCTTCCGTAATGTTCGAAGCAAGCACCATAAATTCATCGCCACCGGCACGGTATACATTTTCTTCCGGGAAAACGTACTGCAAAATTTCTGCAGCCGAGCGCAGAACCTTATCACCAGAGCTGTGTCCCAGTTCGTCATTTGTATGCTTCAGCCCATTCAAATCGGCAAATATAACAGCCGTAGGCGTCGGTTTGCGGCCCGCCACAATTTGATCGATACTGTGGTTCATCACATTACGATTTTTCACGCCCGTCAGCGAATCAATCGTGCTCATCGTCTGAAGTTTGTTCAAAAGCAGGTAGCTTGAAATTTCAGACGCGATAAGGAACGTGGAGACTTCAAGCGTCTCCTTAATCTTCAGCGTATCATTGACGTTAAAATTAACCGTCCACAAATAGCCGAGCAATTCGCCACCATGGCGCAACGGGAAAAGCACAATCGTCTTTACGCCCGAAAGGTCAAGCATCGAGCCCCAAATCGGATTAGACAAGCGCAGTTTTTCCATATCGCGTTCGTCTTTCACAATAATGCAGGTGCTGCCGGCAAGCGTTTCCGGCCATGTTTCAGCAATCGCATAAAAGCCTTCAACGTATCGCGACATCGGCTTTACTTTTAGACCATCACGAATCGATTCCGCAAAAATGGAACACTCGCGATTTTCGGCATCGGTGAGCAAAATACAGCAATGGTCAGAATCACAAGATTGACGGATATCTTCGACCACTTCCTGAAAAGTCTGCTTGACATTATCTGCGCCACGCAGTTTGATACAAGCCTTGAGAACATTCGAGGCCGTTTCTGCAGAAAGGTCAGCCATGGCCGAAGAATCAGCCTTGGGCGCCACATCGTAGCAGTAAATGCAGTAACCGACATTTTCGCGGTCAGAGTCCAGCGGCATCAAGAACATGTTCAGCCAAAGGCCCATCATGTACAGGTCAACATAAGCATGGAGAGGCTTGCCCGACTGCACGCAGCGGAAACAATGGTCCTCAAAATTCTGATTCTTCGGAAAACACAGCTCATACGGACACCCCGGCACAAACGGGCGCCCCTGAGTCGATTCCATTTCTTCGCAATGAGCCTTGTTTCCTGCCACCACGCGAATGTTACCGTAAGAACCATCCGGATAGAGGTCCACGGACATCACGCAGGCATTCGCTCTATAATGCGACAGAATCTGATCAAAATCCATACAACTTTGCCCTCCCTCGGCATTTTGCATTCTTTTTTACAATCAATTTAAAAAGATTATCAAATAATCACACAATTATCAATAAATTAATTACATAAATATTATCTTTTAAGAAGCACGCATCATCTCCGATGCGTCCAAAGGGAGCCTATGTCCATTTTAAAAAAATATATCGACAAACTGCAGAGTCGCAAATATCTGCAAAAAGACCGTAATTCCATTACCGTGGATGACATCACCATTGATTTTCCGCTCGTTTTTGACGGCAACGGGAAAATGTATTTCTTCAAGCTTGACCGTTACGTTTACCTCAAGGGTACACGCTACACCAAGGCCGACGGTAAAACCCGCGATTTCTTAATGACATGCCTTTTCAAAAGAGGTTTCATGTCCGACGGCGCATCGGCTCCGTCATTCGCCCAATGGCTTGTCCCCGATATCAAGAAGGGCAACGACGTCTATAACTCCGCACCGTTTATCCACGACGGACTTTACATGTACAAGGGAACCATCAACGGCGCAGACCTCACACGTGAAGAATGCGACGACATTCTTCGTGGCATCTGGAGAATTTCCGGCATGGACCGCGTAGTAGCAGGCGCCGCAGACCTCGGCATCAAGGCTTTTGCAGGTTCGTCAAGCCACTGGGGCAATGACTCCAACAGCTGCAAGCACCTGTTTATCGCCAAGTTCGAATACCGCTAATCGCGGTGTTCGTACAGATACAGATTCGCCTCAGGCTCCGCAAGTTCGGAGCCTTTAATTTTCCATTCGTCATCAGTTCCGGAGCGGTACTTTACTACGATGCGGTAGCGATTGTCCGTCTGCAAAATTTCCGGCGGAACCGTCCAGAAGTTTTCAGTACCTACGACCATTTCAAGTTCATAAAAGTCGCGTGTGTCAACGCTGTAAATCGTGATGGACTTGACCATGTCTTTCGGATTACGCACATGGATAATGCTCCAGAATTCGCTGGCACTTTCCTTGACCCAAATCGAGGTGGAATCGCCCCACACACCCTCAACGCCTTCGCAACTCACGAATTCCCATTCGCCGTAGTAACGGCCCACTTGAATTCCCATGATGTCGCTAGCAGGAGCACCGCCCAAGTCCACGCCGCAATCCGCATCGGGGCAGCGATCGGTAATACGCACCGTCACCCTTTTCCAGCCATCGGACGTTTTCGCTTTCACGCGCACGCAGCCACCGCAAGCGGCACCACCATTCCATGGTCCTTTTTCATCGCCCGGTGAAACATTCACGTGTATTGCAGCGTAATACTGAATATTCGTTTGTCCATAATTGCAGGCACCACCAAGACTCGTTTCTTTCGCCGTAATGCTTCCGTATGTGGTCACGGAGCCCTTGCCACCATTTTCGGTAAGTTCGGGGTCTGCTGCAGTAAAGCTATCGCAATTCGTGCACTTGCCGTCACCTTCATCTTCTTCATTACTCGAAGATGCCGGCACAGAATCAGAAGACGAAACCGCCGAAGATTCCGGCACCGTTTCAGAAGAAGTCGCAACCTTTTCAGAGGAACTAGATTTTGCATCAGATGAAGAAGGCTTTGAATCCGAAGACGTTTTTTCCGAACTCGAAGACTTGGCTCTAGCAGAATTATCCACCGAAGAACTAGACGTTAGCGAACTTTCGCTCGAAGGCGTATCAGAAGCATTTGTCGACGACGAATCATCACCGCAAGCGACAATGCCTGCGCCCACCAAGGCTCCAAAACAAAAAACAAGGGCAAGATTTCTCATACCCTTGAATATATATTATTTATGGAGAAAAAGACTATTCGGCTTACCAGTCTTTGGCAGGTCTTGCTTGGCCGCGGATAGGTTTCCAAGGCTTGCGTTCGCCGTTCTGTTCGTCGAAATCCTTCAACAGCTGTGCCGCGTCTTCGGGGCTCATTTCACCCATCTGCACCGGCTGTTCCTGCGGTTCTTCGCCACCATTGCTGTCGCTGGAATTTTCTTCGGGCTGCTGCGGCTCGGGCTGTTCACCAGCACCGCCATTGCTGTCGGAACTGTCTTCGCCTTGGCTGCTGCTAGACTGACCGTCTTGACCATTCTGCTGATCTTGATTCTGGTCCTGATTCTGCTGGTCCTTATCTTGATCTTGCTGATCTTTGTTCTGATCTTGGTTTTGCTGATCCTGATTCTGATCTTGGTTCTTGTCGTTCTTCTTGTTTTCGTTCTTCTGCTCGTCCTTGGCCTCGTGAATACGGTCCAAGAGCATTTGCAGTTTCTGGTCGTTCGGATAATATTGCAGACCTTCGTTACAAGTAATTTCTGCCGAGGGCAAGCGGTTTTCGATATACTGGAATGCCGCATCGCTATAATAAGCGCTTGCAGACTTCGGTGCCGCAAATGCCGCCACAGCAAGGAACAAGACCGCAACTATAGACATAATCTTTTTCATTAGATTACCTCCAAGTCGTTATCGGTGTTGCTGGCATCAATCTTTGCCTTGGGCTTGCGACCCGCCTTAATTTCAATCACATCGTCAATGCGCTGCACGTGTCCGCTGAGCTGACCAGCGGTTTCATCTTCGGCAATCAGGTTCTCAAGCATTTCCTTTGCTTCGGCGTACTTGCCGTCTTTGCAAAGCTGCAAGGCGCGGGCCAGAACTTCCTTAGCCTTGTCACTCAAAGGCGGCTGCTTTTGGTCGTTATTCTGGTCCTGATTTTGATCCTGATTCTGCTTTTGCTTGTCTAGTTCTTCTTTCAGTTTGCGCTGAACGATTTCCACGTTCTTCTTCGCATTTTCGAAATTGTTGTCGAGATCAATCGCCTTCTTTAAGTAAGCGACCGATTCGCGCCAAGCGGCAATGCGTTCGCTGCCTTCGGCAGCTTTTTCACCCATGCGGAAATGCGTATTCGCCAAATTGTAGGCAGCCTTTGCAGCCATTTTCTTGTCGGGCATACGCACCGCACTTTCGAGTTCCTTTTTCGCTTCGTCGTAATTGCCAAGCTTGTACTGGCAAGTTCCGATGTTATAGAACAAGAGCGGGTTTCCGGGTTCCGCTTCACGGGCCTTCATGTACTTTTCGAGAGCGCCGGCATAGTCGCCGTTCTTAAACAATTTATTGCCGTCATTAATGGGGCGCGCCCACAGGGCCGCCGACAGCATGCACAACAATATCACAAACAATCGCATTTTCAAGCCTTCACATTAAGTTAGCTAGAATATACAAAACTAGACGCGAAAAAGGCCACCCTCAAACGGGCTACCTCCACGACTATCGAGATTTTCAGCCGTAAAACGCCGTTACCAGTTTCGTCATGCTATCGTGATCCTTGACAGCCGTCATTTCACGAATGCTATGCATACTGAGCATGGGTTCGCCAATGTCCACCGTCGGGATTCCAAGAGAAGCCGAAATTGCAGGGCCAACCGTCGAACCGCAAGGCATATCGTTACGCATTACGAATGTCTGGTACGGAATATTATTTTGTTCGCAAATCAGTTTAAACTGAGCATTCGAAAAGACATCGCTTGCATAGCGCTTTTGCGAATTCACCTTCAGAACAACTCCCCCGCCCAAAACAGGAGCATGGTTAGGTTCATGCTTTTGCACAAAGTTCGGATGGCAAGCGTGCGCCATATCTATGGACAGCGCAAAGCTAGAAGAGAGCGCGCTCGCAAGCTCGCTACTGGCAAAAGTCGAGACAGACTCCAGCACACTCTTCAAGAAATTGCCGGCAGCACCTTCGCGAGTTTCGGAACCAACTTCTTCGTTATTGAAGAACGCCGCAACGATAAAGTCCTTTTCAAGCGAACCAGCCTTGGTAAAAGCCTCTGCAATCGCATGGCAACTGCTCAAGTTATCAAGCCTGCCCGAATAAATCCACTCGTTTTCAAAACCGCCAAACTGCGCAGGTTGCGCATCAAACAGCTGGACATCGAAATCCAGAAGTTTCGCACCCGCAGGCAATTCCACCGCCAAAGCGTCTGTAAAGTTTTCCTTACCACCGACGGCGGTCCAAAGTGCATTCAAGTCTGTCTGCGGGTTAACTTTAAGACCGTCCTGATTCACGCCACGATTCAAGTGCACAGCAAGCTGCGGAATACGGAATAACTTATCGCCTCGAATCAACTTGGTCTCAACCTTTCCATCAAGCTCATAGGCCAGCAAACCCGCATAACCCAAATCTCGGTCCAGCCAGCTCGTAAAAAGCGGGCTTCCGTATACCTCGGGATGCAGCGTACGCACACCCGCAGCAAGGCCATCAGGGTTCGGAGTAATTCTCAAAGTCGGGAAATCCGTATGCGCAAGGGCAATCCTAAACCGCGAGTCCGAACAAACTTTCTTTGGGGCTCGCACGGCAATCAAAGCACCACCACGTTCAAAAAATTGGGCATTTTCGTCACATTCAGCCCCCAAAAGCGCCTTCAGGGTCGCAACCGTATGGTACGGAGTCACCGATTTATTCAAAAATTCAAAGTATTCCATGCTCTAAAGATAGATATTACAACGATTTACAACAATTTTGCGTGAAAATTTTTACCAAGTGATTTTATTATTACATCTATAATCTATATTCTTGACATGGCATTTAAACCATTAAAACGAATCAACTGGATGGAAATTTCCGGCCTTCTGGTCGGTGTCTTCTTTACCGTTGCCGTTATGGTTTTTGGCTTTGTACTTTATTGGAAACTATTCTCGTCGCACATGATTGGTGTCGAGGAATACCATTTGCAAAGCCGCTTCGAAAAAGCTTTCGGCCTACACATAGGCACTCGCGTTCAGATTAGCGGCGTGGACGTCGGCCAGATTGACAGTATGGAAGTCAAGGATTCTGGCGTTGTCATGCACTTCCTTATCCGTACGCAATACCAGAACCTGATTACTGACAGCGCCCAAGTGTTCGCCATGCGCGACCAGAACATGATTTCGGCGCGTATCATCAATATCGACATTCGCAAAAAGGGTAAAGTTCTTGAAGACGGAGCATTCCTGCCCCCCGGAGAAGCTCAAGATATCGAAACCGTTATCGAAACCGCCAACGAACTCTTAGGACGTGTTAACAAACTGATTGATGCCGCAGATACTATTCTCGGCATGGCCATGGATACGGGAACAACTATTGGCGCCCTATTTGGTTCCAGACTTTTGTATGACAACTTGAACCGACAGCTCACACGCTTGGACGACATTACCTACCAAGGCAAAAAAGTTTTGTACCAGGCCTCGGACTTGTTCGACACCATGCAATACCACATTCCCATCTTACTTGATAAAGTGGATACAATTGCATCGGATGTGTCTGGCTTAATGGGAGATATCAAGCCCCTGCCGCAAAAGGTGGACAACCTCATGACCGGCGTCGACAAGATGATGGGCAAGGTCGACAATACGTTTGGACGTGTCGACGGGCTCCTGAACGAAGTAAGCCTTGTGACTTCGGGACTTTCAGACTTCATGGAAGCAACCGAACAAACCTTGCAGAATGCAGACGACTTGATGGCAGGCGTTTCGAACATGTGGATTGTCAAGCGTTCCATGCCTAACAAAGATTCCGTTCCGTTCATTGTGGAGACGCTATGGTAAGCAAGTTTAAAATTGCCATAACGACTTTACTTGCCGCAGGCGCCATTGCTTCGGCTTCGGATTCTGGTGTGTATTCTTTCCGCGCCCAGCGTTCTTTCGACAACGGGAAATTCGCCAAAGGTTACAACCAGCTTGAACGTGCGCTAATCGCAAGCCGCAAGGAAGCAGACCTACTTTCAGAAGGTCGCGTGCTGATTGCCATGGCACAGATTCGTACCATGAGCCTCGACTTGGATTTTGCAGATTCGCTCTTGACCGTTGTCCGCAAAGAAGTTCTCGACAACAACACGATGGTGCAATTTTCCAAAGCAAAAATTGCTCTCTTGAATGCACGCAATAAATTCAACGATGCTGTAAAAGCTTGCGACGCCATCGATGAAAACATTCTCAAGAAAGCCGACGAAACTGCACAGGCTGCCTTCTATGGCGAATGCGCTATTGCACAAGCCGCCACACGTGACTCCCGCGCCCAAGAATCTTTAAAGATGGCAGGCAAACGTTCTGACAAAAAAGGCGGCTTTTACGCCTTTACCGCCGCACGCATGGCAGACCTTTCCGGCAGCAGCGAAGCAGATTCCCTCTACCGCACCGCCGAAGAAAAAGCCATCAAGGCAAACAAGCCCTACAACACGGCAACCGTTCTTTACTACCGTTCACAACTCAAGAGCACCTCTAAAAAAGAAGCAGCGGATTTAAAACTCCGCTGCAAGAACGCCTTTGAACTGATGGGCCTTCCGAACAACGCCAAGCGCTGCGCGGAATAGTCGACTTAATCACCCTTACTTTGCACCTACGTCATTGCGCAAAGCATATGACGGCTTCGGCTCGGTAACAGAACTCGCCTTATACGTCTAAAGACATTCAAACTATTCTTTCGTCTTCTAGATTAATTCTTCAGAAGAGTTGTTTCTTTTGTAATTTATCGGCAACGCAATTTCATGCAAAGGTTTAACACATTTCTTTTCTGTAGTCAACCTATATGTAATCGCATTTTTGTTTGCCAATTCAAACTTAAGATGCTTTTGTGGTATAGCAAATATCTTTCCTAGAGAAGTTTTCAACGCACTAACAAAGCCCGTCCATGGAATTTCTTTTTCCGTACTTTCATACATAAAAGACGTTTGATTTGACAAAATTTCAATATCAAAGCATTTTAATGAATGTATTTCTATTTCTTGACTATCAACATTTCCAGAAATATTAAAAATCACATCCGCATCGCCAGGAACATAAATAAAGCGACCCGTATATATTTTCAAGCATTCGGCAATAAATTCATTTCCGTTAGAATATTTTTCTAGTTGATCAAGAATCACATCAAAGTTGCTGTCTTTAAATTCTTTTCTCAAATCCCCATTTCGATCAAAATACATCTCAAACGCAACCCCACATAAAATAGGGTTAAAATTTTCTGTTCCCTTCGGACACAAATCACGGTCATCAAGTTCACGAACTAAAGAAACAACATCATATGCAGCTTCTGCTGCTTGACAAATATTTCGTCCAACAACAAACAATTCATTTGTCAAGTCTGGATTCGGCAATACAGTTTGCAACAATTCCTTTATATGTTTTTTTAAAGCAACAGCCTCATGATTCTGCTTATTCCAATCATGAGATTTCAATTGTTCAATCACATGTTGAGAAAGACTATATTTAGCGCGATAATTCTTATCAGCGACAGCCTCTTCTTTTATATCATATTTCGCTGCAATTCCAAATACAGGTTTTTCTTTTTCATCGCAATACTTTTCAATCCTTTTTTTTACGTTTCCCAATATATATTCATCATAATCATTGCATAATTTCAAAATTTGAGCAGACCCAAAACTACTCAACCAAATATTCAAACGTCTTTCATTTAATAAATCATCAACAATTTTCGAAATTTCATTTACCCCTATTTTTTCAATCCATTGATTCATTATGTTAGCAAAGTTATATGGAGAAATAAATGTTATCAATGTATTCAGTTTGTCATCATCAAACACCTTATTTCCCAAAGGATCCGTTCGTTTATTTCTTAAAAGAATTGACATATTCAATTCCCAGCTTTCACCACACATCCATTTTATTTCAAAGAAATTAGCAATAAAGAAGTCAAAATTATAATCAATCAAATTCATAAATACATCTATCGACTTACTACTAACATCTACATTTTTTCGTAAAAAACATATTTTCGTCAGAGGATTTATTCGTTCAGTAGGAATACCAGATTCCAAACTCACATATTTTAAAACATCTATATTCTCGTTAATTAAAGCCACAGAAATTTCAGTAAAAGATTCTTGATTTATCTTAAGCTCTATTAAAATCGAATGATAGAAATCCCCTAAGCAATCATTCCATATTTCAGCATTTCTTTTTATTCTACTCGACAATTGATTTATGTTATTATTTACAAACTCCACAAAATCATCATTACTGCCAATTTTAAAAACACACAACGCATTATTAAAATCTTTTCGTATTTTTTCGCCTTGAATTAATGAGTGTATCAAATCAGTATTTACATTCGATATAGAATCAATAGCAACATGAAGTACATCAGGCAAAATAGTTAAATCAATTTGTTCATTTTCAATCTTTTCTACAATTTTCTTCTTTGTATCCGAAAGAACATACCTATTAAAGATAAGCTCTACAACTCCTTCTGTAGAGACATTCATTTTTTCAGTATTCAATACCAATTTTTGTATAAAATCTTCGATTTTATCTGAATAGACAATTTTATTTTTTATATTATCATTTTTTCTAACATAATCATAATAAAAATACGGACGTTTCTCCCCTTGACGGGCCATAATAAAATCTAGATTATTTTGGGAAACCTTAAACATAGCATTTTTTATCAAAAAATCTTCTATAGGTTCATTATAATTCTTCAAATTTTCTACTTCAATATTAATAACAATTAATTTGTCTTCCAAAAACTTATTTTGACCTAATATCACATTCTCCAATACATAATTTAAGATATCTTTTCTCTCTTCTAAAAAAAGCCTTATAATAAATTCATCTTTTTTCAACTGGTCATCGGCAAAATATTTGATAAACCTCGAAAACAAATCACCTGAATCATTTCCAAAAAAAGCCACTAACATATTTTTAGTTACTTTTTTTTGCATTTCTTGAGACAAAACTTTTATAGCATTTTCTTGACGTTCTGCATTTTCTAAGGATTTAATATATTGACTGACAAAAGTATATTCATCACGATTAGTATACTGATTCAAAATCGCAATTAAAAAACCCTGTAACTCATCTCTTTTTTCATTCGTGATTAAATATGACAAAATATCGTAATTAAGAACGGATGGATTCGACCATTGAAAATCTTTTATTTCTTCAACAACATTTTCAATATTATCTAAAGGCAATTCATAATCTGGTTTTAATTCACATTTTAAAATATTAAGAAAGTTACGATCATGCATTGAGAGCAAGCCATGCAAACCATCGTAAGATTTAGAAATAAAATATCGATAATCCTCATCAATACTACCTCTTGATAGCATTGTTAACAAAAAATCTATATTTACACATTCTTTTTCAGAATATTTTAAATCAGCCTCTATTTTCGCTACATCATCTTTTATCATTTTTTGCAACGAAAAACTATTTTCATTTTTAGGATTAAGCAAATTTTCTAGAGATTCAGACATTCTGTTCTCCTTCTTTTTCAGAATTTTTATTCGATTTCTCAAATTTCTTCACAGCTTCATTTAAGCAATAATAAAGAACACCTTTTTGCTTTAAGAGGTTCTGAAAATCCTTCGGGTATAAATTTTTGTAGAGAATTAAAGAAAACATTTTTTCATCACCCACTTCCCCTAGATACTCTATATTCTTCTTTTTATAAATCTTAAATTCATTAAAACAATTTTTCACCAAACGCATATCGTCCAAGAATCTTCCTATTTTTTTTAGATAAGCAGGGGTCAAATATGGCCTTTCATCATTTTGAATCTTCTCATCTCTTACAAACATCTTTTTTATACAATCGGCAGCATTATCACCGTTTAACACAGGTACAACCGGTACAATAAAATCAAAAAATTTCGTTCTTTCATATTGAGGCAAAATATCATCTCGAACCATGTAAATAAACTTTATTTTATTCAGTAATTTAGGACAGTGATTTAAAATACGATTTAATTCTCTTAACTTTGCAAAAATCGTATTTGATTTATTTCGGTCTATATCTTCAAATACAACTATTTTTTTTCCTGTTTGTTCAAAAAAATAAATCAGTTCTGTAATATTTTGATTTATTAAAGATCCTTTTCGTTCGTCAAAATTAACATTCAAGCCTTTGAAAGAAATCTCTGACAAACACAATGAAGGCATACGTCTAAGAAATGAGAAAATACATATCACAATCATGATATATACAATTGTTGGTAAAACAATGAATAAAAACGACCAAAAGATTTCCTCTGCAGCAAAGGGTATATTTATTGTTTTTCCAAAAAAAGTACCCCATTTAATCAACGCTTTTATATACTCAGCAATGAAATCAACATAATCTTTAATTTTGCAACCATAAATACATATAAACAATAACCCTAATCCAAAATAAAGCCAATTAGAATAATCAACAAGCTTTTGAATTTTTGATTTTGGAATATTAGCTGATTCGACATTAAAAATAATCTGTTGTAATATTCCTCTTTCTAGATCAAATTCATCTTTATCTTTGTCATCTATACTATCAGGGTGATTTATTTGATTCACCTGAACAACGTTTCGATCATTTTCATCATTACCATTTGTATTTCCTTCATTCAATTCAGTGAACTTAGCCAGCGATATTTCCAATAATTCATCTGAACAAATCGGGAATTTTTTTTGTTTCATTCTTTTTTTCTTATAAGATTCCCATATCGAACTTTTTCCAGATCCATAAGGTCCAGCTATAGCTATATTAAGAATCCTTTTTTTATTTTTTGATAGAGCAAAATCTAATGCCAAAAAAGCTTCATTTTCATATTCTTCTTTTGTATTTTCGTCAATATAATCTATAGGAGACAACTCATAATAGCCATCCAAGGGATTTTTATTTTTAGAACTTTTTTTTCCCAAAACAAACATGATTGTCGTTTTAATAGTTTCTCCAACAGTTTTCATTATACTTTTTAATTTTTCCATTGCTTTTTTCCAAAATTTTCTTTCAGAGACATACATCTTTGCAAGATTCAATAATATGACAAAATCCATTATGCATGAAAGATGAATCAGCACATCTTTTACAATTTGCAGCAAACTATAAGAATTCATAAAAGTTCAAACAATAAAACATCGCGTTGCCAAATATATTTTATTCTATACAAAAATGTTACATTGTTACAAAAAATCATAATAAAATAAGTTTTCAATTATCCATACATTCAAAAGCCAACAAAAAAGTAATCAAACAAAAAAAACAGGGTATTACGCCCTGCATTTAAAATCTATCTATAGCTTTATTTATTTCGCAGCAGTCGTATCAACCGAGACTGCAGCCGTTGTATCGATGACCGCTGTTGAGTCCGTTACCACCGTAGAATCCGCTGCGGCTTCTTTCGCTTTAGCTTCTTCTGCAAGCTTTTCGTCTTGAAGCTTTTTCATGGCAAGCAGTTCACGATAGACTACAGCCGGATGAATTTTGCCATCAGCCATGCCATCGACGAGTGCTTTGATTTTCTGGTAATCTTCGTTCTTCTCTAGATCTTCGCCAAAGAGTTTGTAACCAAGCAACTTGGTAATCTTTGTGTAGAAGCTCTTGCGGAACTTCTTGAAGCGCGGCTGCATCACATCGTTCAAGATGGTTTCAAGCGCCATTTCCGTCTGCATCGAATCCAGTTCGAAACTGCGGTAAATCGTGCGAATGTGATCGGGAATGGTCGTATCCGGGCTATCGAAATACTTGCGCATTACGTTAGCGGCTTCAGTCTTGTTCGGGTAGGGTCCGCGAGCCAGGCGAAGCGCATAGTAAAGCGACAGGCGCCAATTCTCGGGGTAAACGCGGCTTGCGCGACGCAGCACCGAGAAATCAGACGTGTCGGGAGCATCAACCGGAGTCACACCACCGACAAAGTAATACGGCGTATAGAACAAGGAATCGAGACTGGTAGAAAGTTCGGCCACGTGACCGAGGTAGGCATATTCCCTACCCGTCAAGTAGCTTTCGCCAAGTTCAGTCAAGCCCTTGATCCAGAAGAGTCCAGCCACCGATGCGTCATGCCCTGCAGCCACATAATGCACCGTCGATGCCTTCGGCAAGAACGACTCGTCGAAGTTCGTACCGGGAAGCGGCTTTGCGAAATGGAAAGCCGCTGCGACAATCGCGATAGCAACGATGATGGCTGCAAGAAAACGCATACTTAAATCTGGCAGGCCTCTGCGAGTTTTTCGAGAGCGTCTACGCAATCGCTTGCGAAGTTTTCAGGATGACCGCTGCGCTGGTAAGCAAAGTTCAAACCGCTTGAGCTGTTGAGCACGTGGAACTTGCGCTTGCCACCGCCATTGGCGATAGCCGTAAGCACGGTCTTTGCGTCACCGCCCTGACCGCCCGGAACACCAGGAATAGACACGCCCGGAATCAGGAACGGAATTTCGTGCTTGTGAGCAACCGTGTAAGCGGTAATCTTTTCGAGTTCTTCAGGGTGAGTTGCACCGACAACGGCACCGAGGTAACCGAGGTTAGCGTCCCATTCCATAATCTTGTCAGCTACGGAATAGAAGGCTTCGGCAACATCGCGCGGGTCATCGCCACGGACAACCGGCAAATCCTGGAAGTCGTGGGCACCCTTGTTGCTCGTGCGGAGCAAAACGTACGCACCGTTTTCAGAATTTTCGCGAATGAACGGGCCCACAGAATCGGCACCCATCCAAGGAGAAACCGTCACGGCATCAGCCTTGTACACATCGTAAGCGGCGGTTGCGTAAGCTGCACTCGACTTACCGATGTCACCGCGCTTGGCATCCAGAATCACGGGAATGCCAGCACTACGGTAGTCGGCAATCAACTGCTGCAGTACGAGCATGGCCTGCACGCTCACGCATTCGTAGTAAGCACTGTTCGGCTTCACTACGGCGGGCGTCACGTTACGCTTGAGGCAGCATTCCAAAATTTCAGAATAGAAACGCTTGATCTTGTCTTCGGCGGAACCTTCGGGGCAGCACGGGTCGATTAACTTCATGACCGGATCCATGCCGAGGCAAATGGGGTTACCGCACTTGGCGATACGTTCTTCTAAGCGAGCCTGAAAGTTCATTACTTAAGGTCCTCTTGAATCTGGGCGGCTTCGTAGCTAAGGATACCGTGAGCGACAGCGACGTTCAGGGATTCGAGTTCGCTGCTCATCGGAATCTTCACCGTTTCGTCGGCGAGTTCAATGAAGTACGGGTTGGTGCCCGCACCTTCGTTACCCACGAGGAATGCCATCTTGCGAAGCTTGTTCTGCGGAATCTGGCGCAGGGACTGCTTAGCATGCAAATCGGTAGCGATAATGGTGTAACCCTTGCTACGGAGAAAATTAATCTGGTCAACGAGATCCACGTCGAATTCGAAAGGCACGCGGAGGAACGTTCCCGAGGAACCGCGCACAACCTTCGGGTTGAACGGGCTCACGGTACCGCGGCCAAGAATCATGCCGTCAGAACCAAAGCCAAGGCTCGTGCGGAAAAGCGTACCGAGGTTACCCGGATCCTGCACGGCGTCCACAAGCGTAATCACGCTGCGGCTAGATTCGTACACCGGCTTCTTGCTTGCAATGCGAGCTACGGCAACAATGCCCTGCGTCGTCACCGTCGAAGAAATCTTCTTCATCTGGTCTTCGGTGAGAATGTTCAGCTTGATTTCGGCTTCGTTGATCTGTTCGATCAAAGCTTCGTCATTAAAGCCTTCGGTCATGTACACACCAATCACGAGTTCGCGATGGTGAGACACGAGTTCCTGCACCACATGCACGCCTTCGCCGAGGAAACGGCCTTCGCGTTCGCGACCCTTTTCAGTCGTAAGGGCGAGGAGCTTCTTGAACCAAGGCGGATTGAAGTTGGAATCTTCAGAAGCTTCTGCCTGAGCCACGCGGGCTTCGAGTGCGGCTTCGTCCAATACTTCTTCTACTTCTTCCTTCTGTTCTTCAGGACGCTGGCGGTAAATCGGAGCACCTGCAGAGGCAAAGTCGCGGCGCGGGCGACGGTCGCCACCAAAGCGACCCTTGTCACCGAACGGACGGCGACCTTCGCGGCGACCAAAGGAGCCACGGTCATCACCGTCGCGACGCGGACGGCGTTCACGGTCAAAGCGGCCTTCGCGGTCACCAAACTTCTTGTCGCCAAACTTGCGGTCTCCACGGTCGCCCCTGCGATCGTCGAAAGAACGGCCACCGCGTTCATCGCGGTCATCGTCACGGCGCGGACGACGTTCAGGCTTTTCGCTCACTCCGAACTTACGGTCCAGAGTCATCTTTACGGTGCGGTTTTTATTTTCTTCGCTCATACTTTTTCCATGATTTGTTTGGCGACGGATTCTCCGTCAATTTTCAAAAGCTTGAACAAGGCAGGAATTTCGCCCTGTTCCACAAAATGATCCGGCAGACCAAAGCGCAACAGGCGCTTGTCAGTGTAACCGAGATCAGCAATGAGTTCAGCCACGGCAGAACCGAAACCGCCTACCAGCGTATTGTCTTCAAGCGTCACAATCACCTTGTGGGCGTCAAAGAGCTTGCGGTATGCTTCGGTATCCAGCGGCTTGATAATGCGAGCATCCACGACTGTTGCGCTCTTTCCGTTTTCGCGGAGAACGGCAGCCGTCTTCTTGAGTTCGTTGGTCATGAAGCCTGCACCCAAAAGCAAGATATCCTTGCCTTCTTCCAAAACCTTCGGGAGCTTCACGTCCACGGTTTCGGGAGCGGGTTTCAGGTGTTCTTCAAGGGCGGTCCCGCGCGGATATCGGATCGCGACAGGTCCCTTCATGTCGATAGCCGCGCGCACCATGTCGCGCAGTTCGTTTTCGTTGCTCGGCGCCAAGATGGTAATACCCGGCACCGTGCGCAAGAATGACAAGTCGAACGCGCCATGGTGAGTCGGGCCATCGGCTCCGACCAGGCCCGCACGGTCAAGCACCATCACCACATGCAAGTTCTGCAAGGCAATGTCGTGCATAATCTGGTCATAGGCGCGCTGCATAAAGCTCGAATAAATCGCAACCACCGGAACCACGCCGTCGCAGGCAAGGCCCGAGGCAAAGGTAAGCGCATGTTCTTCAGCAATGCCCACGTCAATCACGCGGTCAGGGAGTTCACGCGCCACAATGTCCATACCGCAACCGGTAGGCATCGCAGCCGTAATGCCGATAATGCGGTTGTCTTTCTTCGCGAGTTCAAGCAAAGTATTTCCGAACACATGCGTCAAAGACGGGTTCGGTTTTCCCGGAGAAAGCGGCAATCCACTTTCGGGGTCGAAAGGTCCAATGCCGTGCCACTTGGTCGGGTTCTTTACCGCAGCATCAAGCCCGCGTCCCTTCTCGGTCAAGATATGCACCAGACACGGGCCCGGCTGTTCCTTGACGCGCTGCAACAGCATAATGAGTTCGTTGATGTCGTGACCGTCGATCGGGCCAAAGTAACGAATGCCCAAATCTTCGAAGAATCGGCCCGGCTTCACCACCGTCTTCGCGGCATTTTCAGCCTGCAAGAACAAGTCGCGGAAACGAGAACCCAAAATGCCCGGAAGACGCTTCATCAAGCGATCCAAGTCCGAACGCATCTTGTTGTAGACCGGGTCCGAAATCACGCGGTTCAGGTACTTGCTGAAGTTACCCACGTTCGGAGCAATGCTCATCTTGTTATCGTTCAAGATGATGGTCATGTTCTGCTTCGAAAGTCCTGCATTGTTGATGGCTTCGTAAGCCATACCGCCCGTCATGGAACCATCACCAATAACAGCCACCACACTGTTCTTGCGCTTAAAATGGTCACGGGCAACAGCAAAGCCGAGGGCTGCCGAAATAGAGGTCGTCGCGTGTCCTGCACCATAGCAGTCGTATTCGCTTTCGTTCCTCTTCAAGAATCCGGAAATGCCACCCTGCTGGCGAAGCGTTTCGAAACGGTCGAAACGACCCGTCAAAAGCTTGTGGACATAAGCCTGGTGCCCTACGTCCCACACAATCTTATCGTCGGGAGCGTTGAACACATAATGGAGAGCGAGCGTCAGTTCCACCACACCTAGGCTAGATGCCAGGTGACCGCCATGCTTAGCCACTTGACCAATGATGGTCTCGCGGATCTGCGACGCCAGGTTGTAAAGCTCCTCAACAGAGCAATGCTTTATGTCCTGGGGGGACTTGATATTCTTAAGGTCCATTAGTTAACCCTGGTAATGATGAATGCGGCAATGGAGCGCAGAATCTTGGTGTCGCACTTCAGGCCATCCAGAGCCTTGAGCGATTCCTCGTACAGTTCGTGCGCACGCTCGCGAGACTTATCGAGACCCACGAGAGCCGGGTATGTCGCCTTACCCTTTTCGATGTCGGAACCAGCATCCTTGCCCAGTTCTTCGGTCGTAGAAACAATATCCAGAATGTCATCCACAATCTGGAACGCAAGGCCAATGGAACGGCCGTAATTGCGAATAATCTTGATGTCGTCTTCGCTTGCGTTTGCAAGGCGGGCACCCACTTCCAGCGAGGCTTCAATCAAGGCCGCCGTCTTGTGGTAATGGATGTAGTCGACAATTTCCAGGTCGACCTTCTTGCCTTCACATTCGATGTCGATCATTTCGCCACCGATCATGCCATAGGTGCCAAGCAAGTGAGCAAGGACTTCAATTGCCTTCGCGTTGCCGGTCTTGCCCATCAATTCAAAAGCGAGAATGCAAAGAGCATCGCCTGCCATCACAGCGGTAGCTTCGCCGAACTGCTTATGGCTTGTGGGCTTACCGCGCCTAAAGTCATCGTTGTCGATGCAGGGCAGGTCATCATGAATGAGCGAGAAGGTGTGGAGCATTTCGAGGGCGCTCATGGCGTAATCTACCGATTCGCCCTTGCCACCGAACATGTCAAATGCAGCACGCACAAGTGCCGGGCGGAGCCTCTTGCCGCCTGCAAACATGGAATAACGCATCGCCTCGTGGAGCCTTTCCGGACGGTCGGCTACGGGCGGCAAAAATTCATCAAACTTCTTTTCCGCTTCCTTAGAGATGCGGGACAGGTAATCGAGGGCAACAGCCGCTTCTTTTTCAAGGGTTTCCATATAATCCCAAAGATACTTAATTTCGTGATTGTATACAAGACTAAACAGACCGAAACAAGGCCGCAAGATGCGAAAAAACACATAAAAAACCGCCCTTGCAAGGCGGCTTTTACTTGTAAGAAAATTGTATTTGTTCCTTAGAACAAGGCGCCGTACAGCGTCACGTCATCGATATAGAATTCGGTGCCGTCCTGCGGGAAAATATGGAGCTGCTTGACCAAGTACTTCACCCCACTCCAAGAGGTAAAGCAGGTTTCCGTCTTCGCATTTCCGACACAGAGTTCTGCCGGGTTCACGCTAATACGTTGCCATTCCTTGGACAGCGGCAACCATTCGGTAGCAGCCTTCAGACTCTTGTTATCGTTGATGTAGTTTTCAAGCGAAAGACGAATGTTTCCATCGCCCTTGGCGTAGAACACCACAGAATCGATAGCAGAGAAATTCATCTCGTGTTCAAAAGTCGTACCGACAAGTACCCAGGCGTAATCGTCATCAGCAAGCTTGTATTCGCCATGGAACACCTTGGACTTACGAGTCGAATCGTACACAATGCCTTCTGCCACTTTATTGGCTGCAGGAGTGAGCGTCGTACCCTTGAAAAGGGCATCCGTATTCACGTACCAGCTCTTGATGCCATCTTCGAAGTCCTGCAGAACCATAACCGGGTTCGAGAACTTGGTGCTGTACGGATCGGCAATGGTTTTCCATTCTGCGTAAAGGGTGTTGGCACTATCCGGCATCACAAAGTAGATGTCGAGCGAATCCATCGCCGGTACGCTGGGCAACACGTAGGAACCAGCATTATTTGTCTTGACCAACAAATCGAGGCCATAAACGCCAACCCACAGGAATTCTTCGCCAGTACGGAGCGTTACTTTGCTCGAAATAGAGGCGGTAGCTTCCAAGCGGAGCGTGTCAAGTTTGGCAAGATCCTTGGCATTATAAACCTTGGAATAAGCAAAGCCATCCTTGGTAACCGTCAAGCGATATTCACCCTTTTCAGGCCATTCCATTTCGAATCGGCCGTTCTTGTCGGTACGCAAGTCAGATTCCACCATCGTGTTCTGCACGGCGTATTCATCGACCTTAGCATCGGCAGCACGCAGGGCAACCGTTGCATACGTTGCCGGAGTACCATCCTTAAGCAGAGCCAAGACTTGCAACAACTTTTCAGGTTCAACCGTATCTTCCGGAACAGAATCTGCAGGAACCGTGGTGCGGTAATCCAGCATAACCGATTCCATCGGAGTAACAAAGATGTTCTTTTCGCCTAGACTCTTGTTGTATTTTTCGTTCTTGAAGTACAGCTGCAAGGTATCGTTTGCCGGGATAGACGACAGAGCAAACCAACCGGTTTCATCGGTCTTCACCAAGACATCGGTACCCACAATACCTACCCACACCGCAGACGAACCTTCCGGAATATCTACGACACCGGCAAGGACTGCCGTCGGTTCAAGGCGCACTGTATCGGGCTTTTCCGAAACGCCAACTTCAGCAAATTCGCTACGGGTCACCACCTTGGAATAAGCCACACCATCGTGAGCCACCGTCAAGCGGTACTTACCGTCGGCAGGAATATCTACCTTGAAGTTACCCTTTTCGTCGGCATAGGCATCAGCAACGACAAGTGCATTCACTTCGATTGCAGCAGATTCCTGATAGTCAACCTTACGGAGAGCCACTGTAGCATAAGATGCCGGCTTACCATCAACAAGAGCAAGGCCGTTGGTAGTAATGCTACCCGGACCGCCAGCAACTTCTTCATTGGAACAAGCCACAAGGCCCGCTACAGTAAGCGAGAGCAAAGGCAAAAGAAAGAGCGATTTTCTCATTTTTCTTTCTCCTTTTCCTTTAGAGGCTTGGTAAATGCTAACGGGAACATCTGGATGTTCAACTGGAATACAGTATCGTCATCCGTCCCTTCTTGAGATAAACGTAGTAAATCTTCACGGAAAGCGTTAATCTTTTCGCGCAAGAGTTGGATATCGTCCATGCAAAAAGTCATGGTAACCGTGCTGATATCCCTCAAAAACGGCTGATGTCTGTCCAGGGATTCGTCGGCAAGGCGGATTGTTTCGTGCTGGAACGCACGTACCGCCTGAGAACGCCAGTTCCCCCCCGTCGATACAAAGGTGTCGTTCACCTTCCAGTAGCCGTCGCGGTCGGTTGAAATCATATTGAGGTCCGCAAGCAGCTTCACGGCATCGCGGGCTTCTTTTTCGGTGATATTCGGGGTGCAGCTTTCAGCCAAGCCCTGGTAGTCATCCTTGAACTTGCAAATACCAATCACCGAACGTATTGCATTGTAATACCAATGGCGGTAGAACTCCAGTTCCTTCTTTTGCAACAACTTAAGAGAAACGCCTTTCAAGGCTTGCATACGTTCATAGTGTTGCAAAGCATCAGCGTCAGTTTTGGCACGGCCGAAATACACCATTTCGGCCCAGTAATCGGCTTCTTTACCTTCAAGTTCAAAGAATTCTGCTGCGGGCTGTATCAGACTAAGAGGCAAGTGGATCTTGCCCTGCGATACGCGAAGAAGGTTACCCGGATCGGCCCCCATTTTCATGGCCATGTAACGCCAAGAAATGACAGTCTTCCGCTGCTTAAAATCTTCAAAAGCATCCCTTAACCACTCGCGATAGTCCGTATATTCAAAAATCTTCTTCATAACAATAAAGATAAATCATTGACTATCAAAAGCCTATGCAGTAAAATCAATCTCCGTTGTGGAACTTTACAACGATTTTAAGGTCCTGGTCGCAGGTTGCAACCCAACTACATTCGGGGGTGTCAGCTATGGATAAATCCTTGCAAATCCCTTCAAATTTAAGGATTTCAGGGTTTTCGGGACTGCGACTGTAGGTGACCTTGTAGCTCAGTTCGCCGGCGGTAGAGGCCTGCACCGGCGGTTCGGCCATCAAACGCGCCGTGAGCAAAATCACACAGTCGTCTTTGCGGGGCATTTGAGACTCGTCTTCACCCTGGGCCAAGACCCAATGCATCTGAAGAGGCCTGAAATCGGCTTCGAGTTCCTTCTTGGCACAGCTGGATAAAAGGAGAGCGATCGTGATGAAAACAAAAGCGTGTTTTAGCATCCTTTCGTCTCTCGTCTGTAGGGCGTAGCCCGTTCTCTCGACTACCTGGTATGGCGGAACGTCGCACTCGTGACACGGTTACGGCCATTTTCCTTAGAGGCGTAAAGGGCCTTGTCAGCACGTTCGAACAGGCGCTTCGGGTCTTCGCCGGCAATCATTTCGGCAATACCGAAGGAGCAAGTAATCTTTTGTTGCTTAATGAGCTGCGTATTTTCGATTGCCATACGGAGCTTTTCAGCAAGGAACTGAGCATTCTGGATCGGCGTATCACCGCAGAGAATCACGAATTCTTCGCCACCCCAACGCACCAAGGCGTCAGTATTACGAATCTTGCTCTGGATAAGCTTCGCGAGGTTCACCAGGACTTCGTCACCCACCATGTGGCCGTAAGTATCGTTCACATGCTTGAAGTGGTCAATATCCAAAATCACGAAGGATACCGGGCTATCGTTCTTGCTCAGGTTTTCTTGTTCGCGCATGAGCACGCTGCTAAAGCCAGCACGGTTGAGGCAACCCGTAAGCGGGTCTTCCTTGCTGGACTTTTCGTATTCGCTCTTCTCGATTTCGAGAGCGCGCAAGTTCTTTTCGAGTTCTTCACGCTTTTTCTTGCTGGCCGTACGTTCACGGCTGTAGTCAAAGAAGCGGATCATCAAAATCACGAAGAAGGTAATGAACCAGAGGGCAACAAGTGCCGTCGAAAGTTCAGCCTTCGAAATCTTCTTGCCCTTGAAGCAAAGGCCCTTGATTTCAAGCGTTCCGTAACCAAGCGGAGCGTTCGTACCCGTCTGGATTTCAATCAGCGGCACGTTCGACAGGTCGACCCTCGCATTGTGGACGTTAATTTCGTTCTGGGCAACCCACCAACCGGCCACACGGAATTCCTGCGGCACAAACACAGCCGGGTAGGTTTCTTCAAGCGGGAAAAATTCAATTTCGTTGAACTTGAGCGACAGTTCGTCGTCGGGGCGCGAGAAAGTGCTATCGTAACCGCGCATGTAAAGACGTACAGTTCCTTCACCACGGGGCTTCACCCACACAAAGATACTGTCGAACTTGGACAGGTCCTTACCACGGGTCTTGCCGTCACCCAAGAAAATCTTGACGCCCACATACGGGTAGGCATAGCCTTCCTTGAGTTCGTAGTCCACAATAATGGAAGAATCGGTACGGGAAAGCTTAACTGCAGAAGCACCACCATCGGCAGAGTCCGTCTCGGCAATGAGGTACGGATAATCGTGCAGGTACAGGGGCTCAATGACGTCTAGACCATTCTGATGCGCAAATAGTGCTATGACCGTAATAGCCAAAAGCACAAAAATCAGAATATTCATCCTGAACAGAACATATATCTTTTCAAGTATCCTAGACATGGGTTTACCCTATAGAAGACTAATTTTAAATATACAAAATTGACAAAAAACGCAATAATCACTTTTAAAAAGTGTGCGCTCCGTAACATAAAATTGTCCCAAAATCCCCCCTTTTTACGAAAATTTTAGCGAGAAAGCCATCTTCCAAGGCGTCCAACCACGGATCGGATCGCCTTTGTCATATCTTCATGCGAATGTATGTCGGGGTGTCCCAAGAGTCCGACATTTGCCGTAGTCAGCGTCATAAACTCCAAATCGGACTTTCCAGCCGCCTTCTGGGCGTCATAAATCGCCTTTACAGTCGGGGTCAAGTCATCGTTGGGCCATACCTTGGTCGATAACAGCAAGAACCTGACACCCGGATGGGCCTTGCGGAGCTTATCGAGAAGCTCCGCATAAGCCTTTTTGAACGCATCATGCTTTGCGTACGGCGGATTTCCCTGGAAATCGTTGATTCCAATGAAAAGGACTATGACTTGCGGATGGAATGAATTAAAATCATAGCGCAGCGAAGATTCCGAAACGCCATTGGCGATATCACCCGGAGCTTCTCCCGGAACCGTAAATTCATACAAGCGAGGAATCGGCCATTCCGGTACGATATTGTCATAATTACGTACTAGACCGCGTCCACTAAAAGCATTCACCTGAAAATCAGCCTTGAAACCGTCGGCAATCAAGAACGCGTAGCTCTTAGAGGCATTCGTCTTTTCGAACACCAGAGATTCGTCCTGACCGTTTTGGCCTTCGTTTCCAAAGCCCACTGTAAACGAGTCTCCAATGAATTCGATACGTCGATTAGATGCTTTCGGAGGTTCTTCAAACTTGCCCGATTTGTCGGTTACCACTCTAAAAAGGTGTACGCCACCCGGGTTGCTTTCGCTAATCTTAATTAGGCGATAAAGGTGCGGACCTGCACTGCCGGTCGTTTTTACTTTATACACATTCCGTGCATTTGTCGTAAACACGGCAATCTCTTTTCCATCTTCGTCGACACGGAATCTGGCTTCGCCTTCTAGTTCAAATTCCAACGACTTGGCCGTCGCCTTGAACTGCACCATGGCGGCAGGCGCACTGGTACGGCTATAGTCCTTGCCATGTTCCCAACGACCGCTGAACAACAGATTTTTAGAGAACTGATCCACGGAGACCTCCGCTCCAAAAGAAATTGTAGACATTAGGGCACAACCCACTAAAGTCGAGTAAATCCAATTCAAACAACGCATAGGGGAATAGTAGTAAATAGTTGGCAGAGCTTAGTTAGTAGAACTTAGAAGAGTTATCTATGTTCTATAATCTAAGTTCTAAGATCTATTTTCTACATTGATTTACATGAAACTTGCTCGGTTGGCATCTACGGGAATTTTGGTTCTAGCTGCATACGGAATGCTGCTTGGAGTTTCGGCATTTGCCGAGAGCGACAAGCCGACCGAAAAAACACCCGCAGTACAAAAGCCCGAACCAGGCTCCCCTGGCGACACGCTCACGCGTGAAGATGCCCGCATGGCACTCCTCGTGTACAAGTTGCTCGACAAAGACGGCAAAATCAAGGGCGCCAACATTGAACGCGGCAAAAAGCTATTCATGCAAAACTGCAGACCCTGCCACGGCGACGACGGCAGGCGTTTCAACTTTTCGCTCTATTACGAAAAGCCCGCTTTTATTGGCGACCGCGCACGCGAAGAAATGCCCACCTTCTGGCACCAAATAAACTTTGGCGACAAGGAACGCGGCATGGAAGCCTACATCGATGAATTCACGTTGCAGGAACTCATCGACATTGCAGGCTTCGCCCAAACGTTGCCGTAATTACGGCTGGTGGCCGTTGTAGACTTTGACTTCTTGAATAAACGAAAGTTCCAAGAGTTCCGGAACTTCGCTTCCGTAAGGCTGAATCTCGATGGTCTGCGGAGACTTGGCAAGCTTAAGCGCATGCACAAAGAAGTTTCTTTCCACTTCGCTTTCGCCGCGCTTGGTCGGATTCTTGACCTTCGCCCCAATGAGCGCGCCCACGGTTTTTGCGTAACGCAACACCTTCACCAAGTCAAACGTACTCAGCTTCTGGTAGTTGTTGCCGTACTTCGTAGAATTGAGCGCCGTCTGCAAGGTTTCCGAGTTGGCGGAATCCTTGAGTTCGTAGTCCGGAGCCTTCGCTTCGGGCCACACGACTGCAAAGTCCTTGCGCCATTCTTCGGTCGGAGCGTTTGAACGATTCACGTTCTTGCGTTCCACAAACGGGCAATAACCGTAGTTTGTCAAAATATCGAAGGCGCGAGACTCCATATCCGGCTTGAGCACGAATCCGTAGCCCGAAATATATTCGTTGGCGCATTCCATGAACTGCGGGAAACGAGAAAGTTCGCCGAGCACATCCAGGTTTTCAATCTTAAGCAGGCGGACCGTTTGCACGCGGGCGCCATAGTAAGAAGAATTCCATTCAGCAATGGTCGATTCCACGTTGACCGGCGGCTTGATCCAACCCTTGAAGTTTTCGATTTCAGATTCAGCAATACCGCACTTGAGGCCGCTGAGGTAGCTATCGCGATTCAGCGAGAAGCGCAAGTACACTTCATCGTTTTCGACCTTGGTAAGGCACGCGAGCATCAACAACACGCGCGGCGACGTTCCGGTAGATGCAATCAGTTCGAAGTTCGGCAAGCAAGAAATATTCTGTTCCGGAATTGAAGCAATGGAAGATTCAATCCAGTCGCGGCCAGCCTGTTCCAAGGAAACCGCAGCAACCTTACCGCCCACCATGGTAAAGCGGACAAGGCCCAAAAGCCAAAGTTCACGAAGCGGACGCGGCAAGTATTCCCAAGCGATAAGTCCGTCTTTTTCTTGCAGACGGAACGTCGGATCCATCACCCAGAAAATGGTCGATGCAAACAAGGCCGTACGCGGCTTGTCGAGCATTCTCAAAAGACGAACGCAATGGCTTCGGTCACCGCGGAAGCGTTCCTTGAGCCACCAGGACACCAGGTCCTGGTGCAAGCGGAAACCATTCTTGCGAATGAATTCGAGAGCCTTTTCAGTCGGGACAAGGCAGGCGTCTTCTTGTTCCAGCCAACCATTGCCGGTAAGGAAGTTGAAAATCAGCGAGACTTCGTTTTCGGCAGTCTTTTCAGAAATGCGTCTTGCAGAAGTAAACGCTTCGGAGCAAATCTGGTAGCTGCGACGATGCAGCAGGTTGCTATTGTTGACCTTGAGTTCGCCCGCCATGGCGAGAGCCAAGACTTCACAAATGTGCCAGTCAATCAAGTTCTGATAAAAAAGATCAGCACCCTTTACGGCCGGAGCGTCTACAAGCGGTTCATCAAAAATGCCAAGGAAGTTTGCAAAGCCATAATAAACCGACGTGTTGGTAGACGGGCTACGCCAGAGCACGTATTCACGGCACATTTCAAGCAAGAAATTCTGCAAATCACGGCACTTGCTTACAGGAACCGTCAGTCGAAGTTCATTGAATGTAAGGCCCCTAGACGCACTATTGTAAATCAACGTCATACAATGGCGCTGCCAAGGTTCCATCTTTTGGAATAGGCCAACAACACGATCTTTGTCGTTATAAAAACCGAGAGTTTCATCTTGGATGAGGGCGTTATTCAACAAACCCTTGTGACCAAATGCCTTCGCATGCGCATTGCGAAGCAACGGCTTGGACATCCCTTCAAAAAAAGCATTCAAATCAAACATCAAATCAACCTTTATTGGGGAGCCAAATATAGTAAAAAATCACCTGTATGGCATCTTACGTTTCTCGGTCCTTTTTAATAAGCCCGTCAAAAAACGGAAAAATCTTTCAGATCGCGAATTATCCTGCTTATTTCGGCGCAGCGTAATCACAATATCACGTTTAAATTCGGCATCTGTAATTTTTAAAAGACGAATTCGACGGTTATTAATACGCCCCCACGAAAACTCTGGCCAGAACCCTACACCGATTCCGCTAGCGATAGCATCTTTTACCGCCAGGGCATTATCACTTTCAAAAATGATATGCGTCTTGAACCCGACTCGTTCGCAATACTCGTTACAAATATTGCGCAACTGCTTGGAACCGTAAAGTCCGATAAAGTTCGTCTCTTGCAATTCCTTGAGTGAAATGCTATCGCGCTTGCGGTACTGCGCCACATTGGGAACAGCTAGGTAAATATTTTCGGTGCAAACAAAATTTTCTTCGTCCGAGTTTTCGCTATAGCTTTTGGCAGGCGCCTTGTAGCCTGCATAAGTGCGAACACAAATGTCGTAAAGAGTCGTCTCTTCGTTCTGCACCAGATTGAATCGCAGGTCCGGATCGTTTTGCTTATATAGAATAACTGCATTGGTCACAAACGTCGAAGCGGCAAGAACGTTCAGGTTTAAGGTCGCCGATTGTTCATTTTCCATAGCGCGGAGCTGTGCAGGAAGCGCTTCAATGTCTTCATAAAGTGGCTTCACTTTCTTATAAAAATATTCCCCAATTTCTGTCAATTTGATGTTTCTGCCCTGCGTCTTGAATAGTTTTACGCCGAGTTCGTCTTCGAGTTTATGAAGAGCATGCGTGAGCGCAGGCTGTACAATACATAGGGTTTTCGCACTTTGGGTTACATGTTCCGTGCGTGCAACTTCCAAGAAATATTTTAAATGCGTGAGTTCCATACAATTTTCTTATTTAAAATAACTCATCAAAAATATTGATGAATCAAATATAAATAATCTATTAGACATTATGAATTGCCAGTTCTAAATTTGCAGTCGAAATTCAAGGAGTACCTATGAAACGCATCATCAAGACAATTACAATCGCCGCATTCACCATCAGCACCGCCATTGCTTTTACCGCTTGCGAACAAGCCAACACCTGTAAATACGACGAAGCCGCAAACTCGCTCGTATGTCCCGAAAAGACCTACAAGACTGCAAATCTCGGCGGAAAAGTCTGGATGGCAGAAAACATGGACGCCTACATTCCTGATTCCAGCATTTGCTACGGCAACCATCATTCCAACTGCGAAAGCATGGGCCGCCTTTACACCTGGAGCGCTGCGACAAACGGCCTGTGCCCCAAGGGTTGGACACTGCCTTCACAGCAAGATTTCAAGAACGCCTTTGGCGGAGCTTCTGCAGAAACTCTCAAGACAAGCGTCGCATTCAACATGCAGTTCGCCGGCTTCCGCTACTTTGACGGCAAGTTCGCCGACAAGGATTCCAGCGCAAGCTTCTGGACAAGCGACAGCTACGATGATTCCAGAGCATACCTCGTTCGCGCAACAGATTCTATAATTACTTACGAACATTTCAATAAAAGCATTGCAGCTTCTGTTCGCTGCGTAAAAGAATAATTCAAGTTATAGGGGATAAAATGACTTGGTTAATCGACTTATTCACGAAGCCCTCGGTAGGGCAACAGGTGGTAGCGATTGCGCTCACCGCTGCAGTCGGCCTCATGGTCGGAAAAATCAAGGTCAAGGGAATTAGCCTTGGTGGCGCAGGAGCTCTCTTTGTGGGCATTCTGCTTGGGCACTTGGGACTGCGCGTCGAAGGAAACGTCCTTCATTTTATCCAGGAATTCGGCTTAATCCTTTTTGTGTACACTATCGGTATGCAAGTGGGGCCGGGCTTTATGGATTCCATTCGACGCCATGGCTTGGTACTCAACATTCTTTCGACAAGCATCGTGCTGCTCGGCGTTGTCGTAACGCTTTGCCTTTACTTCTTTACAGATATGCATAACAACGTACCCGTGCTCATAGGAATGCTTTGTGGCGCTGTCACAAATACGCCTTCCCTAGGAGCCGCTAACTCAGCCTTTGCCGCGGCCGGGGTGGACACATCCCTCACGGGTATCGGGTACGCTGTTGCATATCCGTTCGGCGTTATCGGCATCATCTTGGTCATGATTCTTGTGCGAATCATCTTTAGGCAAGACCCGGCCAAGGCCGCCGACAAATATACCGCTGAAATCGCCGCACACAGCAAAGAGATTGAATCTTGCAGCCTGATGGTTGACAACCAGAATCTTTACGGCACAGCACTGAAAGACATTCCGAACCTGATTTCGAGCGGAGTCGTCGTTACCCGCCTTTTGCGCGACGAAAGCATTTTTACTCCTAACGGAAAAACGGTGATTGAACAGGGCGACAAGCTGCATATCGTGGGTATGCCCGAAGCAGTTGCCGCCATGGAAAAAATCATCGGCAAGCGTCTTGAAAAGCCTATCACAACATTCGCCTCGGACACCGCAAAACCGATTCAGGTTAAAAGCATTCTCGTGACTAACAAGAAAATTCTAGGTCGCACGATTGGTTCTTTGGCTCTTGCAGAACGCTACGGCGTAAATATCAGCCGTGTGGTTCGCAGCGGATTCAAGTTTACAGGTCGCCTTGACCTGCGAATCAAATTTGCCGACAAATTGATGGTCGTTGGCCCTGCCGAAGGCATCGAAGCCGCCGCAAAGGAACTGGGCAATTCGCTGACAGCACTTGATCACCCTGAAGTATTGCCCGCGTTCCTGGGCATCTTCCTGGGAGTCATTGTCGGAAGCATTCCTATAGCTCTCCCAGGGATGCCGACCCCACTTAAGCTGGGTCTTGCCGGCGGCCCCTTGATTGTGTCGATTCTCTTAAGCCGCAAGCGTAAAATTGGTCCGCTGAACTTCTTTATGGCCAACAGCGCAAACCTGATGCTCCGCGAATTCGGACTCACACTGTTCTTAAGTTGCGTCGGTTTGAATGCAGGCATCAAGTTCTTCGACGTGCTCTTGAATGGCGACGGACTTTACTACATGGGACTTGCAGCCTTGATTACCTTCTTGCCGCTTGTAATTGTCGCAACAATTGGCCACCTGGTTTTCAAAGTCAACTACCTTTCGCTCTGCGGTGTACTTGCAGGCGCCACCACCGACCCCCCTGCACTCGCCTTCGCAAATGGCCAAGCCAACAGCGAAGCAGTGAACATCGGATACGCCTCGGTTTACCCGCTCACCATGCTGCTTAGAATTTTAAGTGGACAAGTGCTCGCAATACTCTTGCTGCAAGCGATGTAATCCACACACGAAACTCCATCGAGTACTCCCTCTAGAACAAACAAGGCTCCCCTCATGCAGGGGAGCCTTTCCGTTGCTTTTATTTCTTGTTTGCCGAGCTTAGCTCACTTTTCTTATTCAGCGGGGCAAGCATCAACGAGCCGACCTTCGAGCGTCGTCTCGCATTCACCAGCCATTGCTGCAGGGAGTGCTTCGCAGCCGCCCATGACACCCGGAATCACGCAGTAAATCACGTCGCCACCAGCAGCAGGTTCCTCACCTGCACCTGGGCCAGCGGGTTCTTCACCTGCGCCTGGACCAGCGGGCTCTTCGCCTGCACCCGGACCGGCGGGTTCTTCACCTGCTCCCGGACCGGCGGGTTCTTCACCAGCACCCGGACCAGCGGGTTCTTCGCCTGCACCCGGACCGACGGGTTCTTCACCTGCTCCCGGACCGGCAGGTTCTTCACCAGCGCCCGGGCCAGCGGGTTCTTCGCCTGCACCTGGATCAGCAGGTTCTTTACCGGCACCCGGATTTTCGCCCGCGGGTTCTTCAGCAGCCGGAGTATCAGCATCCGGATTTGCGGGAGTATCTGCAGCCGGAGCGTCGTCACCGCAACCGTCAACCGGCTTGCCAAGCGTCATCGGAGCAAAGACATTTCCATTGCACTGCACGGTATCTTGAACATCCGCTTCTTCAACATAAACCTTGGCACACATATTCACGGTAGGCGTGCAAGTAAGATTAATCGCATCTTCAAGGGTTTTAACACTAGCCGGAACATTGCTGTTATCAGCAGCAGGGCTAGAAGAGGAACTATCGTCACCGCAAGCAACGAATGACGCCATTGCAAAAGCGGCAAAAGGAAGGATGATTTTTTTGTTAAGCATTTTGACTCCTTATAGAACTAAAAACCATAATAAACATATATCCGTTTTAAAATAAAACGGATATACGGCACTAGTAAAAAAAATTTTCTTATTGAATTATAAAGCGTTGATATTACTTTTTGGAACTTTTTGTTACAATTTAAAATTCCATTTCAGCTTCTTGAAAGAGCATATCGCAAGTGAGGCCATCATATACATACATGGCAGCCCCAACTGCAGCAATCCCCATATAAGAAAGGTCGCATTTTTCACCCCCTGCAGGGCAAGCATTCATCAATTCCCCATCACATTCCGATGCATCGAACTCGCCGGCAGCTGCTTGAGTGCAAATAGGACCAAAGGAACACGCGAGAGTCTTTCCATTAGGATCATAATTAGAAGGAGTTTGGCCGCCAGGCGTCACATCAACCACCTCATCACCATCATCTTCTACAAGTTCTTCGCAACTCATTGATCTAAATATAGAGCCATAATAATAGGTCAATGCAGAATCATTACTAGTTTTACTTCTTGCGGCACAAATTTTCACGGCTCCCGACGGACAACCATTACCCAAAACAGCGGATCTTACCGCCCCTTCATATTCTTCATCATCAGCCGAACACATCTTTCTGACAGAATCTGCAAAAGCGATATCGGCTTCTACGCAAAAACGATTTCCAAAAAGATCGGCTGTCTGCATTTCACAAGAAATCAGATTAGACGAAGCCGACGGGCCATCTACAGCCGCATACGACTGGTCTGAAACATAAACAGAATCTCTATTGTTATTTCCCGTCGGGTCAGAAGTCGCGGCTGGATTGTTCTCGGGGGTCGAATCAGCGCTAGAACTGCTGTCGCAACCGAAAAGGGCAAGCACCGCAAAGGCGGCGACAGACACGAAAATTTTTGATTTAAACATAAGAACTCCTTGTATAACTAGGGATAAATATATATCCAAATCTTTAAAAAGTATACAAGCACAAAAAAATCCCCCAGCTTTTCGCCAGGGGATTTAAAAAGTTGCTCAGAACTTATTAAAAAAACTGGGGGGGCCAACGCGGGTTCTTCGAGGACATATCAATCTTGTAGAAGTCCTTTTCGAAGCGGCCATCGTCCATGCCGTACATCTGCATCACGTGACGAGCAATCCACTTACCGAGCTTGAGCACGGTGAGCTTCTTGCGCAGACGACCCTGGCAGTCGCGGTTCATGATATCCGGGAGGGTCGAAGTCGTAAGGATTTCGTCGATAGCCGGGCTGTTCAGCTTTTCACGAGCTTCGGCACTGGTGTGGAAGTGGGTCACACCGAAGCACACGCGATTGGGCTTGCCCTTCTTGATGTGTTCGCAGCACTGCACAATCGTCGTACCGGTACGCACCATGTCGTCGAACACGATCACGTCCTTGCCTTCGATTTCTTCGATGCTGATGTCGGAAAGTTCCGGGTTGAAGGTCATGCTGATTTCACGTTCGCCGGTACGGACCTTGTCCATCACCACGCGCTTGCATTCAGGGAGCTGCAGGGCATCGAACACAGCGTTCATGAACGGGCGTGCGCCCTTGTCCGGAGAGACGATCACGAGGTTGTTGCCGTCCTTACCGGTCTGAACGAAGTTGCTGCTCTTGATGTAGTGAGCGTAAACGTCGGTCGGAATCAGGTTATGGAAGTTGCCTTCGAACACTTCGTTAAAGAGGTTCTGGACCTTGACACTGTGGTTGTGGCAGGTCACGACGGCATCCACGCCGGCGGTCTTCAAAAGTTCAGCATAGAGGTGGCTCGTGAATGCCTGGCCGTCGAACTTCTTGAGGTCGATATCCGGGCGATCCTTTTCGAGCGGACCAACGCGGTGCGGACCGCGGTCCTGGGCGCTGTAGAACAAATCGGGTTCCACGAGCACCACCTGTTCGGCACCGTTGTCCTTGGCGGCACGGGCCAAAATGCAGTTACGCATGGCGTAGTCGTTACGGCTGCGTTCATGGTTCGAAACCGAGCAAATCAAAACGATCTTGCCTTCCAGGCGACGGCCGATATGTTCCATATCGTCCACGTCGAGCATGTAGCGGGGGCAGAATTCGGAGTTTGCGAAGGTCTTCAAGGAGACCACGTCGGAAATATCTTCACGGAGGCCGATGTACTGGGCCATGTCGATGGCAAACGGGTCATCGGTGAAGTTTCCGGTCACGATAAAACGATCTGACATTTTGTTGCCTTGATGTTGAGGTTGAACCATTTGGTATGGGCAAATATAGAATAATTCAATACCCAAATTCAAGGCTGTCTTACAATAGGCAACGTATCAAAAAAGACTTTCGCCATTTCTGACGAAAGCCTTAAAATCATAACGACGCTATGCGAAGCTTATAGATCGATAATGCGGTCGTTCTGCATCAACTGCTCAAAAGTCTGGCGTTCGCGCACGACCTTGAGTTCACCGTTGGTGTACATGGTTTCGGCCGCATAACGACGGCTGTTGTAGTTGCTGCTCATGGCGGCACCGTAGGCACCAGCGTCATGGAGAACCAGCAGGTCGCCCACCTGGGCCTTCGGGAGCTTGCGGGTCACCACGAAGCCACCTTCTTCCTGCGTGAACACGTCACCGGATTCGCAGAGCGGGCCTGCGACAACGGCGTCCACCGTTTCGTTCAGTTCGCGACCATCGCGGGCGATAATCGAAATGGCATGATAGCTACCATAGAAACTCGGGCGAACGAGGTCGGTAAAGCCTGCGTCTACCAGATAGAACAGGTTGTCGCCCTGCTTCTTGACAGCGCGGATTTCGGCCATCAAGTAACCGCTTTCGGCCACCAGGTAACGACCCGGTTCCACTTCCAAGTGAACCTCGTGGCCGATGCTCTGCTGAATGCGCTTGCGGGCATCATCCCACAGCTTGTAGTAAGCGTTCACGTCGATGCGGTTTCCCTTGTCTTCTTCGTGATACGGAATCGGGAGGCCGCCCCCTGCACTGATGGTGCGCAAGTGAGAGCCCAGGCGACGGCTAGCGTCGACCATGGCATCGCAAACCTGTGCGAGGTGTTCGAAGTCCGTGCCGGAACCGATATGCATGTGCAGACCCGTGATCCACATGCCGTTGGCCTGTGCAATCTTGATGCAGTCCTTGATCTGTTCGTGCCAAATGCCGTGCTTGGAAAGATCGCCACCGGTGTTGGTCTTGCGGGAGTGTCCGTGGCCAAAGCCCGGGTTCACGCGGATGGTGAGTTCCGACTTCACGCCGAAATCAGCAAGCTGCTGGATCATGTCCGGCGAGCCCACGTTCACGGCGATGTTGTGTTCCTTGACAAGCTCCAAAGCGTCCTTGTCGAAGATGTCTGCGGTGTAGACAATTTCAGGAGCCTTGCCCTTCTGCTGGCCGCCCTTGAATCCGGCCTTGAGAGGCCGAGCTTACGGATAAGCGAAACCACGGAAAGGTTCGGGCATGCCTTCTGGGCGAAGCGAACGGTGTCAAATACCTGGACATCCTTCACGCACTTTTCAATCGTAGCGCGGTCATAAATCCAAAGCGGGGTGCCGTACTGTTCGGCAGCCTTCACAAAAACGTCTTGAGGAATAGAATAGTTTGCCATGGGGACAAATTTAGTTTTTAGACGAGAGACGAGAGACGAGAGACGAGAGAAAATGGCACATATAAGCAAGTCGGAAACGGCCCCTCGCCCACAATATTACACAAAATGAAAAAGGTCTCGGTAAACCGAAACCTCTCTCGTCTTTCGTCTGTAGCCGCGAAGCGGCGTTCTTTCGTCTAAAATTAGACGTGCTTGACCATTAGACGTGCTTGACCTTGTTGTCGCCTTCGTCCCAGTACTGGCCATCGCAAACGAACTTGTATTCGTAATCGCCAGAATCGAGGGTGATCTTGCCAGTCCAAAGACCAGTCTTCTTGTCCTTCTTGAGCATGTCCTTGTCAACAGCCCAGTTGTTGAAGGAGCCTGCAACGGACACGGTGGTGGCCAGCGGGCAGTTGGCTTCGAACACAACCGTCACCTTCTTGGGAGCCTTAGCAGCGGCCTTCTTTTCAGCAGCAGCCTTCGGGGCGGCCTTCTTAGCAGCCGGCTTAGCGGCAACAGCTTTCTTTTCTGCAGCCGGCTTTGCAGCGGTCTTGCAGGCAGCCTTCTTGGCCGGGGCCTTCTTTTCGGCGACAGCCTTCGGAGCAGCCTTAGCGGCAACCTTCTTGGCAGCGGCCTTGGCAACTACAGTTTTTGTTCCTTTAGACATACTTATCTCCTTGCTTTGTTTGTGCACAAAGATAGTAAAAAAAAATCAACTTGTCTAATTTTTCTATATTTGGACTATGCTTAAGCAAATTATCGCCCCTAGCGTTTTAAACGCAAACTTCCTCGAACTCGGCAACGGTCTTAAGGCTATCGAAAACGGTGGCGCAGGCCTTGTTCACCTCGACATCATGGACGGACACTTTGTCCCAAATATCAGCTTCGGCCCGGGAATCTCTGCCTGCGTGGGCAAGGGCACCAAGCTCCCGCTCGATTGCCACCTGATGATTGAAAATCCTGAAAACTACGTGGGTGAATTTGCAAAGGCCGGCGCAAGCCTCATCAGCGTGCATGCAGAAACCACGAATCACCTCGACCGCCTGCTGCACCAGATTAAGGAACTCGGTGTCAAGCCCGCAGTGGCCATTAATCCGGCAACTCCGCTCGAAAGCATCAAGTACGTGCTCGATATCGTAGACATGGTTTTGGTGATGTCAGTGAACCCGGGATTCGGCGGCCAGAGCCTGATTCCTTACTGCCTCGACAAGATTCGCGAACTTCGCCAGATGAAGCCGGAACTCGACATCCAAATTGATGGCGGCGTGAAGCTCGATAACATTCTCGCCTGCAAGGAAGCCGGAGCAAACGTGTTCGTGGTCGGTTCCGCGATTTTCGGCAAGCCCGATCCTGAAGCCGTTTGCCGCGAGTTCGTGAAGCTCGTTAACGGCTAGTTGCACCATTTGCGCGGTAGCGTTTTTCGCCATCGCGGACAATCGCATTGTGGCGCTCCCTCTGAACGAAGGGGGCGTTCTTCTTTTGTGCCGCAGCTGGGAGGGCGCGCGGAATCGATGATTTGACATTTTCGTCATAGTAGATTTTGCCCAAATAGGCGGCAGGCTGCTCGTCGCCACATGTTCCACCACCCACACGCTTACTGTTGGCAAATTGAACCTCGCCCACCTTCAAGAACACTTGGTAACGTCCTTTGCCTCGTATATTTAATTTGGTCAAAATTTCAATTTCGTTATTTCCGTCGAACGTCATCACAGTATCGCCACCTGCAATCGATATAGATCGGCTATGGATATTACGGGAATCAATGTCCGGCAGGTCGTAATAAGTCGGCATAGGGCACTCCAACAAACCGGTACCTTCCAGGTCTGTTAAAATGGCAAGCCTCACCGGTGCATTCCATGTCAAATTGCCAAAGCCCACATTCTGAATGCGGAGCTTCGCCCTTAAAACACCGTCATCCCCCACCGTATCGCTCATCCACGATTCACGCAGTACAAAGCGGTAACCAAGGTGGTCGTTGATGTACCTGAAGCCCGAAAGAGAATCGACTCGCGCTGGGTCATAATCGAAATCCTTCTGCTTGAACGGAGTCTTTTTCCAACTGTCAATCAGCTTGTTGTTCCACTGAATGTTCAGGTAACTTGTATGTGTGCGAAAGCCTTCGTATGCCAAGAACTCTGGTGTATTGATGACCTGATAATTTTCTGCTGTCGTAAGCGCCTCGCCGCCGTAAGGCGTGTTGATGCTGTATTTTTCGAGCCAGGCCACCCCTTCTTCGCGGCAGATAGATGTCGCACAATCCGCGCCCCAAGTGCCGTAATCGTACTGCGTTCCTAAATAGCCGTCGTTGAACATTCCTACGCGGTACATGGTGTCACCTTTTGCCTTCGCGATTTCTTTGAATTTATCGCCATCAATATTAAAATCAACACCCCAGTTGTCAAAGCCTAAGACCTTCGCCGAATAATTACCCGTACGCGTAAGAATCTTGAGTTCAGGCGGCGTATTGCGAAGCATCAGGTTGACAGCTTCGGCCACGCGGTCATAAGTGATATTCGTGTCTGAGTGCATTTCACCGTAAGCACCATGCATTCCCATTTCGAGTGCGACAATTACATCGGTATTTTTCGAAAGCACCGGCGCGAGCTGTTTCACATGCTTAAGCACCCATTCATGATCCGGCGTCACATTGCTACGGCCATTGTACCACGGGTCGTAACAGATACGCACAATCACAAATCCCTCATTTGCGCGAATATTGTCAAAGGTCTCCTGCAAAACATTCAGAGCATCTTCAGTCAAATCTTGGTTCTTGCCCCAGGTGGTATCCTTCTTGCCTCCGGTTGTGTCGATTCCTAACCAAGCGTGGCTACTGAATTCCGAAATTTCAGCTCGCAAGTGCAGCAATTTGCTATAGGGATTTTCAATCGGCTTGCCGCCCGAGGGCTTGAGATGCAATACCTGCGGCGTATAGAAACCGCGATCATAATTGCCGAGAGTCGCCATCGCATCGGTCGTATCGACTGACTGTTTTACTAGGCCCACGGCAAAAACTGGCGCATGCAAAAGTACCGCGGCAATCGCCCAAATAACAAACTTCTTCATGGAGCCCCCTTCACAAAAAACGGATACGGCATCAAGCCATCATCAAGCCATATCCGTAATATATATTATTCGGGGGTCAGGTTTAAGAAATCAATGAAAAAAACTAAAACCTGTGACCTATGAAACTCAAAAACTACTTATTATAAATCGCTTCGAGGGCGGCTGCAAGATAAGCGAGGGGTGCGTTCCAGTTGATGGCCACTTCATTGGTCGCATAGCTGCAGCGGTCATCAATGTAAGCAAGGGCCGGCTTGTCGGCTGCGGCATAGTTCGGACATTTCCAATTTTCCTTGCCATCCAGGTTTATGTCCTGCTTGCCAAGGTGCGGGCCACCCACGAGCATACCCGGCACCGGATCGTCCACCATATCCGATTCGCTCGGGCGGTGGTGCGGTCACATAAGTCATGTCCTGCGGGTTCTTGCCGAGCAAATAGTCGAGGCACTGTTGTGCGCCATCCAGATAGCTTTTGTCACCGGTGAGCAAATAAGCGTGAACCAGCACCATGCCGTTATTTGCCATGGCACTATTGCTACCCCAGTTCCAGCTCCATGGGAATGCAGGCAGGCGGTAGGCACTCGTGTCGCCCACAGCACGGAGGTTATTCGCTTCGTTAAGCACAGTCTTCTTGGCAGCGGCCACCACATCCTTATCGAAGTCGGCAGAGTCAAGAGCCACGCGGAAGGCAGCGAGCATATTCACGTTGCCCCACCAAGCGCCATCGGGCGTGAAGAGGTTGTTCTTGAGATCTTCCTGATAATAGGGCTTCTTGGTCGCGCGGAAAAGTTCTGCAGCAGCCCAACGGAATTCATCCTTACCGTCTTCGCCGTCATGCATGTAGTTACCCGTCTGCACGTCAGCAGGCTGCTTGTAGAACTGCTGCGGGTGCATCTTGGCCCAAGCATAAGCGCTTTCGGCGGCCTTGAGCATCTTATCGGAATAAGCCTTGTCCACATTCTTGTAAACGACACTTGCCTGCGCCATTACAGCAGCAAAGTCAAGCGTTGCCGTTACATTCTTGAGAATGGCGTAACGCGGAGCGTCATCCTTTTCAGGGAGCACGCTACCACCGAACTTGAGAGTCGTCACCTTGTGATAAACGGCGCCATCCTTGTCTTGCATGGAAAGCATCCAATCCAAGTTGTAACGCACTTCTTCAAGAATTTCAGGATACTTTGCAAATTCGCGCGGAATATTCCATGTCAGCGAATCCAAATACTTCGGGAAGTTTTCATAAGCCTGCAACAGCGTGAACACGGTAATGCCCGAATTCACAATGTACTTGCCATAGTCACCGGCATCATACCAGCCGCGATCGGACTTGATAGTCTTTCCATTGCCCTTGCCGCCAGTCACCTTGTCAGAACCATAAATAATGACCTTGTCATCTTTATGGCCTGCGGCGCGAGCCCACTTGCCCGCATACTGCGGTTCGAGCGGCATACTGGCACGCTGGTAGTAGAACCACTTGAGGCTAGCCTTCACCAAATCGTTATAGACATTCTTGCCCACGACAATCGGGGTGCCTACATATTCACCGCCGCGGAACAAGCGATAAGTTCCCGGAGTTTTCAAAGCAGAAATATCAAAAGTCTGAACTTCTTCGCCACTGTATTCCCAATCATAGACCATGGGGGCCTTCAGCTTCAGAACCGTTTTACCCTTGAGGTCGCGGACTTCGAGCCCGTTGGCATCGCTACCGGGGTAAACGACCGTCTTTTCGGCATTGGGGGCAAAACCCAGCTGGTTTACAAGGGGGCCTGCCACAGCGCCTGCTGCCGACAATGAAACAGTTGCCGAAGCAACAAGGAATTTCCCGAAAAAAGCTCTTTTTGTTTTCATACCTAGAATATACTTAAAAACGGGCTCCTTGAAGCCCGTTTAATCGTTTTTTCCGTTTTCAGCGGGAAACAGCCCTATTCCTTGTCCTTGTCGCCCACGGAAAGCTTTGTATCGCCCTTCGAAATCGAGAATCCCTTCTTGAGGGCAATTGCCGTGATAGCAATAATCAGAACAATCAGAACAGCGCAACCGCTCGGCGATGCAAGAGCAGCAACAGGAGACTGCTGCTTGATTGCTTCCTGCAATTCGGTCTGCAACTTCGCTATATCAGTGTTCAACGAATCATTTACGCCCTGCAGATGTTGCACGTCCAATTTCAATTGAGCAACCTGTGTAGAGCAAATCTGCAAATCCTTTGAGAGTGTCAGAGAATCCCTCTGCAAGCCCAAAATGGTCTTGTTCACACTGTCCCTATGCTGCTTGAATTTCTTCATCAGCTCCATTTTGTTGAGTTTGGCGTTTGCATTGTCGGTAGAATCCGTTGCTTTAGTTACTTGAGGCATGTTTTCTTCTTCCTATTTGGGGGTTAATGCTTCTTGTTGACGAACAATTGAATAATCAGGGAAATAACGCTTTCAAAAAGCGATTTAGATTTTTTGGCTGGCGCCATTCTAGGAACCACCTTGACCGCGGGCTTTGCTGCAGGTTTCACTGCCGCAGGAGTCTCCGCCGAAGATGTATTTTCGGATGCAGGGGTTTGCGGCTTTGGCGCATCTGTTTTCGGAGTTTCGGGCGTAGTCGTTTCGACCTTGGTTGCGTCGGCCTTCGCTTCGGTCTGGGGCGGATTCGAGCTAGAACACTTTGCAATTATGGCCTTGAGCGACGGCGTAAACGGCCAGTCAAACTTGTCCTTGCGCACGTTCGTATGGTAGAACACTCCCTTAAAAGAGATAGCTTCTGCATTGTTTGCAAACGGGGCGTCATCGCTCTTGAAATTCATCGGAATATCATGAGTTCGACCAAGGTACTTGATTAAAGCGGAAACCGCATCTATCTGAACATCCGTCATAGAGGCGAAATAATCGTAGCCCCTGTAATTCTGTTTGTCGTAAAATTGGTTTTCAGACACATTGCAGTAAACACTGCCGTAGGCATCGACAAGATTTTCACCAGAAAGTTTTAATTGGCCGTAGTTTGAAATTTCGATACCAATAGACTGCTTTGACATGCTGCCGTTACCGCCAATGGCGCCACTTCCTAAATGGTAGCTCCATTCGGCATCAGGGAACATCTCGTAAATACGGCCCGAGCGGTCAACCAAGTACGAAACAGACACAAAATTGTCCTTGGTTGAAAGAGCGGTCACATCGGACTTGATATAGCCTACGGTAAAGTGCAGGCAAATGCTTTTCTTGACAGTCTTGGTCTTGTAGTAATAGGAATTGTAATTCGGACGAATTGAATAAATCTTGACGCCGTTCCCGATATCAGTTGTCGTGGTCAACTTGTACTTGACCCCAGCCGAATTTGTCAGGTCTTTAAAGAAATCATCTTCTTTTTTCTGGATGCTTTCCGGCCTCATAATTTATTTTCCTTCTTATAGATAAAGTACAATATAGATTTTTTATCTTGTTTTCATTATTCAAGAACAAACTTTTACATACAAAAACAAAAAACCGCAGCGGGTCTCGCTGCGGCTTTTCGTTTTAAAGGGTGTAAGCTATTAGCCCTTCTTGCTTCTGTGGCTGTTCTTGATCCATTCGGTCTTGTGGACTTCCGGGATATCGTCGAGCAGCTTGAGCGTGTGCGGTTCATTCGTGTTGTCGAGCACTTCAGCAGGAGTACCCTGGTTCACAATCTTACCGTCGTGCATAATGAAGATACGGTCAGAAACGTAGTTTGCAAGACCGATATCGTGAGTCACGAACACCACGGTCATCTTGAGTTCGTCTTTCAACTTACGCAAGTAATCGAGGATGTTGGCACGCACGCAGGCGTCCACCATGGAGGTGGCTTCGTCAGCAATCAAGACCTTCGGACGGAGCGCGAAGATACGAGCCAAAAGCATACGCTGCATCTGACCACCGGAAAGTTCGAACGGGTACTTGCCTTCGATGTCTTCGGGCTTCACGTTCACAGCCATCAGGCCTTCGTCCACGCGGCGGCGGACTTCTTCCTTGGAGGGCTTGTCCTTCAGGATGTTCAGGGCGTCTTCCAGCTGACTACGAATCGTAAAGAACTGGTTGAAGCAGCCAAACGGATCCTGGAACACAGACTGCACTTCGTTCCAGTGAGCCTTCAGGTTCTTGATGGGCTTGTCGCGATACAGGAACTGGCCGCGAGTCGGCTTGTAAAGACCGAGCATGATCTTTGCGAGCACGGACTTACCGCAACCCGAACCACCCACGATGGAGATGAATTCTTCGTCATAAATGTCGAAGGACACGTCCTTCACGGCGGTCTTCAGGGTCTTACCGGCACCAAAGTCCTTGCTGATGCGCTTAGCGGAAAATACAATGGGTTTATCAGACAGCATAATCGCACCTCACTTGACGGTCGCCTACAATGCGGATGTTCTGGGTATTCTTCTTGCAGTCGGGGCATGCCTTCTTGCAACGCGGTGCAAAGCGGCAACCCACAATCTTGTTCTTGAGGCTCGGAGGAGCACCTTCGATAGCCACCGGATGACGGGTACGCTGGGAAGCTTCGGTAGAAAGCATAGCGCCCATCAAAGCCTGCGTATAGGGGTGACGCGGGTCCTTAACGACCTGGTCAGCCGTACCGTATTCCACGATTTCGCCGGCGTACATGATGGCGATATTGTCGGCCACGTGGTACAGAAGCGGAAGTTCGTGGGTAATGAAGATCATGGTGCTAAAGATGCCCTTGTCAAGAAGATCAAAGATCATCTTGATCACTTCCTTCTGGGTAGAAACGTCCAGAGCGGAAGTCGGTTCGTCAGCAATCACCATCTGCGGGTTGAGCAAGGTAGAAATACCAATCACGGAACGCTGGCGTTCACCGGCGGTGAGCTGAATCGGGTAGGAGTTCAGCACGCGCTTGGTGTCCATACCGAACAAGTCGAAACGTTCGCAAAGACGGTCGTAAATTTCCTTGCTGTCGAGCTTCTTGCCCGGCTGCTGGTGAGCAGCGATCACGTCGGCTGCGATGTCCTTGATTTTACGAACCGGGTTCAGGGCGTTGAATGCACCCTGCGGAATCATGGAAACCTGCTGAGCCAAAACGTTGGCGCGCACGTCTTCGAGCTTGCGGTGCATCAGGGATTCCATGTGGTCGCCCACGCGCACACGCACGTCACCCTTTTCAGGATAAAGCGGCGGAATGCACATGCCCATAAGGCCAGACACCAAGGTGGACTTACCGCAACCAGATTCACCTGCGATACCAAGGATTTCACCCTTCTTCATGGAGAAGGACACATCCGTCACGGCATGAGTCTTGTCGCCGAAACGGCCAAGGTAATAGAGGCCGAGATTTTCTACTTCAAATACATTTTCAGACATTTCGTTACCTCTTATTTGCGCAGACGCGGGTTAAAGACGCCTTCCATAGAAGTATTGATGAGGTAAAGGGCAAACACCGTAAGGGTCACCACGAGGGTTGCCGGAATGAAGGCAATCCAGATGGAGTCGGCCAGAGCGCCGTTGTCCTTTGCCTGGTTCAAGATGATACCGAGGCTAGTCGTATCGACAGGGCCAAGGCCGATCATGGAGATAGAAGCTTCGGAAAGAATACCCGAACCCACCTGCATGATGAACACCATGAACACGTAAGAGAGCAAGTACGGAAGCACATGCTTAATCACAATCGTGAGCGTGGATGCACCGTTAATGCGAGCGAGAGCGATGTGGTCGCGGCTACGCAGAGAAGATGCCTGGGCACGCACAGCACGAGCAGACCAGCTCCATGCGGTAAGACCGATGATGAGACCGATCAAGGTGAGGGAACGACCGTCCTTCACGGCAGAGCTGATGAGCACGAGAATCACGAACTGCGGAATCACGATGAAGAGGTTCGTGAACATGTTCAGAACTTCATCAATCCAGCCGCCACGGAAACCGCCGAACAGACCGATAAGCACACCGATCGTGGTAGCAATGATACCAGCCACAAAGCCCACATAGAGAGAGCTGCGGAGGCCAGCGATCAACAGGGACACATAGTCACGGCCAAGGTGGTCAGTGCCGAGCAAGTGTTCAGAAGAAGAACCTGCATACGGACCAGCGAGAATATCACGAGCGTGAGTATCGACGCTGTAGAACAGAGGTCCAAAAAGCGCGATCAGGAGCGTGAGCACGAAGATCGAGATACCGATGACGAACATCGGGGACTTGAGAAGGTTTCTTAAGAGTTTCAACATAATTACTTACCTCCCATTTGGAGACCGGCCTTCACGCGCGGATCGAACACGGCGATGAGCACGTCAACGGCGTAGTTGGCGACGAGCACGCAGGTCGAAATCATGAGCGTACAACCCTGAATCGTTGCGTAGTCGTTCTTCTGGATGGCGTTAAGCATAGCCATACCGAGGCCCGGATAAGAGAAGATCATTTCGGTAATGAGTGCGCCACCCACCATGGCACCCAGAGACTGGGCAAGACCGGTGAGCTGCGGGAGCATTGCGTTACGGAACACGTAGCTGATGATCTTGCCTTCGCGAAGACCAAGCCACTTGGCATACTTCATGTAGTCAGTACCGAGTTCATAAATCGACATGGAGCGCATACCCGTTGCCTGACCCGAAAGAAGAATCGGGAAGCAGCTGAAGAACGGGAGGATGTAGTACCAAGCGACGCTCTTGATGCAGGTCCAGGAGAAGGTGAGTTCCGGAATGTCGGAGCTGTAAGCACCCATAGCCGGGAACCAGCCGAGCGTAATGGAGAACATAGCCACCAAAAGCATACCGAACACGAAGTACGGCACACCGTTCAAGAACATAGCGCAGGGGAAGAATACCTTGTCAAAGATGCCGCGCTTGTAAGCAGCGAAAGCACCGAGCAAGTTACCGATAATCCAGCCGAGCAAAATAGTCGGAGCCTGAATGAGGAGCGTCCACGGGAGGGACTTCTTAATCACGTTGGTCACCGGTTCGTTGTTCTGGTAAGAGAGACCGAGGTCACCCTTGAACACGTTGGCAATGTAACGGAGGAACTGGGAGAATGCGGAGCTGAGCTTCGGGTCGGTCTTGAGGACGACTTCGTCAACCATCACGGTGTCCTGACGTTCGGCCTGAACCTGTTCCATAACAGCAACCTGTTCGATCTTCTGGACCTTCTTCTTGCCCTTCTTTTCCATCACGGGCTTGCCCTTGGCGTCAACCACAGGCTTTTCTTCGAAGACCAGCTTGCCGTCGGCGTCAACCTTCTGGCGGTCCACCATCTTCGGGGTACCGTCTTCGTTGACTTCCTTCACGGTCACGAGTACCGGATTGCCAGCGTCGTCGAGCTTGGGAACCTTGCGGGTAACCATCTGACCATTTTCGTCGACTTCCGGTTCATAAATCACGTTGCCCTGATCGTCGAGTTCGGCCATACCGAAGGACACCAGGAGTTCGGCTTTCTTCTTCTGAGCTTCAGTCGGAGAAAGACCCTTACCGGCCTGACCCATGATAATGTCGACCGGGTTATTATCGCCAAGACGCGGCAAGGCGAAGTTCAATGCCACTGCAAAAACGAAGGTCAGGAGATACCAGAACCCCTTCTGCAGGACATAGCGTAGCATAGGATATTGTTTAAGCATTTGTATTCCTTTAACCTTTATTTAGCAAGCTTTAAGTTCCAGAGGATCTTGGTGCCCGAAGCCACCCACGGCAGCTGTGCCGGAGCGTACGGGTTTTCAGCGGTGGGCCAGTTCGTCCACACGCGGTCGCTGAATTCGTAGAACTGTTCAGGCAGGTAAACCAGCGGAATAGAGGGCTGGTCTTCCATGAAGATCTTGTTGAGTTCGCGGTAAGCCTTTGCGATTTCCACGGAGTCCGTCATCAGAGGGATAGCGGAAAGGAGCTGGTCCACTTCAGGGCGGAAGCCTTCGGTACCCGGCTGGTTGTAACGGCCGATGTTCACGCCGGCCCAAGCGCCAAGCGGCTGCCAGTCGCGGCTTGCCATGATTTCGTTGAAGCGGCTCCACGGAAGAGACGGAGTCACGTCTGCAACCGGCTTGTGCATCACGAGGTCAAAGTTGCCAAGACCCATAGCCGGCCAGTAAGAACCGCCGTCCACGAAGCCTTCGCGAATATCGATACCAGCCTTGCGCATACCTTCGACAGCGATAGTCACCATGGCTTCCCAGTCAGTCCAGCCGTTCGGGCTAGTGATGTAGAGAGTCGGGAGCTTTTCGCCCTTGGCATTTTCCATGTGGTCCAGGGTACCGTCGTCGTTGAACACGGACTTGAAGCCAGCTTCGGAAAGAATCTGCTTCACGGCGGCGAGGCGTTCGGCTTCGTCGCTGATGCCGAGGTTCACGCCATACTTGTCGAGGTCTTCGTCGACAATGTACTTGCCTTCGAGGTCCGTCGGCATGATGAGGCCGGCCTTCAGGGTAGAGGTGTAGTTAGAAACAGCGAACTGACGCAGAGCGTTGTAGTCGATTGCCGTAGCGAGGGCGCGACGGAAACGCTTGTCGTTCAGAGGTTCCTTAAGGGTGTTGATCACGAGCATCGGCATTGCACCCGGGCGGAAGTAAGGCGGTTCGTTCCACCAGGTGTGGACGCCGGCCGAAGCCTTACGGGCAATACGCGGAATGAAGCTCTGGGAGGCATCGAGGTTGCCTTCACGCATAGCAATCGTGTTGTGTTCGTTGTTCTTGTAAATCGGGTGAACAATGAACTTCGGAGCCGGGAGCTGGCCGTCATGGAGGGCGGCGTTGCCCCAGTAGTCGTCGCGGCGTTCAAGAATAATCTTGTTCGGGTCAGCACTACGCAGGTTGTACGGACCGGAAACCACCGGATTCTGATCCATCGGGAGCTTCTTCGTTTCGTCGAGGCCCTTTTCCTTAATCAGCGGTTCAAACACGTGAGACGGAGCGATACGCGTTGCCTGCAACATGTCGCGCACGGTCAACGGGTTGTTACGCTTGTCTTTTGCAACCATGAACGAAAGACGTTCGGTAATGACGCCATCGGCACCCTTCAGGGAGTCGATATGGATTGCAGAAATCTGTTCGGTAGAGTTGATGGAACCGCGCAGGAACATGAAGGTCACGTCCACAGAGGTCACCGGCTTGCCATCGCTCCACTTGGCGGCGGGGTTCAAGTCCACAACGATAGAGTCGTTATTGGAGAGTTCCTCGACCAAGGTACCCAGAAGGGGTTCAATCTTACCATTCAGGGAGTTGTACGTAATGAGCGGTTCGTACATCAGGTTGAAACGTCCGCCCACCGGCCAGGAAGCCATCCAGCTTTCGGCTAGCGGGTTAAAGGAACCCGGAGCGTCGTTCTGCTGGCCCGACAAGTATAGCGTCTGTTGACGGGGAAGCGCTCCACCCAGATCACCTTCCGAAGAAGCGTCGCCGCAACCCGAAAGGAGTGCACCGGATGCCGAGAGCGCGAGCGCCGTCCTGGCAATCGATTTAAGTCCAATCATGTGTGTCCTCTTTTATGAGCTGTAATAAGCTTTATGTGAAAAAATTCAATCGTAATATAGATTTAAAAAAAAATTTTGTTCCTGCGATTTTCAAAAATAGTGTTTACAAATCATCCTCAATAAGATTGCGCCCGCGCTTGGTTTAAGAAAGTTTACAAGTGGACGCAAAAAAAATATAAAGCAAAAGGACAGCCCGCCTTCACGAGCCGTCCTGCAAAAAATAATTTATCAAAAACTACTTGATAAACAGTTCCGATTTTTCGACAATCTTGCCATTGACCTGCAACACTCCGATGTAGCCGCCATGCGATACAGTCTCGGTCGACACAGTCTCAAAATAGGCGCCAGCCGCACGATTCCCGAAATAGACATGTTTCACGACACGGCCCTGCATATCCAAAAGGACAAACTTCACAGAACCCGGGACAGGAATTTCGTAGCGCACAGCCACATGGGTTCCATGCAGAGATATACCAAAGGATTTTCCGTATTCGCGTGAATTTTCGATACGCACCGGATGATAATCAATCATGAGGTCTACATGGCCATTGTTACCCCAAATGGTTTCATCACCGACTTTTACGCCCACACGGTATACCAGCTCAAATTTTCCAGAAACCGATTTGGCTTTCGCAAGAGAGTCGAGCAAAGATTCGCTTGCTGGACTCAATTTTATAATTATATCCGAGCCAGCCCCCATATCGATTACGGCATCGTTTATTCCATTCTGAACAGTCTTTGTAAGGGACTTGTTATTTTCCAAATCAAATACCACGTTTCCTGCAATAGGAGTATTCGTCATATTTCGAAGTATCGGATAAGATTTCCCTTCCTTGATCGTCCATACGGAATCAAAGTCAAATTCCGTGAAACTTTCCTGCTTACGCATAGCTTCTTTAGTCAAACCGGTACCAATAATATTATTGCAATTCTCGTTAATGAAATAAAAACCTTTGTCATCGCTCCCACGGCTTATCTGTTGCACACAATAACTCGTTCCGTCATCAAGGTAAGCCGTCCCGGTCGCATAGCCGGTAACCTTTTTCTGCGTTTTCATGTTAACAAAGGCTGCTGCACCTTTCCATTTTTTACTGGCATACACATTGCTGGTCGAATAGCAGTCCTCGACGACACGCGAGTTTTCTGCAGCAAAGGCTACACCATTGTAGACATCGCCGGTGGAAAACGAACGACGAATAGATCCATCATTTTGCGAAACGAATCCACCATTAGACAATGAATAGTCAGACGTTCCCTTGACTTCGCCACTGGAGAAGGAATAGATAATTTCGCCAAAACCAATGTTAACCCCGACAAAACCACCGACATTCTTGTAGCCCAAAAGATTCACGAAGGAACCCACACTTTCTACATGACCTCGCGATTCATTCACGCCAACAGCTCCGCCAATTCCAGCCGCATTCAATGTCTTAGACGTAATGGTTCCCGACACAATCGAATTAGAAATATTTCCTTTATTGACCGCAGCAATGCCACCGGCAATGCTATCGGCATCGATATTCACCGTAGCACGACAATCAGAAATGACCGCATCGACATTATTATAGACAACAATACCTCCGACAACAGCGCCATCTGATTCTGTTCCATGCTTCACGACAAAATCGACCTTGGACTTGGCGATAGTCCCATTGTTAACAACAGCGATTCCCGCAATGTCATCCCCATTCGCCGTGGCGGTTAAGGACAAATTATCAATCACGCCTTCAGGACCGATTTGAGATATAAACGCAACCTTTCCACGCGTGCTATCACCGGAAAGTGCTTCCAGGTACAAATTCTTAATCACATGCCCATCACCATAGATCTTTCCGGTAAACTGTCCCGACGAATCCCTGTCGCCATAGCTGCAATACTGCCCAGCAAGAGAATCCAGAAGCAAGTTTCCAATAGGCTCGAATCCCCTAAAATACGGATGGTTCGCATTCTCCGTCTTAGAGGCAGATGCGTCGATATCGTTTACTAGGCGATAAACCGCAGAAAGTTTGTACTTGCCCTTACCAATGGATTTCAAGTCGGCGTAAGTTTTGATAAGGAATGGATCATCTTCGACACCGGAACCCGCCATGCGAAGCAAGCTTGTATCGGTTGACACACCTGGAGCGACACGATCCCACCAAATCCACTGCAAATAGGGATAAGTCGAATCTTGTACCATACTCCAAATGGTTGAGAAATTCCATCTATAAGTATCTCTTTGAACCATTTCTTTCGTAGAACGGGCACCTTCACCCGCAGTCGAATCAAGATGCCAGAGCGAGCTGTCATAATACACGTTGGCAAACAACATCGTATCGGACATACCGCCCACAATACCGCCCCAATCGGACTCCGCATCGACTCGACCTGCCGCATAGGAAACATCCACATCTGATTTATCGGAATAACCAACAAGGCCACCGACATACTTTTCGCCCTGGACAAAGCCTATCGAATAGCAATTCAATAACTCTGCCGCCCCCAAATAGCCTACAAGACCTCCGACCACCTTTTCACCCGTGACGGTTCCCCTTGACGCATCCTTGTTTAACCTTCCAGAGGTCTTGTATCCAACAATAGAGCCTACATAGCTTCCCCCGTAGATATCCCCCCGCACGTAGACACTATCCAACGTTGTTCCAAGATCGACGCCGGCAATGCCACCCACAAAATTTCTGCCTCGAACGTACGCCGACTGCAGCAATACCACGCTCACCTTCGCCGTCGAATCCAATGCACGGAATAGTCCTACAGAATCTTCATCGGGGCGGTTAATCACCAAATTCCTTATTTCGTTCCTACCGCCAGCAAATACGCCACTGAATTTGCCGATGGGTTCAAACCCCTTGCATTTCTTGCCAAAAGAATTGCAGTTTTCCTTCGCCGAAGCCGAAGCATCGATATCCTCGGTCACCTTATAGTACAAGTTAGTCGCATATTCATACTTGCCCACATACTTGAGTTCTTCGTAGCTCGAAATCTCATACGGATGTTCCTCTGTACCGTCCCCCCACAACTTGTTGATAATTCCATCATCCACTAACTTTCCAGGCAACACGGCTTCCATACCGATAAAATACGGATAAGATTTTCCTTCTTGTATCGTCCAGACGGAATCAAAGTCGAATTCCTCGTAAGTTGACTTTTTCAGCATTTCAGCAGTCGAGCGTCCTTTTTCTTCCTCATGGATGCCCAGAGTAATAGTGCTATCAAAGTAGACATCCCACATGTATTTATAACTATGATTACCCGAGATCCCGGACGCATCAGGAGACTTTTCAATGCTAGCAGAATATGCGTGAAACACTTGAGGAATTCTATATCCATCATCCCCAATTTCACATCTACTATAAGAATAAGAGCCGATAATTCCACCAACCGTCTTTTTTCCCTTTACGACACTTACCGAGAAAACATTTTCCACACACGCTTTCAAATAACCGATAACACCGCCAACTATATTTATACCCAGGACATTTCCTGTACTGGCAATCATTTTTATTTTAGTTGTATTGTAGTCATCTTTCCCGAAAGCCCCCACCAAACCGCCAACGTAATACAAACCGCTTACATCACCATTTACCGAAACAACGCGCTCTATGTTGGATTCTTCTACTATACCTGCCAATGCTCCAACATATTCGTTTCCCGTAACTTTTGCATTCTTCAAGGTCAGATTCTTGATGCTTGCAGAATCTACAAGACCAAACAATCCCACAGCAACTTCATCTGGTTTATCAATAGTCAAGTTGCTAATGGTGAAGTTCTTTCCATCAAAGTTTCCCGAAAAAATCGTATCGCCATCAGCATCCTTGACGGTTCCAATCGGTTCGAAGTCGGAAGAAGAAGCGTCGATATCCGCGGTCAAAACGTAACTTGAAGAATAGAGATAGTTTCCAGTTCCAATGGCCTTCAGGTCTTCGTAGTCCTCGATCTGGAAGGGACTTGCCGCAGTCCCTGCACCTTTCATAGTTCCGCCCGCAGCAAATGCGCTGGCAACGGCAAGCAGCAATGCGCCACATACACGCATGGTAAAAGTCAAACAGGAAGTTTTCATTTTCCGCTCCTTCTTAATAGGGCTTTGGTTAATAAATATAACTTCAAAAACGCACTTTGCCAAAAAGAAAAACCGCCCCATAAGGACGGTCCTTCTTAGTAATTCTAAAGGCTTAGATTACTTTTTGCAGCTCTTCTTGCATGCGCACTTCTTAGCAGGAGCGGCCTTGCAAGCCTTGCGCGGGTCACCGGCGTAGACAGCAGCCTTGCCGAGTTCTTCTTCGATGCGGAGGAGGCGGTTGTACTTGCAAACGCGGTCCGTACGGGAGAGAGAACCGGTCTTGATCTGGCCAGCGGCGGTACCGACGGCGAGGTCAGCAATGAAGGTGTCTTC
>CADBHQ010000008.1 GCA_902794535.1 Fibrobacter succinogenes | reverse complement strand
AGGCCGCATTTCAATTATAATCAAAGGATTTTTTTTCAGCACCGCTAAAGCTTCTTTAGAACCACCTGCCTAGCAGGTGGTTTTCGATTATACAAAAAAAGCCACCGGATTTTCACCGGCGGCAATTTCTTATTAAAGATAAAGATCTTGTTAAAGCATTCAAGCCTTAAGCATTACAGATCGTCCTCGTCTTCATCTTCTTCATCGTCAGAATCCATGTTATACTTCACCGTCTTGGCACCTTCGATGTCGGCTTCGACGCCATCGGAGTTCACCGGAAGCACGATGAAGTAGAGCGTCTTGACCTTGGAGCCATAGCTGTCAAGATCGACTCTGTAGTAGGTCGAGCTCGTGTAAGTCAGGTAGGCGAAGTCGTTGTCGAGGTTCGTCTTGGTGTAGATGTTATAGCGAGTGGCATCATCGGATTCATCCCAAGAGAGGCGTGCATAGTAAGTGTAGTCCGGATCCTGAGCGATCATGAGGCCTTCGACATTTTCGGGCTTGCCAGCGCTAGAAGAACCGCCGCCCACCACGAAGGTCGAGCTCACAGTGGTATAAGCACCATCGGTAGAGTAAACCGTACCGCGAACGGTATAGCTTGCATCCTTGGTCCACTTGCCAGAATACGGGGAAACTTCAACCGTACGCTTGTCCTTGCTCAGAGACACAGAAACCAGCACATTGCTGCTACCCTTAGAAACGGTCCACTTGGAGGTATTCACAGAGTCGCGTTCGAGTTCAGCGGCGAAGGTGAACTTCACATCGGACGTGGTATCAATTTCAGTGGTGTTATCCGAAATCTTCACGATCTGAGAAGCGCTCTTCACGAGGCTGATGGAGGAAACGTTGATAACGTCGCCAGAACGGTAAGAGGTGCCGCCAACAAGCTTATTTTCGCTACCCACATAGGTCTTGGAGTTGATCTGTTCCTGACCCACGGAAATGGAAACTTCGACACCTTCCGGAAGCTTGTCGAAAGAGTATTCACCGCTTTCGCTCGTTTTCACGGAGAGTTCGCACGGAACAAACTGCTTGGGGAGGTTTGCATAAACGGTCACGCCAGAAGCGCCATTGAGCTTGCCCTTTTCATCGGTAAAGAGGACAATACCCTTAGCCTGAACGCCGACCTTGTACATCGGAACGGTCTGGATAACATCGCCAACGCGAGGAACGTCACCAGCACCCTTTTCTTCGAGCTTCACGAGGGCATGGACCGTAGCGTAGCCTTCCTTGGAAATCTGGTAGCTGTGGTCACCCAGAGCCTGGTCTTTCCAAACAGAAAGGCCGAGAGAGTCAGCAATGACAGCTTCGTCGTCAACCACGGAATAAACGGACACGCCAGAAAGGGCGGCGCCAGAATGGTTGTCTACAACCTTGATGGTAATGGTACCTTCGGCCTTGGCATCGTCGTTGATGTTAGTGACAGTGCTATCGCAAGCTGCAAAGAAAGCCGTAATGGCAGCAAAAGAAAATGCATATTTGAACTGCATTTGTCCTCCTTGTAATTAATGCAAACAAAATATAACAAACACGTTATATAATGTCAACGCTTTTTGTATGACAATTTTAACAAAAGAAACCGCTCTCAAAAGAGAGCGGCTTCCAGTTTTCAATCAAAGAAATTCAGTTTTATGCCATCACCAAGTCCGGCCTGACCTTCATTTCGTCGAGCTGAATTTGGTGCAAAACCACATGACCTTCGACCAGACTCTGCTGCACATCGATAATGCGCTGATTCGTGGAACCCCTGAACTTGATTTCAAGCGATTTTTTCGCCATAATGAAGGGGCCGTCGATCAAAATATCGGCAAAAGTCAACAGTTCGAACATGTCCGGGCGTTCGGGCGCAAGATCCATAAGGCGTTCGTAGGTATAACCGGTGAAAATCACCAAGTTGAGCCCACGTTCCTTGATTTCTCGCGCAAGCGGAATCAAGGCTGCCGCCTGGTCCATCGGGTCTCCACCACTGAAGGTAATACCGTCGAGCAGCGGATTTTCCTCGATCATTTCGAGGATTTCGTCAATATCGATAAAATGACCCCCGTTGAAATCGTGGGTCTGCGGATTCTGACACCCTGGACAATTATGATGACAACCTTGGGTAAAGATTGTCATACGGATTCCGGGACCGTCCACGAAGGATTCGGGTTCAATTCCGGCAATCCGCAAGCGAGGGTATTCGTCCATATTATACGCCGTGCTTCACGCGATCGTTCACTTCGGCACGCTTAGCGTTGTTGAAGCGATCGACGGTACCGACCAGGTAACCCGTGATACGGCGGATACGTTCGAATCCGATACCTTCACCATACTTGTTCAGTTCTTTTTCAGACATTTGATTCTCCTTACTAGAAATTTTTAACGGATGCCCTTGAAGGCGGGCATACCCGGATAAAGTTTACGCAGTTCCTTGAGTTTTTCTTCGGAAATGGCATGGCCTTCGCTACGTCCGCAACGCGGGCAGCAGTCACCGATAACGCCCACAAATCCGCAAACCGGATCGCGGTCCACCGGGTGGTTGATAGAACCATAACCGATACCCACCTTGGCCATGTGCTGCACGATCTTTTCGAATGCGTCCAGGTTCTGCGTCGGGTCGCCATCGAGTTCGACGTAGCTGATGTGGCCGGCGTTGGTGAGTGCGTGGTACGGGGCTTCCAGAGAAAGCTTCTTGAAAGCCGAAATCTTGTAGTACACCGGAACGTGGAAAGAGTTGGTGTAGTAATCGCGGTCGGTAACGCCCGGGATAATACCGAACTTTTTCTTGTCCATGCGCACGAAGCGGCCGGAAAGGCCTTCGGCAGGTGTTGCAAGCAAGCTGAAGTTGAGGCCCAGACGTTCGGATTCCTTGTCGCAGAATTCGCGCATGTGGCCAATAATCTTGAGGCCGAGTTCCTGAGAAGCTTCGGATTCGCCGTGGTGCTTGCCCGTGAGCATCACCAAGGTTTCAGCAAGGCCGATAAAGCCAATGGAAAGCGTACCGTGCTTAATGACTTCGTCAACGGTATCTTCCCAGCCGAGCTTTTCGGAATCGATCCAAACGCCCTGTCCCATAAGGAACGGGAAGTTCTTGACCTTGCGCTTGCTCTGCACGGCAAAGCGTTCCATGAGCTGGTCGCTCACCAACTGCATCATGCGATCGAGTTCCTTGAAGAACAGGTCGACAGATTTCATCTTGATGGCGATACGCGGAAGGTTGATAGACGTAAAGCTCAAGTTGCCACGTCCAAAGCTGATTTCGCGGCTCGGGTCGTAATGGTTGCCGATCACGCGGGTACGGCAGCCCATGTAGGCAATTTCGGTTTCGGGGTGACCCGGCTTGTAGTACTGCAAGTTGTACGGGGCATCCTGGAAGCTGAAGTTCGGGAACAGGCGCTTGGCGCTCACGCGGCAAGCGAGCTTGAACAGGTCATAGTTCGGATCGCCCGGCTTGAGGCTGATACCGTCCTTGACGCGGAAAATCTGAATCGGGAAGATAGCCGTTTCGCCGCCACCCAAGCCTTCTTCGGTGGTGAGGAGCAAGTTGCGCATCGCCATACGGGCTTCAGGCTCGGTGCACATACCATAGTTGATGCTGGAGAACGGAGTCTGAGCACCGGCGCGGCTGTGCATGGAGTTCAGGTTATGAACGAAAGCTTCCATAGCCTGGAAGGTAGCCTTGTCGGTTTCTTCGTAGGCCATCTTTTCGGCAAACTTCTGGGCGTTCTTTGTCACTTCTTCGCCGTAGGTCTTGGACAGTTCGCGGGCTTCGGCTTCCTGGAACTTTTCGTTCGGAACAAGCGTTGCCACCATGTCCATTTCGGCCATTTCGGTATGAAGCTTCTTTACCACCGGCTGGATTTCTTCTTCGGCCTTGCCGGTGAGAAGAATGAGAGCCTTGACCATGTTAGAAAGGTAGGCCTTGCGGTAAGTGATACGCACACCGTCAGCCATGGCGTAGTCAAAGTTCGGAATAGACTGACCGCCGTGCTGGTCGTTCTGGTTAGACTGAATAGCGATAGCGGCCAAAGCTGCGTAGCTACGGATATCCTTGGGTTCACGCAGATGACCGTGACCAGTGTTGAAGCCATTCTTGAAGAGCTTCTTGAGGTCGATCTGGCAGCAGGTCATGGTAAGGGAATAGAAATCCAAATCGTGGATATGGATATCGCCTTCCATGTGGGCGCGGCTGTGCTCAGGCTTGAGCATCATCATGGTGTAGAAATGCTTTGCAGATTCGGAACCATACTTAAGCATGGTACCCATGGCGGTATCGCCATCGATGTTTGCGTTTTCACGCTTCAGGTCGGATTCCTTGGCAGAGCTGAAGGTAATGTCGCGGAGCGTGTGCATAAGGCGAGTATTGACTTCGCGCACGCGGGTACGTTCGGCACGGTACAAGATATAGCTCTTGGCCGTATCTGCATAACCACCTTCCGTAAGGGCCTTTTCTACAGCATCCTGGATTTCTTCGATGTCAGGGACGTTCTTGCCTTCGGCTTCAAGCTTGCCCACCACATCGGCAGACACCTTAAGAGCCGTGCTCGTGAGCACATCATCGCTTCCCAACAAATTCAGCTGGCTCTGGGCTGCCTTGATCTGTTCATCGAGTTCACCCGATGCGCGAAAAGCCTTAACAATAGCGTCGGCAATCTTTTCAATGTTGAACGGCATCTCACGGCCGTCGCGCTTCCTTACAGAAACAATCATCTACCAATCCTTGTCCTGTCCGACCGTCTTGCTTCCTAACCCCAGCGAGCAAAACCCACGTCGAACATACTTTTTTCTTTCAATTCCGGTATTTACTATATCTTGTGCCTCTAAAGAACCCCGAAACACAAGATATGGAAAACAATATAACAAAAGTACGTGTCCTTGGAAGGCATTTTTCAAAAAAATAACGCTTTTTCTGTAAATTTAAGCTTACAAAAGCAAACTTATCAACAATCCAGAAAAGGGTCATTCGACCCGATTTTCAACAAAGTAAGCAAAATAAAAGCTAAGGCCTTTATTTATAAGCATTTAGCGATTTTCGCCCTTTCGGACACTTATCAACAGAAAAATAAAAGTTTTTTATAAACTACGTCTTGACAAAGAAAGAGCTTGTGGCTACCCCGGGTTATTGGAGCAGTTCTACGACCAAATGAACCGATGCAGAAAGGCTCACCGAGTCCGCAATCGAAGAAAGCAGAGCTTCTTCACTATAATCATTGAACTTGGCAGCCGCCAGAACCGTTCTACCGAACGCAACACCGTCATTGCCACCATTTTCATTGACCGAAATGACCCGGCCGACCTTGCCGCCTACGCTTTCAGCATAGCTTTCGGCTTTGCTCATGGCTTTTTTGCCCACGGCAAGAATGATTTCTTTGCGCAGGGAATCTTCGCCTTGAAGGCGTGCCGAGGTACGGTTGATTTCGACATCGAGTTCTGCCGAAAGGACAGCGACTGCGGCTGCGGCCACCGAGCGCGAAGAGCAGCGGATTGCAAATGACTGGCTGACCACATAGCCCGTAAGGCTGCGGGTGCCCTTGTCGTAAGACCATTCCTTACGCATGTCGACACTGTTCTGTTCGATATCAGAATTCTGGATGTCGAGCTTGTTCATTTGTTCAAAAATCGACTGACGGCGAGTTTCGAGCTGCTTGAAAAGCAGTTCCTTGTCGCGGCCACGCAATTCAAGCATAGCCACCGTCACAAATTCGTTGGCCTCGTACTTGCGGGATTCCGAAGCAGACACCTTGATCGTAGACACCTGTGCATCGCCTGCGACTGCCGGAATCTTTAAAGACTTCGGCATTGCATTCTGCATAGCGTTATCTTTATTAGTCGTGAGCAGCAAGAAGCCGAGCAGAGCGACCAACAAAACCAAACCCAGCGTTACTTTGTTCATAACTTACCCCTAGTTATTTTATTATTTCCGAGCCTTTAACAAATTGGCAACCGCATTCACAAGCAGGGCAACCACAATCGTTGTCGTCATGCTAATAAAGGGCATCCAAGGCCAGCTAAAGACATCGCCCAAGACCGCAGGCACTCCAAAAGCAGGAATGCCCTGAACAAGAATCAAACTACCCATACCGCAAATTACCGCGGTCACAACCACCCAACTGCGGAGTTTATTTTCGCCCGTTCCAAAGACCTTGTCGGCAAAGAAGGCGAGCAAGAACATACCAAGAAGCGGGCCAGTAAAGAGTCCTGTAAAGAAGAGTGCATTCTTAAGAAGGCTCCCCTGCTGCGTTGCCGCAAACAAGGCAAAGAAAACGCCCAGCACGCCCCAGACAACCGTCCAAATCTTGGCACGCTTGAGGCCACCGATTCCGGCGTTTTCATCCCAATTCAAGAAATCACGTTCCGACGTATTGCCCAGGGAATTGATGGCACCCGAAAGGCTACTCATGGCAGCCGCACAAATGGCAGCCACAATCAGGCCTGTAACGCCTACCGGAAGCCCATTCACAATAAAATACGGGAACACATCGTTCTGGTTCAAGCCTTCAGGGAGCACTGCCACATGAGCCTTCTGATAATAAACATAGAGGGCGGCGCCCACCCAGTAGAACAAGATGGAAACAGCACAGCCAAGCACCATCGAAAGAATGCTCGAACGGTTCGCGGCCTTAACATCTTTACAGCTCAAGTAGCGTTGCACAAACTGCTGGTCGCAACCACGAATGGCAATTTCAAGGATAGCGTATGCAAAGCCAGCCGACACAAGCGTACGCGCATTCGAAACATCCATCGAAGCATCCCACCACTTGGTCTTGCCCGCTTCGCTTGCAAGGGTCGCCATTTCGCCAAAGCCACCGACCGCATTCGAAATAAGAATCAGCACCAGCACGCCACCGCCAAAGAACACCACGAACTGCATCACGTCGGTCCAAATGACCGCCTTAATACCGCCAAACCAGGTGTAGAAAATGGCAACCGCCGCCGACACGATAATCGCAAGCTTTAGGTCGATATGCAAAATCTGCGCAAGCACAAGCGACGGCGCAAACAAAAGGATGCCCGTACGCAACAGCAAATGCAAGCAATAAAATACAGCGGCAAGCCTGCGCACCGGGCGCGAAAAGCGGACTTCGAAAAGTTCGTAAGCGCTGTTAATTCCGGAACTGCGGAACTTGGGAATAAAGACTAGCCCCACCACCACAATACTAATGAAGGCGCCAATCTGGAACATGAGGAACGTCATGTTGTCGCCGTACACATCGGCAGGCGCACCCAAGAACGTTGTGGCGCTCACAGACGTTGCAATAAGGCTAATGCCCACGGCCACCCAAGGAATGGAGCCGCCGCCCAGCATATATTCTTTAAGATTCTTGTTACCGCGCGAGACAAATAAGCCGATCGCGATTGAAAGTAACAAGTATGCGACTAAGACAATCCAATCGAGCGCGGTAAACATAAGCTAGACACTCACGGGTTCGGAATCTTGTTTTTCAAACTGTACAACCTGGTTACGGCCGCCTTCTTTAGCGCGATACAATGCCTGGTCGGCATTGTTGATTGCCTTCTGCAAGTCGCCGTTAAAGCTCTGCGTAAGCAGGAATGCACCGATACTCACGGTTACGCGGAGCGGTTCAGAGCGATGCACATCGAACACGAGCTTTTCGACCGACTTACGAATGCGTTCCGCCGTTTCGACCATGCCTTCGGCTGTGGTATCGATAAGGGCGACCACGAATTCTTCGCCACCGAAGCGTGCCACGACATCGATATCGCCGCGAATTTCTTTACTGATGGTGTCGGCAATACCCTTGATGACTACGTCACCGATCGGGTGGCCATAAGTATCGTTCACATGCTTGAAGTGGTCGATATCCATCATCAAAAGCCCGATGTGGTACTTGCCGCGGTCGGCGCGAACCTTTTCGCTGCGGAGCTTTTCGAACATCGTCTTCTTGTTAATGAGGCCCGTGTGACCATCGCGCATGGCCTGATCGCAACCCTTTTCGTACTTGCGGGCGCGATTGTAAGCAAAGCCTGCAACGCCGGCAAAGGCCTTGAGCAGTTCCTTTTCGTGATCGTTATACGGCATAGAACTGCTGCTTTCAAGACAGATTGCAATTTCAGCCATGTCAGAATCGTGTTCAGCCGAAATCGGCATCACCAGAATCTGGCGCAGGTTCAAATTCTTGCGTTCGGTATCGTTCAAGCGCGGCAGGTAATCTTTAAAGCCCGGCAAGAAAGAACGTTCCATGGGGCGGTTACGCATGAGGGCGAGCACGAACACGCCCTTGTCCGAAAGCGTAAAGGTCTTGTTTGCAAACTGCTCGGAATCAACGCCATCGCAGAACACCACGCGGCCCGTCATGTCGTCGCCCTGGTCCATAGCCAAAATGGTAAGGCGGTCGTAAGCCATGTTTGCCTTAACGTAATTGATAATCTGCTTGTAAATGTCCTTGACCGTCATGGTCTGGAAGAACTTGCGCAGGTAGCTGTAAAGGCCGCTGTACTGCTGCAAGGCAATATGCTTTTGCGCAGAATAGAAGCCCTTGTAGTCGAGCATCGAAATAGAGCTTGCCACAAACGAAAGCGCACGGGCAGTCATATCGTTAAACGCATTCGGGCGAACAGAATCCATGACCAAGGCACCCACGCGAAGGCCCGAGGCATGATCAATCAACGGAACAGCTACCACAGACTTGATCGCCGGATTGTCAACATAGTACATGACGCTCTTGGCACCCGGCAAATCGCCTTCCAAAAGGCGGTTCACGTTACTGCGGAACAGCTGGCCCAAAAGCCCCGAAGTTTCGGAAATGCGCACGCAAGTATTGACCGAAATTTCCTTGTCATTTGCGAAATTGCGGATACCCCATTCCTTCTGGTTTTCCATTTGCGTAAACACAATCACGGAATTCACGTTCGGCACCACAATCTTTAATGCCAGCAACATGTCGGTCATGGAACGGTTAATGTCGGCGTTAGCACGGGCCCAAACCTGGCTCACCTTGAGGGCGGCTTCGGGTTCGTTTGCAAGGCCCTTGATGCCAATAAATTCAGAACGCAGGTCCGGGGCGATAATCGGGTTGCCGGCGGTAGCGCGCTTGGACAACGAAATCACGGGGAGGCCCGCCGTTGCAGACTGGGAATTCGGACCAGCAAGGCGCGGACGGTTCATGCAGGCAAGCACAAACGCAACAACGGCGAAGGGAATGAGAAACAGGAACATTCCCCCCTGGAATGCAAGGCCAAGCAAAAGGCCCGCGACCACGAACAAAATTTCTGCAACAGACATACTTATCCCACTATAAACGGAAGGAACGGTACAGCATTACCACGGAAACGCCGCCATAAATAAAGTGGCTGATCCACGCCGCCCAAAAAGGCGAAAGTGCACCATTTTCTCCCATCTTTAAGCCAATTCTTTCAAGGATATAATAGCTAAAAACAATCAACAGGCCAACCCCGAATTTCTGGGAAAGGCCCCCAGAGCGACTATAACGATGGCAGAGCGCTGCACCAATGAGTAGCACAATCAAATTCATCCAATGAGCGGATCGCTTAAAATGGAGTGCGGTTTCCATGGCTCGCGTGTCTTCGCCCGAACGGCGCAACACGTTGATTCTTGCCATGACCATCTTGGAATCCATTTCGTCAGCGGTTTGGCGCTCGTTAATCAAATCGCCCGGATGAGTCGTAATCTTGTCGCAGACTTTTTCGCGCTGAATCTGGAACACTTTCACCGTGCCGTCTTTATGGAATTCGCGGCGGTGCCCGCGTTCAAACTGCCAGCAACCCGGCGGCGGGTCAATGCTTGAAAGCCTGGCGATAGAATCGAGCGAATCCTTGGCAGGTTCTTCGATCCAGCGGACCACTTTTGCATCGTAGCGTTCGACCAAGCGCCCGTCTTCGCGAAGGAGCAGTACCACGTCGCGGCCAAAGCGGCCCTTGCCCGAATAATGCCTAAAGAACCAGCTCGCGCGTTCGCTGTCGATAAAGGTAAAGTCTCGCTTTTCCTTAATGCGCGGGTTCTTCTTTTTCTGGGCGTTCGTTTCCATGGTTTCCAAGCGCTTGTGGTTTGCGTCAGGGAGCCAGAGTTCGCTCATTTCGTAAGAACCGATAGATACCAGCACGCCAAACACAAAAATCGGAATCAATGTCTTGAACGGAGCCTGGCCGGAACTCTGCATGGCGCTCATTTCGAGATGGCGCGTCATGTTACCGATTGAGGCAAGCACTGCGATAAACAGGGCCACCGGCGAAATCAAGTAAATCATATAAGGCAAGTAGCTTACATAATAATCGATTGCATCTTTGGTGTCGCGGGCAAGCCAAGTCTTGATGTTACCCACAAAGTCAATGACCGCAAACATTAGGATTGCGCCCAAGAGCACCAGCAGGAACATCTTCATGAAATTCCACATCATGTACCGGGAGAACTTCATCCGAGCCTCCTGGTAAAGAATCCGAAAATTTTCTTGAAGAAACCGCCCACTGCGCGAACCGCCCTAAAGAACTTGGAATCACCCGAGAAACGGTCTCGCACCATGGCAATCGTAATGAATATGCCAAAAGTTCCAATGATAATATTCGAGGCCCACATGGCAAGAATCGGGTCAATCAAAAGCCTGTCGGCCATGTTTTCGCCACCAATCAAGCAAATCCAATAAATTACGAAGAACGCAAGGCTATAAAGAATGCCTGTACCGATACCGCCCTTACGGGCCATAATTCCAAGAGGAGCGCCAATCAAGATAAAGATAAAGCAAGCAAAACCGGTGCTATACTTCTTGTGGATTTCGACCGTGTACTGCGCTTTACGCTTGAGTTCGGCTTCCATGCGCCCATACAGCCTTTCAGTCGTGCGGAGAGCCGCAATTTCTTGCACGCGAAGCCGCTGCAAGGACCGCCTGCGCTGGACAGAATCCACCTTCGTGCCACTTTCGAGCGATTCCGGAACAATGGAGTCGCCCAGGACTTGCGAGCGCAAATCGGTTAGCGTGTTCAAGCGTTTTTCAAGAGCCTGGTCCTTATATTCCAGATAATGCTTTTCGGCTTCTTCGACCACTTCGGTCATCATTTCAATCGGCATTTCGCGGTCGCTGCGGTAACTGCGGCTACGGCGTTCCAAGCGGTCATCCACGTTCTTCATGGCGAGGTCTTGCGAGAAGTAGCGAATGCGGAAATAGTTTTCAGGGTTGTCGGCATCGGTCATGTGTGTTTCGCCACTGCGCAGGCGAAGCATGAGCGTTGCACCGTTATCTTCGTATTCCATGGTAGCGCTGTCGGCATACACAATACGCGGAGCGCCCTTCTTTTCCATTTCGAAAATCTGAATTCCGTACAAAGTACCCGACACCGGATCAATGCGGTTCACCCACAGTTGCACGTCGGGGAACTGCGTAATAAGCCTGCCCGCATCAATGAACACGTGCGGCTTTTTGCGCGAAACGGCATTCATGAGTTCCACCGAGCGGTGGTTTGCTTCGGGCAGCACCCAGTTGTTAAACACCACCATGAGCACCGAAATAAGCATCGAAACCAAAAGCACAGGGCGCATGAGCGAAAGCGGCGAAATGCCAGCCGCCTTGCAGGCCGTGATTTCTTGGTCGCCCGAAAGCCTACCGAAGGCCATAAGGCTTGCCACAAGAACCGCCATCGGGATCGAAAGCGAAAGCATCCAGGCAAGGTTCAACGCAAAGATTTCAAGAACCGTCGAGGCCGGAAGCCCCTTTGAAAGCACATTGTCAAGGATTTTGACTAGAAAGTCTACCACGAACAGGAACGTGATTCCAAAAAGAGCCGCCAAAAAGGGGCCTATGAGCTCTTTCAACACGTAGCGGACTAAAATCATTTTTCTGAACTTACAAAATTTTCTACTTTACGGGGGTAAAATTAGAATTAACCAAAGAAAAAAAATGAACCTGTTCAAAAAGATTCCCTTATTCTTTTGCATTTTAACCGGAACCGCTTTTTTGGTAGGTTGCTCTGCAACCAACCAGCCCAAGATGAAGCACACCGAATGGTGCAAGATTCGTTTTGATAAAGCACAGGAACTTTATAAGAAAGAAAAATACAGCCGCGCTATTGAAAAACTCGAAGACATTCTTTCGACATGCGCCGGTACAGGCTATATGGAACAAGCTCAGTTCTTGATGGCAGAAAGTTTCTTTAACACCGAAGACTGGATCGAAGCCCGTGGCGAATACGGCAGTTTTATTCTGAACTTCCCGGGTTCTCCGTTTATCGAAACCGCCGAATTCCGCAAGGCTATTTCGTCTTTCAACATGGAATTCCGCGTAAGCCGCGACGAAGCGAACACGACAGTCGCCATGAAGGATTTCGAACGCTACCTGTCGAACTACCCGAGTTCTCCGCTGCGCGACTCGGTGAACTACTACTATAACCTGCTCATTGAACGCAGGGCCGAAAAGGAATACCAGACCGCAAGACTTTACCTGCGCATGGACAAGTACCAGGCCGCCGTGATTTACTTCAAGGAATTCCTGGAAACCTACCCCAAGAGCAAGCGCCGCACCGAAGCCCTGTTCCAGATTGCACAGGCTTACAACGAACTTGACCAGTTCGAAACGGCAAAGCTTTACCTGAACATTGCTCGCAACGAAGCCTCGCCCGACGACAAGGACATTCAAAAGCAAATCGAAAAGACCGAAAAGAGCATCGACAAGGCCGAAATTGCTTTTGCCAAGCGCATGAAAAAGGATTCCCAGAAGAAGAGATTCTTCAAGGAAGACCGAGAAATGCAGAACTAATTGTCAGAACTTAGTCGGTAGAGCTTAGAACTTAGAGAGAAGAAAGACGAAAGGTTTGTTGAGCATACTCCTTGTGGCGATTTTTGCCGCATCTGCGATGGCCGCCGAAGAGACTTCGACCCGCGACCGTTCCAGACTTTCAATCTTTCTGCAGCCTGCCGTTTCTTTTTTGGACTTTCCTGAACGCGAATACTTTCAGAACGCCATCGACACACTCTACCGCAGCTTTAGGGAAGATGCCGTAAACGAAAGCGAATCGCTGAGTGTGGCCAAGCAAGACTTTCAGAAGGTGAACTTCTGTTTCCCGATTACGGCAGGGCTCCAATACCAGCTTTTCAAAGACAACTTTATTAGCGCGGGCATTAGCTTTATTTACGACAACGAATCGGTGGTGCTAACCGACCGCAAAAACCGCACGCACAACTACAGCTACACCATTCAAGGCGTGCCGCTCTTTCTGGAATACAGACTCGGCATTCCACGCAACTTTATGAGCCTTTCGGGCGCAAGCCTGTTCAGCATTGCCGTGCGCTGGTACTGGGTATTGCCCGGCACCGAAATTTACACCACCTGGGGCGGGCTCGAAGCAAAGACGCCTCTCCTTGGCGCAGGCTTTGGCGTAAGCCTTGGCTACCTGATTGCCAACTGGAAAAACTTCAACATTTACGGCGACATTGGATTCAGCAGCATCAAGGTTGAATCAGAAAAGAAATTTTCGCACATTGTCCCCGACGGCCCCGATGAAAAAGCCAAGTGGAACATTGGTGGACTCACTATGCAAGTGCGCATTGGTAAAGAAGATAAAGACGATGATGACGACAAGAAAGACCCGGAGGAATAATGAGCTTTATTCCGGGCGAAAAGTTGCATTACGCCGAGACGCATTTCAAGTTTAAACTCCCGTGGTCGCTGCTGTACAAGCCGTGGCCCGAAATTTTGGTGGACGCGCCGTTTCAGTTTGTACCAGGCGTAGAACCTACTTTATGGGTGGTGGTCCGCGACGCGCATCGGTTCCCGACGCTTATTGAGAAGGCGGAAATCAACGGCAAGACCTTTGATTTACAGATACAAGCGAAGGAGCAATTTGGCTTTTACCCGATTAAACTCGGACACTTGGAACCTGGCGTTCATGAACTGGACTGCAAGATTTACGCACAGCGAATCAGCGAAAGCGGTGAACGCACCGCAACTAAAGTTTTTACCCGCTGGAATTACCCAGAATTAAAGCCCAAGCCGCTCAAGATTCACGTGCTTGCCGAAGAACCGCCTAAAGCGCCGGGATTTGTCGCCGGCGAAATGCATTGTCATACACACTACTCGGCAGACCACGTGGAACACGGCGCCTCGCCCGAGGTGTTGCAACAGGCGGCCAAAGCCGTCGGGCTCGATTTCGTGAGCTGCACCGACCACGCCTACGACTTTGCCTACACCACAGAAGACTATACCAAAGAAGCCGACACACCGCTCACCCGCTTTGATGCCCTGCGCGAAGAAGTCCGCAAACTGAATCAGAATGCCGACATGCCGCTCCTGATTGCCGGCGAAGAAGTCTCGGCAGGCAATTCCAAGGGCGAAAACGTGCACATGACTGTTCTCGGCCCCGAAGGCTATTTGCCCGGGCTCGGCGATTGCGGGCGAAACTGGCTCGACAACAAGCCGACCTTCAAGATTCCAAAGCTCTTGGAAATGACGAAGGCGCATTGCTTTGCCGCACACCCGATGCAGCCCATGGGCTATCTCGAGAAATTCATCTTCCGTCGCGGCTACTGGAGTCATAAAGACTTGAATCTGGACGCCGCCCACAAGATTCGCGGAATCCAGTTCTGGAACGGCATTCGCGATGAGGGCTTTAAGCTCGGGCGTGAATGGTGGATTGAAGAACTCGGTAAAGGCAATTACTTGTTGCCCATTGGCGGAAACGATGCGCATGGCGACTTGAACGAAACGACCTTCGTGAGCATGCCGCTGATTTCGCTCGGGAATAGCAAAGAGCATGTTTTCGGGAAAGTCCGCACAGTTGTAAAGTTAGACGAGAGAGACGCTCTTTCGCAAGAATCGCTCAACGAGGCATTCGCGGGCGACAACTGCTACATTACCGATGGTCCGGCTCTCTGGTGGGAACGCGGCGAAAAGACCGTAACATTCCATGCCCGCAATACGCAAGATTTTGGCGGAGCCTTCCGCTACATTCGCATTTTCGGGCGCAAGCGTTCTGCAAACGGAAAGCTCGCCAAAGAAGAATCCTTGTGCATCGAAAGCGTCGTAGCCGCCCGCGCAAATACTGACCTTACCGTCAACAACGACAACTTTGCCTACCTGCGCGCCGAATGCGAAACCGCGACAGGCAAGTTTGCCATGACCTCGGCCGCCGTACTTTAGGAGGAACCATGCCACGCTTTATGTCGCCCATGCGCCCGCGCTACATGCGATCTCCAGCGGACATTCCTAAAGAAGGCCTGCAGGTTCAATCCATAACGCCGACACCTGAATCTCCGAAAAATGCAGCGGCGGTGAATGCAGCGACAGGTGCCACGCAAGAATCGCCTGAGGCGCAGGAGCCCGAATACCCAGAAACCGTGTGCGTGTCCGAAGGCACATTCCGCCAGATTCGCGATGACAGCTTGGTGCTTTTGTCGCAGGGAATTTCTCACCGGCTTTTGCGAAGCATCGAAGGTCCGTTCTTGATTTTTGTTCTGCCCGAGCACGAGGCGCGAGCACGCGAGCAGTTAGAACTTTACCGCAAAGAAAATCCGCCCAAAGAAGAAAACCCGCCGATTCCCTTGAGCTTTAGCCTGCAGCCGCTCTGGGTTTTGCTTGCACCCCTGATTGTCACGCTGATTGATTTTACAGACGCCATGAACCTGCATACGCCAGGCATTTCGGACGCGGCCAAGGTTCTTAAAGGCGAATGGTGGCGTTCGCTGACTGCGCAAACGTTGCATGGCGATGTAAGGCACTTGGCCTCGAATTTAATATGCGGCTACATCGTGATGAACATGATTACCTTCCGCATACCGCTTTTGCGGCTCGCGCCGTTTATCGCGATTGCGTCAGCAATCGCGAACCTGTGCGTTTCCTTGACCGTACAGACAAGTTTCCGTTCGCTCGGGTTTTCGACCTTTGTATTTGCCGCGATTGGTTGTCTTTCTGTGATTGAATTTAGGCTCATGCCCAAGGAAACGCACGGCCTGCTTCGCAGGTTCGCGCCGCTCTGCGGCGCGACATCGCTCGCCGTGTTCCTTGGACTCGGCGAGAACGCCGACATTCTAGGCCACGCCTACGGATTTATTGCCGGACTGTTCTGCGGATTCATCCCCAGCAAAAAAGCGCTCCGTTGGGGAACGCCGCTTGCTACCGCCGACGGAGTCGGCCTGCTCGTTTACTACGCGCTATACCTAATCAGCTGGAAATTAGCCTTATAGGAGATTCCCGATCGAGTCGGGAATGACAAATGGGTTAAACGCCGCCGTCGCTAAAGCCCAAAGAATCTTCGAGCCAAGTGTCGGTGCGCTGCACCGAAAGCCTGCTGCGGTAAGCCTTGCGACCTGCACGCTGTTGAGCCCAGCGAACTGAAAGCGCCGAAAGCGGGCCCATGTGCTTGAATAAAGTCGCCATGGAATTCGGCAAATTACGGCGCAAAACATCGTCTTCGAAAGACGCATAATGGCTAACGCTACCTGGGTCGCCTTGGCGAGCCGAACGTCCAAACAGCTGGCGGTCAATTCTAGAAGACGGATTGCATTCGGTTGCAATCACATGCAGGCCACCCAGCTTTTTCACGCTATCCGGAATCTTGATGTCGGTACCGCGCCCCGCCATATTGGTCGCCACCGTAATGGCTCCAAACTTTCCAGCGTCGGCAATAATGGCAGCCTCTTCGTCACTGCGCACGGCATTGATAATACGACAGTGCAGACCTTCGTTTTCAATACTCTTGCCCAAGATTTCGCTTTCGTCGATATCCTTGGTGCCTATCAGAATCGGCCGCCCTTTTGCATGCAGGCGAACCACCTCTTTCACGATGGCGCGGCGCTTGGATTCTTTAGAAGTAAACGTCTTGAGGTGCGAAATCTTGCGTTTGCTCTTGCGGTGATTCGGAATGCACACCACCGCGGCCCCGTAAATCGTCCAAAATTCGGCAGCAGCCTCTTTGCCTGTACCTGTCATGCCCGAGAAATTCTTGTACAATCTAAAGAAGCGCTGGAAACTCATGCGGGCCTGGGTTTCCTTAAGGCCCGAAAGTTCCAGATTTTCCTTGATTTCAATCATCTGGTGGAGCCCACCGTTCCAAGAACGCATGGGCATTTTACGGCCCGTCGATTCATCGACAATCACCACCTTGCCTTCTTCGACAACGTAGTGGCGACCCTGTTCAAAAAGTTCGCGTGCCACAAGAGCCTGGCGCACCAAATCTTTCAGGAACCCGGCGCGAGAAAACACCGTTGCCTCTTGCATATCTTCGAGGCGTTCTTCAAGGTCAACAATAAATCGAACTGTGCGGTTTCTAAAATCGACCGTGTAGTCAACATCGCGCTTCAGCTTTGTCGAAATGGAATAAGCAATTTTGCACGATTCATTAAAATTCGCATTTTCTTTTTCACTCGAAATAATGAGCGGAGTCACCGCTTCATCAATCAGCACGTTGTCGGCCTCGTCGACAATCGCCGTACAAAGCCCGCGCTGCACCAAGTTCTGCGCCATCTGTTCAAAATTCAGCAAAGACCCATTCGCCAAACGCTTGGCAAAACTCTGGTAGCGCCCCATGGCAATGCGGTCGCGCAAAAAGTCGGCCAACACCTCTTTCGCCGTAGAATACGTGACATCGGCTTCGTAGCCTGCGCGGCGTTCCTTGGGTTTCATGGCACCAGTAACAGCACCCACCGTCACACCACAAAAAGAATAAAGCGGTTCCATGATTTCGGCATCGCGTGCTGCCAGGTAATCGTTTGCCGTAATCACGTGACAAGGGCGTTCGCTCCAGCCACGCACTGTGGCGCACATGGCAGCAGTCACCGTCTTGCCCTCGCCCGTCGACATTTCAGCAATGTAACCACGATACAAGGCAAGCGCACCGGCAAGTTGTTCAATATACGGCCTATAGCCAAGCGTACGCTTGACCGATTCCTGAACCAAGGCAAAAGCGGTCAGCAAGGTTTCTTTTTTAAAGCGGCACCGTAACTGCTGACGGATTTCCTTCATGCGGCTTTTGAGCTGAGAATCGCTAAGTTTGCTGTATTCCAGACTTTCCTTATCGATTTTGCCAGCATCTTTCAGCTGGCGAACCAGAACACCATGGCGACCCTTAAAGCGCCCTACCATACGGTAAACCAGCGCATCGAGCCCCGTGGGGATCTTTTTCACTTGCTTACAAGTCGTCAGACGATAGTTGTCCGTCAGGTTCACGATTTACATCCTGTAATACTTTTGCAAAGCCTGACGCACTTTGCGAATTCCTTGTATGGCAAGCGGCGTTTCGCCCAAGTCAAACCTGATTTTACCCGTACGGCCGTGGTATTTGAACCCGGCAGGCAAATTGTTGCTCATCTGTGCGCGCACAATATAGACCGGTTCCACCGTCTGTTCGCCATTTTGCGCATTGCTCATGCGAGTTTCGACTTCGCCACCAGCAAGCCAGCCGAGTGCCGCCGAGGGCAAGTGGTCACTTGCCGCAGGAATCGCCATAATATTTTCAACCTGAATTTCGACAAAGGCATCGCCATTCAAGCGAATCGACACCGTGCGCGGCTTGTCAGCAAAAAGCCTAGAACCTTCTTCTTGGCTAACTACCGCCACAAAATCAAACGCACTTGTATCGAGCAAAAGCCCGATTGAATCGCCCTGATGCATAAATCTGCCCTTGTAGCTATCCAAGTCCTTGATATCCCAAATTCCATCGATAGAGGCGATTACCGTGAGATTGATGCGATCCTCTTCGAGTTTTACCAACTCTTGCTTGAGCGCACCTATTCGTTTTTCAAGCGGCATCATGTTTTCGGGAGCATCTTCAAGTGCCTGATAATACGACATGGTTGTCTCGCGCAGCTGGGCCCGCTTTTCTTCGAGCTGGTTTTCCAGTTCTTGATTTTTAAGTTGCATAAGCGTATCACCCTTGTGCACAGCGCCAGCATAATGGTAAATACCTTCGACAACTCCACTCTCACCCACGATTACATTCTCGTAAGTGCGCGCCTCTATTACACCCGGAGCCTTAAACGTATCGGGCACAGGCACGTTAAACAAGAACAAAAGTACACTACCAAAGAAGAGTACCGTCAAAATCACCGCGCGAGAACGCACCAAGGCAAGCCCCGGGCTTGCAAAGATATACTTAAGAAAGCGCCCCACCGGCATAATCACCATGGTCAAGCACAGCAGTATACCCATAAAGAACGAAAGCAACAGGTAATGCTGTGAAATCGCCACAATGAATCCCGTAAACAAGAAGATTCTGTAAACGGAACTGCAAATGCCGTAAAAGAAATAGACGACCCTTTCGCTCCAAGTTTCGGCGACAGGTTCGGCATCGCGCTTAAAGAAGATATAACGTTCCAACAAGTACTTTAAATGCTGAACGGAACGTTGCTGCAAATTGGGCATATCCAGCAAGTCCGTGAGCATGTAATAACCGTCAAAGCGCATCAGGGGGTTAATGTTAAAGAGCACTGTCGACACAGACGCCATGATAATGACGTTGTACGCCAGGTTCTTTAAAATGCCACCACCCAGATTCGCCCAAATAATCAAAGCAATTGATGCGATAAAGAATTCCGTGAGCATGCCCGCGGCACCCACCAGCATACGTTTCGATTTATCTCGGAACGACCAGCTTGCCGTGGCATCTACATACGGGAGCGGAACAAGCAGCATGAACATAACGCCTAGCGTATGCACCTCGCCGCCGTATCGCTTGACAACACTCGCATGCCCGAATTCGTGCAAAAGCTTGACGAATACCGTACACACGTAAACCCAGCCTATGTTCGACGGAGCCAAAAAGCCCTGCGCGCTGTCTTTTAGGGTGTCAAAATTTTCAACACCGTACTTGGCCGCCACAATCACCGTCAAAAGCCACACCAAGGCAAACGGCTTGCTGATAAGGCAAGAAATTAGCCAGCGCAACTTGTTCAAAAGGGCATCGGGGTCGACCAAGGGCACCTTCAAAAAGAAGATGTTCAAGAGCGACGCCTTTACCTTTTTGCGGTTTTGCTTTTGGTTACGTTCAAACAGCTTTGCGCCATCTTCGATTCCGTCGTACATAAGCATATTCGACTGATACAACTGCGCAAGCATCTCTATGACTTCGCCCTGCCCCGGGATTTCGCCCGTAGCGGAGTTGAGCATACCGTTCCAAACCTCGCCTACCGTCTTGTTTACGCTCAGGCGCGAAACAAATTCGTACGCCCCCTGCGGCAAACGGTAAAACTTGTTTGTGAACGGTTCATAAAGAACATACCACACCACCCCCCGGTAAACATGGCGGTGGACCTGGACACTCGCCCGGAGAGCAATCTTGCTCTCCGCAAGGCGGTACCAGGATTCGTGGAATATTTTGCGCTGTTGATCGAGAACCATGGGTTAGATTAGCCGAGATTTATAAGATATACACTGAATTGGAAAGCTTCCTCAGAGTGAATATACAAAACAATCTTCTCTTCGTTCTCAACATTTGAAGTATTCGGAATATCTACAAACGCCACATTTTCGAATGAGATGGGTTCCGGATTACCAGATTGTTCCTGAGAAGCATTTTCACCCAGTTCATCCCACTTGATTACCAAGGAATGACGGCCACTAGCATCAACCTTGATACCAATATTGGGAGTATACCATTGGTCACCTTTATCCCAATTCGTTATAACCAGCTTTATGGTTTCACCGGCACCGATAGAAATTTTCGTTTCACCGTACATGTTGCCAACAAAGACTTCTCTCAGATCCTGATTTTCATTATTCGGATCATCGGTGTTAACGTTCGGATCCTCATTGCCATTATTCGGATCGTCGGTGTTAACGTTCGGGTCCTCATTGCCATTATTCGGATCATCGGTGTTAACGTTCGGGTCCTCATTGCCATTATTCGGATCGTCAGTATTAACGTTCGGGTCCTCTACAGGCTGAAGACTTTCAGGGTCATACAATTTTTCTGTACCCCACTGGCCTTCAATCAGTAGGTTACTACCTTCGTCATCAACGATATTGTCCTTACGGCCCGTATTTTCGGCATCAGCAGGTTCCTTGATACCATCAATCTTACCGCGAGCATTATTGTTGTTGTAGCTGTACCAACCCCAGCCATTCGGACCCCAGCCCATGTAGCCATTGTTCTGGTTACCCCAGTTAGGATCGTACTTACGCTGAATGGTTTCAACCGTAACATTGTCATGACCAAGGTAATCTTCCTTAGTAGAAGTATCGATTGTATGGTCATCCAATGTGATTTCGTTACTCGGAGTAAACACGCCAATCGGGTTGTTGTGTTCCATCATCAAGTTGGCATTGTCACCGACAACGACGTCATCAGCAGCACCCGTCTTGATTGTATCGGCATCTTCACCGCCCACAACCACATCGCGGTCCTTTCCGGTGTAAATGATATCACGCGTATCAACCTTAACAGCATCGTCATGTTTAATTGCCATAGAGTTGGCAGAAACAACACGATTCTGGAAATCGTTGATATGTTCACCGACGCCAAACGGAATATCGACATCGAATTCGAGATAAGCGTCATCACCAAAGACAAGGTCCTTATCGTGATCACCGCCAATCGCAACATTCGCTCTCACCTTTTCGCCATTTACCGTCTTCGGATTACCATCCTCATTCAGTTCAAAGCGGCCCTTACCCGTCACAATCTGCACGGCAGTAATCACAGGCAGGTTCTTCGGCCATTGATTGGTTCCAGGAATATGATAATTTCGAATGTGCACCGTAAAGTTGTCGCCGGTAACACCACGGAACACAACATAGTTGCCAATCATTTCGATACGGGGTGTCACGCCATTTTCTGCAACCACGCGAGCCTTGTTTGCATCAGTGCATTTGGCTTCACGATAATCGCCATCAAAGAAGTGACCGACCCAATCGTTCACATAACGATGTTCACCCTGATAGCTGCCACACGAATCGGAGAATATGTCGTAAACGAAGTTGTAGGTATCAGAATTGTCATTATCGCCGCCCAGGTAAACATAGACATCATAAGTCTTTTGATCACCCTTAGTTTCGCCACTTTCCTTATCGGCAAGATAATTATTCAAACCAGACAGTTTAAGAATAATCTCTTCTTGAGAGTGCAGCGCCAAGGAAGAATTGAAGATCTTAGAGTTAGCGGTATCGCCATCCAGTTCGGCAACATTTTCCTGAGTATAGGCAGAAAGTCCCAGAGAATTGTAATTCTGCACGCTACGACCGTACAGGTCAACATTCACGCCATTAACCGTTGCGAACGTATTGAACTCATGTTCATTGGCAATTTTGTTCACCCGTTCTTCATACTCATTCTGAGGCCAACCAGCCTTGGTGTCATCGCACATCAAGATGCCACGATCATTACGATAGAAGTCGTGCCAATCGTCATCGACAACAACACCTGCCGCAACGCCATGAGCAACACGTGCTTCGTCTCCGCTATTATTGGCGGTAAAGTTGAAGCTCAAGATATCCAGATTATCAAGTTTTACCTTGTCCGTATTCTTTTCAGCATCATTGTCCTTTACAGCATCAAAGCGTTCAGAGGTTCCTTCGGAACCATCATCAACCTTGACATCGCCAGAGAAGATTGCATCGCTACCGATACCACCCACCACAACGTCATTGCCATCACCAGTACGGATAGCATCATCGTATGTTGCAGCAAGGTTTGTTGCGGCAATAGATTCAGCCTTGGTAAGCGTTGTCGCCGTATTCGCATCGTTATCACGATCAGCAAACAGCAACTTAGCATTATCGCCATAAACGACATCGTTGTCATCAATACTATAACGTTCATCGCCATAGGTTACAATGACATCATTACCGGTACCGCCGACAACAATATCGTCACCGCCGTTCGTATCGACCACGTCGTTTCCGCCAAAGTCAATATCGGTCGAGACAGCGACATCTTGCTTATGCAAATCACCCTTAATCTGAAGACCAGCGATTCCCGGCAGATCCTTGCCGTTATAGTTGTAAGGATTCAGACCATCTTCAACCTTTATGATAATGCGGTCTGCCGCAAACTGTTTGTCTACTCTAAAGACGACATAGTTTTCAACAGCCTTCGGATCATCGGCTTTTACTGCTTCAATGGCAGCGTCAGCCGTTTCGTTGGAGCTCTGGACAAAGGAACCGCTAAACGTCTTTCCAGCCCTATCATCAATATAGAACGACTTCTTGTATTTGCCATCTTCTGTCGACAAAGTAATCTTGCGAACACTTTCTTTATAAGAAGAATGAGAATCAGGAATATCGAGGTAGACAAAGACATAGTAGCTTTCGTAATACTGAGCAAGACCGTCAACCGACACTTCCAAGAGGCTACCGCACTGTTGGTTCGGAGCAGTTGTCATCAGGCCCGAATTCATCAAGATCGTATTACCATCGTTGCCATTCATCCAATGATTATAGCCTTGCAGGTTAATACGGGAATCCGTAGATGTGGTACGATGATTTTCATGACCGCCATAGCTTACGCTAATAGCGCTTGCGCGGGTACCGTCATCGAAGCGGACAATTTCATTGTCATTATTACCGTAAGTTCCGGACAAATGACCCGAAATGTTATTCCAGTTCTTAGCGGGTTCTACACCAGCTTCCATTTCCGAGGTAATCCTCTTGTCGGAATCACCCGTAAAGTTGAAGCTCAGAATAGAAGTATCCTTAATTTCCTTTTCTTCGCTGGAATTACCTGTCTGGAAAGTCGGAAGTTCGGTATTCGGTTCTTCAGCTGCTACCTTGTAATTACCCTGGAAGGTTGCGTAAGCGTTATCACCGAACACAACATCCTCGCCAGAACCAGTCGTAATGCTATCGTTTTCGAGACCACCGAAGACAATGTTATCACCGTTGCCAGCAACAATCTTATCGGCACCAGCAGAACCATCTTCGTAAGCGGCGTTCGGATCATCCTTATTGATATTACGGCCTGCATTCGTCATCATCAACGCGTTGCGGTCGGTATCCATAACAATCTTACCGCCGTCACCAATGATGGCATCGTTTCCAGCACCCGTATAGATTGTATCCTTATCCGTACCACCGATAACAGCATTCTTGCCATCACCCGTGCTGATGTAGTCCTGACCACCGATAGTATCGCTCTTACTTTCAGCGTACAGACGTTCTGCTTCAACCGTATACTTACCGCCATCACCAATGGCTACGTTATCGGCACCGGTGATTCGAATGGAGTCACCCATAGCACCGCCCATGGCAACGTTCTTGTTGCCAGCAATGACAATGTTATCGACTTCGCCAACAGCGTCACTCGTGGTTTCGACAATGTGCATACCCAAGCCGAGCTTATCGCCATAGACAGCTTCATCATTTTGGGCGTTGTTGTACAAGACTCGGCCGTTATCACCAAGGGCTACGTTCTTGTCACCACCAATGACTATTACATCGGCCTTGTCGCCACCAATGACCACACTGTTCGTGCCACCAACATTGATAAGGTCGATACCGTTATCTTCATTGCTATCGTCCATCGAACGGATTTCGCGAGCGTCGCGGTTCACGCCATCCGTCTGCAAGCGATATACTGGGCCTTTGTTCTCTGTGTCGTCACCATGATTCTTGCGGATACCTGTCGTGTAATCGATGCCGCCATTGTGATTACTATCTCCGTCAGTAGAACCGAGAATCGTCTCCCCAACCTCAACACCGTTCACCTTGCCGTTATCGTACTTCACCTGGCCGCGGTCGCCGAATGCGATACCACCCTTATTCATGGTAATATAGTCGTCACCAAAGCCACCGAATGCCACCATATCGTTGCGGGTGACACTCGAGCTAGAAGCGTCAATCTTATCGTTACCAGACTGAGCGTTAACGACCAGCTGACCATCGCCTTCGTAACCATAGGCGAACTTGACAGAGACAATCGTTACACCAGCAGACCACGTAAAGTCGCGGTCGATACCGAAAGTATTTTCAGTCATTCCATTCACGACGCGGCGCTGCACGCTACCGTCGCTCATCGTGGCATCTACATAGAGATTGAACGCATAGGCATTAGTATCGCGAGTTCTGGTCTTTTTATTCTGGCCTTCACCTTCGGTAATTTCATCAGCATTCTTCTTTGCCGTGCCAAAGTCAGCATACTTGTTCTTAAACTGAGACAAGTCATCTGCATTCATCGTGAACGAATAAACGTTTCCGCTCGGTCCAGCAGGCTTTTCTGCATCAGCCGCTGCAGTTCCTTCTTCCCCAGTCGTTTCAGTTTCAGCCGGAGTATCAGCAGTAGAAGATTCCGATTCAGCCGCACCCGTTTCCTCGGTTACAGCAGGAGTATCGCCTTCTGCGGCAGGTTCTTCACTTGCAACAGGTGTTTCAGTTGCAGCAGATTCTTCTGCAGGGGCAGATACGTTTTTAGAAACATTCGTACCACTGCAAACCACCTTAGAATTTCCATTTTCGCGATCAGACTGATGCTTACTTATGACAATTTCATCGTCAAATTCAGCCTGGGTAAACGTCAAGTTTCCAAGTTCTTCACCTTCAGCAAGGATAAAGTCATACTTGATATTGAATCCATCAGTCGTAGAGAAATCGCCAACAACTTCGCGGCGCTGAATTCCAACGGTTTCATACTCATTGGAACCATCACTCTTGAGCTTCTTGATTTCAGCATCCACATAATAAATGGCGCTAGAATCATAAGAGGCTTTTTCCCACAAATCATCCGATGTAATCTCGTAGCAGAACAATCCATTCTTGTAAGAAGAGCTAGTAATCGTAGCCGTGCCGACGTTATCACCAAGATTCTTGTTTCCAGAATCACCCGTATTCACCACGGTGAATGTTCTGAAAGCATCATCACGATACAGAGTCTTTTTGACGTCAACACGATCCTTACCAGTACCAAGGTTGTATTCACCGTATTCCATCTGGGCTGCGACAATACCACGAGAACCGATATCGGAGTGGTTGAATCGCAATGCGTTGGAATCAAATTCCATCACACGATTTTCCGCCAAACCAAGGTTCTTAAGGAGAGCTTCCTTATTTTTAATATCAGGATTAGCTGTTATCGCATTTTTCTCTTCGTTGCTTATAACTCCAGATTTATCCTTGAACGCATTCAATGAACTTGCATTGTCACCAAGATGATTCTTCTCGTCCTTCTGGTTATTCACGAACAGGCGGTCAACCGAAGCCATTTCGTCAACAAAGATCGAATCCCTATTGCGAGAAATCAGAGCGTTCTTTACAGTTTCTCCCTCCTTAGCTGTAGGAATAGAAATTGTTTCGTTCAGATCAAGAGCAATTTTTTCGTCGCTGTAAGATGCTGATTCAACACGCAACCATTTTGCAGCAACAACGGTATCGGTTTGATCAATTTTTTCGTCTTCAGCACCGACATTCTTCGTAATCTCAACAACCCACTTGAATGTTTTGTGTTCAAATTGAGCCAAGAACTCGTTCATGAGTTCAGCGTCATTCAAACAAGCATCCCAGTCAAAGTCATCCTTCAAATTAAAACCGATAGACTTCAAAAGTGCTATAGACTGTGGAGTTGGCGACTTGAACTCAATTTCAACTACATTCGATTCCGCATTTGATGCGTTATCGACAATCCTGAACAATTTATTGCTGTCAAAATTATTCAATTCGTTAAACTGAACAGCGCGTTGAGGCTTATTCGCACCCGTTTCTATGACATGGTTGTATTTCAGCATGGCCGGATTACCCGTATCCAAATCCATGCTTTTTCCATATCCGTAAGCATAAACGGCGCCATCAATCGGTTCGATTGACTTTGCTTGTTCAGTAACTGTGGTCAAGCCATAATCATCGATCTGATCATCGCAAACGGCCGTTACCGTTACAGAACGAGTTTCGATTGTGTTATCAAAGTAAATCGTTATAGAGCCATCAGCATTGACAATTGAATCAGCACAAGAAATACTCAAGCGAGAATACATTTGCGAATCGCGAGAATTCGCCAAAAGCATGGTCGGAGTAATCTTGACATATACCTTCTTGCCATCAGGAATTGATTTAGCATCGTTATAAGTAATATTGTACGTTTGCGATGTAAAATCAATCGTCGGGGTTGTCGTTGCACCACTATTCGACGGATCAGCATCTTCATCCGACGAATCATCATCATTCGACATAGATTCCGTGAGCACATAGGAATGTTGCTCAATTGTAAGGAATCCACCCGTCGAGGAGCTATGAATCGGAGCGGCCGTACTTGCACCCGTATAATTTTCCCATTCATAGTTACTATCAAAGCCGACTCCTTCAACAGTGACAACACCATGCATCGTCATGGGTTGGCCGGTAAGGCCATTGTAGAATGTAATGACATTGCCATTCAATTCATAATACTGATTGCATTTAGAAACAAAGGTTCCGATAGCGTTTCCGTCCACCTTTACAGATGTAATTGTAGCACCTTCGTAGGCCAAAGCAACCTTAGAATCGTCAATACGAAGAGCAGCAGTACGCACGCTTATCGTAATCGTATCACCACTTGTTGCCGTAAGACCATTTATAGTAATGAGGCCATTTTCGCCAACTGAAGCCTTATTAGACGTTTTTACGCCATTAACGTAAATTGATATATCATTAGAAACATCCTTGCCACCATTCTTATTCAAGATGGAACTCATCTTGAAGACATTGTTACCATTATAAACAAAGTCTTCTGTGCAAACAAAGGGATTCTTTTTTAGAGACGCAATAGCACTATTTTTATTATCCCCAGCAAAAGTAACACCTACAGATGTCACGGACTTGGTTAAAAGTTTAGAACCATTGCTCCATGTACTAGAAACGGCAATAGCTTTACGGGCACCTTCTTCCAGCAAACCATCCGCAAGAGCCTTCACGTGAACAGCGACAGGAGTATTTCCGGACAAGACAACTCGCGTAGTCGTACCCCATACAGAATCAGGCTGTTCCGATTTAACAATGAACCCGCGATCACCTCGGTTAAAGTCCATATTAGAAAGCATCGGGGCGCTAATTACAACCGTAATAGATTCGCCAGTCTTCAGTCCAGCGCAACCGACGTAGAATACAGCCTCGCTACCTTCTTTTTCAACGAATATATCAGGAGATTCTGTAATCTTATAGTCACTTCCTTCCTTCTTGAGAATAAACACAGCTGGTTCAACGTCTGTATCCACAAGCGTAAAGCTTTCCTTCTGGCTTTGACCTGCACGCGATACATCGGCATCTTCACCGCCAACAATTTCGTAGGTCAATTCAACATTCTGACCATCCGTATTGGCACTGCGGAGATTTTTGATATCTTCATCAAGGCCACCCATACTGAAGGTGTCGTTACCCATACCACCATTAAGTTCAGTAACATCACCGGCGTTGTTACTCAAAACATGGAACATGTCATCGCCAGCAGCAGCATCGAACTGGGTACTTTCAACACCTGCAGCCTTAATAGCCACAAGGTCACTCAGCATGCCCTCTTTGGTCACAACAAAGGTATCGTCATCATCGGTTCCACGAATATTAAGCGAGTCGTTACCCTTGCCGCCATCAATAAGCACGGCACCGCGTTCAAATGCCTTATATTCGTCACCAACCTTTTCTTTCTGACGGAAGGAATAAACGCTGAACTTGTCGTCATCCTTACCACCAGACATATTCAAAGTGCCAACATTATTCAAGGCAACAAAGTCATCACTACCGGAACCACCTTCAAGATTCAGTCTTGTACCGGCAGTAACTCCATCGCTCAAGAACGATTCTTCATTCGTTTCAACAGAGTTGAACTCATCTATATTTTGAATCTTTGCGGCTTCAGTATTCGTTCTAGCAGAATTATAGAGTTGGCCCACAACAAAGCCGTCGTTACCGGCACCGCCATTAATATTTGTCGTTTCGACGGTTCCATCTACATAAATTTTATCGTTACCGCCATTGGCATTAACATTCAACACATTAACACCAAGGGTCGCTTCGCTGTCCACGCTGCTCTTAATGATATTGACACGTTCGATATTGGAATTTTTCTGTTTGAACGGCGTATTATCGTCTTTATTCGTCCTTTCTTCCTTATCAACAGGCAACAAGGCGACAAAACCGAGAGTTTTATCATCGTTCATGCGCACGAGCAACTGGTCATCTGTTTCAGTGCCTTCGACAAAGAGCGAATCCATGCCATTTTTACCCGAATCCGTAATATTGGCGTAATTCGTGGAATCGTCGCCCATCAGTTTTACGGTAATTCTATCGCTACCGCCCTGACCATCGACAAAGTCCATACCCGGGCCAGTCGAAATCTTGTCATTACCACCAGTTCCTTTAGACTTGGCGTTTTCATAGATTTTCCCATGCAAGCCCAAGTTATCACCAAAGACAAGTCTATTTTCAACGCTGAAACCATTTACAAGTATATCACCAACATCATTCGTGCCAGAAACAATCTCGTAATCCGTTACGCCATTATCACCATACAGGCTGTCGTTACCGGCACCGCCATCAATGATGTCATCGCCATCACCACCGTAGATGATATCATTATCTATACCACCCTTAATGGTATCGCTGCCACCATCACCATCGATAATATCGTTGCCTAAGCCACCATAAATGGTGTCGATACCACCATTTTCGTCATCAGCACCGCCATCACCAAAGATAAGGTCATTGCCATCGTCCCCATTGATGGTATCGTTGCCATTCAAACCAACTGTATCTGAAGATTTGGTTATACTGCTGAGTTCACTTGCATATTTAACAGGATTTCCTGATTCATCTGTAAGTTTTATTTCAAAATCAGCATTCTTAACAGAAGTTTTAGGCGAAGACACTTTACCAAACTGAGCCTCGATAAATTCATGGCTAAATGTAGTGGCAACATCCGAACCAACGACAAAAGGTGCAGCTACATCATTGTTCAAAACCTGAACTCTATCGCCAAAAATAATGTCCATTCCATCTCCACCGGAAATGGAATCATTACCGGAGCCACCTAGAATACGATCATGTCCCTTTTCACCATGAATTTCGTCATCACCGGCACCACCATCGATATGATCGTCGCCGCCACCACCATAAATTACATCCTTGTCTGCACCACCAATAAGTGTATCTTTACCACCATCTAAACTGATATCAGTGCGAGTAATAAGAACAGCGTCTTTATTGGTATCTCCCGTCAGCATCTTCGGTGCAATGTTTCGAAGGGCCGCAGAAACTCTTCCATCAGCATCTTTATCATTCAAGTCTTTTGAAGTAAGTGTTGTTTCTATAGACCACTTTCCACTATCACCGAAAATGTAGTCTACGCCAGCACCACCATCAATTTGGTCATTGCCTGCACCACCAAAAATGATATCGTGTTTAGACCCACCAATGATAATATCTCCACCAGCCTTATTTGCCTCAACATTCGTTTCTGCAACTAAGCGATAGGCCTTATGGGTACCATCATCGTTTTTTTCATCATCAACGCGGAGTACACCCTCATCGCCAAAGATAATATTTAGACCATGAGCACCAATGATCGAATCTACGCCAGCACCACCCTTGATAATAACATAATGCCCCGCATCTAGAGTCAATCCAGATAAATCAATATAGTCATCACCGTCGCCACCATTAATTTCGATATCAAATTTCGCAGCATTTTTTTCTGTTTTCAAAATAATCTTATCATCGCCTTTTTCGGCATTGATAATCAATTTACTCGTTGTAGATTCAGTATGCTTACCATCACTAATAGTTTCACCATTAATAGTTAATGACAATGTTTCATCACCATCTTCCAAAGAAACATTGTATTCATCCACTGCTACACGGCTCGTAGAATTTGAGCCGACATTCGCAACAACATCGTCACCCGACTTTGAAATCATCACAGGCGTAGCTGTTCGAGTAAATTCAAAGTCACACAATGTCTTATCGCCCGTAATGTTCCATTCTTTACTAAAGAACAACAGGTCGACATATGCATAAAGTTTTGCAGTAATCTTACCCTTGACATCAAAAATTCCGAAAAGACCATCAGACTCAATAGTCCTCGTAATTTCATTTAAGCGTATTTTGCCGTCCTTATTCGGATCGTAAAGGTTAAATCCGATATTAATTCCAACGCCGCCGCCAACACCGGCCTTAACACCAGCATTTAATTCAGCAGCTGCAGTCAACGCACCGTGGAAAGAAAGTTCATCGACATCAACGCCATCACGCAAATCATTTACATAAAAACCATTTAGAAGTCTGCTATAATCCTTATAGTCGCTTCCAATCCATTGACGGATTCCCAAAGTATCGTAACCAAAGCCAAGATCAATGCTTGCGCCAAGAGACAATCCTAAACGAGCTCCAAGCGGGCCATAAATACGAATGAATGTACTCCAGTCAAAGCTAAATGTCAGCTTAGGCATGTCATATTCGACAAGTGCGATATCTTGACCAAGCAACAGCTTAAACACATCAGTCGGATTATCCCAAACAAATCTCCAGGAACCATCACCAACATTCAGCCCAGCTCCTGAAAGTTTAGAAGCTGCTTCATTCTTTAGAGTCGAGCTTGGCTTCGCATAGCTAGAAACACTGAAGTCTGAAACAGATTTTGCACCTTTAATAAAAGCATCTACTTCATCACTATTTCCAACTAGGCCTCCAATAAGAGCCATACTTCCTAAATTAATTTCAATATCCTTTGAACCAAAGGCTTTTATCTTCTTACTGATTTCAATAAGATCCTTAATTGCATATACCATCCGGTCATCGAACTTGCCCTTGCTAAATTCCTTAGCAAGACTGAGCGGCGTATAAGTAAAGCCAAGGTCGTCAAGAACTGGGAACGGGGTCGTCAAAAAGTCGATAAGCGGTTCAAGCGGTTCCACCACCTTCTGGATTTTAGAAACAATGGGTCCAAGAACACCACTAATAAAGGTACCCATGTTGATTTTCATCGAATCAAAACCAAGGCCGTACACACCTCGATCTTTATCCCAATGGAAATCAAATGTTCCGCTAATATTCGGGAACTTCGGAGCATCTGAAGAACTGCTAACATCCTTCAAAACCCCAACCTTCATATCAAGAGTCAAATCTGCAGAGGCGTTATAATTAAAATCAGGGAAACTGCCCAAAGCATTGGACAAACTTACCTTGGCCAATTTGCCACTCTTACCAGTTTTGCCACTAATCGTTCCAACGAGATTCTGATTTAAGGCATAATCCTTATTGGAGCCATCTAAATTTATCCCAAAGCCCAAAGATACAGTGTCGTCGCTATCAAATTTAAGAGAAACGCCTAGCCCAGCAAGTTTTCCCAAAATCTTAGTATTCTCATCAAACTTCGTAGAAGCCGTCACATCCAATTCATTCCCATCTTCGAAAATGAAATAGAGCCCACCTTCTTTAGAAACGCCGAAACCGAATTCCAAAGTCCATCCAAGATTTAGAGAAACACCCCCTTCAGTTTCAAGGCCAAGCCCAGGGAAGCCCAAATCAAGACCAATATCGGTTCCAAAATTATAATCTCCACCTAATCTTAAGAACCATTCCGCATAATCATTGCCGGAACGATAATATATTCCATCGCCAACATCATTTTTCCAAGCATCTAAACCGGCTCCAACACTAATCGAAGGAGCTGTTTGTCCTGCGGGTACTTTTTTCAAGTATGTAAAGAACAGCTCATTTAATTTTTGAGCAACCATCTCAGCCGTCATACCAGATGTTTCGTATACAAAATCCGAGAACGGCTCAAGAACTTTTCGCTTAAGATCACCTAAAAAGTCAACGCCACCACTCAAAGCAGAGCCTACAACAGGTACGCTCTTAACACTACTCATCATCCCGCTATTCAGCTGAGATTCCAACGTATCGAATAGTTTGTTGAACCCTGTAATAGCCAATTTAATCTTGTCAAACCAGCCAACATTACCATCGACAAGGTCAGATATTTTCTTATAAACATCCGAGAAGTCTATAATAAAGCTATTCTTTGCAAGATCATAGGCATTCTTTTCATTGACCGTTTTTTCTTTGATAACATCAAATTTGAACGGAGAAGTGCCACTAGCCGCATCCTTTACTGAATAATTTGCATCATTAGATGTAAAGGCATAAACACCGTCAGTTCCATTTGATTTTCCGATAATAATTTTTCCCAGGCTATAATTAGCCACACTAATTGGCAATTCGCCGTAGGACTTTACATCTAAATCACATGTAACCGTTCCACTTTTTCCCAATTCACTAACAGACAATCCATTTGTATATTTACTTTTATCAAACCCAAATGAGCCCGACAACGACGCAGAAGCCTTTATACAAGAAGAATTATCATTTGACCCAACCGTGATTAGATTTGCAAGTAAATTGTCATCAGAAATACCATCTAGGCCCAAATTAAAAGATAGTTTTTGACCAAGAATATTGACTTCCGCACCAAATAAAATCGCATCATCAAGAAGAAGATCAAAAGAAGAATCCTTTAGAGAGGCTCTTGCACTCAACTTGAGCCAAAAATCACCAGTAACCTTCAAGTCCGCATTTCCACTAATACCAGCAGAACTACTTCCAAAGCTAAACTGCTGTACGGTACTGAAGAACTTATCAATATCTACATTAAACACCAACTCATTGGACTCTAGCTTCATCAAGAATGGCGACACAGCACTCTTAGCGAGCAAACCAAAATCAGTTAAATACTTATTAAACTGGTCATTTAAGCCCTGCAATGTGTAAATCTTATCTGCACGCAACTTATTTACGATATCGCGAATATCATTTGCAACATTCACCAAGTCACTAACAGATTTATTAATAACCGGGATCTTGATATTTGTTTTTTTGGTTACATCTAGTAAACGATCTACAAGACTTTCTAATATGGCAAATAGTTTTTCCGAATTAAATTCACCAAACAACTTTACCGCATTATTTGCAATAGAAGTCAGATTACTAGAAGCGTCTAGTTTTCCTTCATTATTAATAGCAATATCTGCATGGCCAATATTTTCACTGATGGTGTTACCAATATCTACAAAGGCATCTATTGAGAACATCATATTTTTCAGCAATCCAGACTCATTTTTCGATTTTACATTCGAAACGAGCTCAGTTCCATTATATTTCGGAACAATCTCATAGCCTAAGAAATTGCCATCATCTTTTTTATCTGTTTTCTTCAAAGTAAAATCAGCTTCAAAACCAACATGGCCGTTTGCCACAAGATTCACATCGACAAAGCCAACTGTCGCAACAGCTCCACCTAAATAAGAGAGCGTAGTTACAGTACTATCCAACATTTTAGAAGTGTCGCCTGCATAGCCCTCTGCATACTTTCGAACAATTAAAGTTGGTGCTTTGGCCAGTTCATCATAACCAACATCAACTATTCTATAAAACAAGCCGTTACTCTGCACAATTGCATTTACAACCAAATCAGAATCTGCATGTTGAACAACAAATTCAATATTGTCTTTATTTGTATTTGCATTTGTACTAGGAGCAACAATAATTGTGTCACTCAAAGTCAATTCTGCATTTGCCGACACATTCAATTCTGCACCAGCAGTAAAATCAATTAACTTAGACCAGTCTATTCCCAACAAAGCCTTTCCGATAATACGGAAATCATTCTTCCCGTATTCAATAGACTTCGCCGCGACAAAGCCAAGTTTTTCAAGAATCTTACTTGCTCCCACATTTTTCAATTCAAACGCAGTTTTCGATCTGAATTCCAAATGGCCCAACGCATTTCCATCGACATCAGTGAAATACAATGTTGGCTTATTGTCATCACGACTCGGATTAATTTCATCATTGATAGCCTCAACAATAGCTCCTAATTCGGAATCCAAGGCTACACTGCTACCCTTAATCATCAACGTTTCAAAATCAACACTCTTCGGAGACAAGCTCAAAGCACTATCATACTCTAGTGTAAAATCATTTGTATTTGCGGGTGTCGATGTAGAATCTAATACAAGACAAGCACAGTTTACAGCTGTTCCATTATCAAAGGTAAACAGCAGTTTCCCATCTTTTACAGAAACAGATTTTAATTCCGTAATCTTCTGAGACTCTGCACTATTCAAAATTACTTGTGCAAGGCTAGATACATTGCTGCAAGATTTTGTATCTACATACAGATACTGCGGTGTCGTAGAGCCACTACCTGTAACAGTCATTGTCATAAATTTATCCGAAATCAAAGCTCGATAAACTTCATTGACTGTTGTTTTCACCTTTATGGATAAGGTAAATTTTCCCTCAGAATTTTTGTCCACATCCACTTCATAAGCATCATAGAACAGAGCGTTCAATTCTGCTTCTAAGGCATTTTTTCTCGATGTAGCAAGAGGTTGACTATCAAAAGGACCCGCGTATGTACTACCAAGCGTTATTTTTTTTGACTCAACAAGCTTTGCTTCATTATTAACAAAGGCATACCGTTCAAGGATTTTCGTATCACTTGTAGAACCACTTCCAATCGCATAATATCCGGTAACAACATTGTTGGGTGTCGCAACCAGAGTATATACCGTTTTGCCTCCAGCATCAACTTCCGAATTAATTGAGAAAGTATAATTGCTTCCTAATTTTGGCAAAGCCTTCAATACTTCAGCTTCGGTCTTACTCGCTAAAGATCCAAAATCAAGGTACTCCCTTTCATCTAGTTCCAACTTATCACCAGACAACACATATTTTTCAAGCACAACTCCGAAAGTATCACCAATCTTACCTGTCGATATCAGCGCTTCTGAGGTTCGCATATAATCAACGGTACCCGAACTATTTAAAAGATTATATTGGTGGGAATAATCCTCTTTATCATAATTTTGGATTCTTGACGGATCACACCCAAAGCGAATTGTATATGTATTTGTAGATGCGTTCCATTGAACATTTACAACATAAAGGCCATAAGTATTCATTATAGAACAGCCTTCATTCAACAGAACATTTATTTTGCCAAGACTAATATCACTATTAGGTTGATAATGCAAATTGAGGTACTGATTCAACAAATCCTTCAAAATAAGGTCATTTTTAGTTTCTGTAGATGAAATAACATCGCTCAATTTACTTAGAATATCTTTTTCAATCTTTAAGGTACCTTTACTACTTGAATCCTTAGACTCTATTTCCAATGACAAGTCTTTAGACCAATTCGTAACATCATCCACAGTACAGATTAGCGTCGATTGAAGAACTCCACTACCGAGACGTAATTCTGCATATGCATGAGGTTCATCAGATGAACGAACCTCAAATTCACCTGAATATTTTACGATTATTTGATCATTTTCATACAAGCATTGTACGGAAGATCCATTTTTATAGGAGAACGACACTCCTCCTTTTTTCGGATCATTTTTTACAGTTACGGTTTCTACAACCTTTTTTTGAGTCTTATCAAATACATCAAACGAGACTTCATCGCCACTAATTACCTTAACAATCTTATTTGTTTCATAGTAATCCTCGTTTTGGGGCATTGGGTCAGTCGGATCCATTCCCCAAAGCGCTCCCAACAGCATCGTATCATTCAAAAGACCTTCATCATCAAAATTCACATCAAGCGAGAATACGATTCCTGCATTACCTTTCGCATTTATAGAGCCGTAAGTAGAAACATTCGTGAAGCTATTACCCAAGCAATCAACGAGATTCAAATCCAAGCTTTTTTCAAAACCAAAGGAAAGGTTGAATTTCAAAACAAAATGATCAAAAACAAAAGCGTCTCGTTGTTTCTGTGAAAGAGCATCAAACTCTGCGACAGTTTTTAATTCATTCTTATCGTTAGCATAACACACTACACACGGAACAGAGCTAAGTTTAAACACCTTGTTCCATACAGTATTAAAAGCTGTTGCTAAAGCTTCTACACTAGTAAAATTCGCTTTAACCGAGCCGGATTGATTTATAAAAATACCCGTAACATCAGAACCATCTAACGTACCGCCATTTATGACATAATCAATCTTTGCAATCGCATCAGCAACAATACTACCCGCCGAACCATTCAAGAAATCTAGCTTAACCTTATCTTCAACTAAAGCCCGAAGCGATGTACGCAATGAATTTAGATAAACAGAAACATTATTCGCAAGAGATTCTCCTGTCAAGGAGAAATATTTTTTTAACTTATCCGGAAATTCCCAAACACTTTCTACCTTATTAAATTTAAAGTCAAAAGATGGCGTTCCTGCGGGTTTCTTGTAAATAGAAGCATTTTGAGATTTAATTTCAATATCATCACACTTCAATTCAATCGAGAAATCCTTCAAGCCATTTGCATCAACATTTATCGTATAATCAAATGTTCCCGAAAGTTTTGTATCAAATAAGCCTATGTGAACATTTTCGTTAGTAAACGGTTTGGTTAATTTAATTACAAAGTCATTTAACGAAATTTCTTTAAATTTCAAGGTTTCATTGTCAAGACAAACCTTGACATCAACCTTCAATGTTGCATCGACAACAAAATCATTCAGTTTATCAAGTTTAAAAAGATTTAAATCAATTTCCTTTGCAAGGTTTTTTAAGTTCGGTTTAAATTCCAAGGTAAATGTTGTTGGATTATTGGCATCACCAAGTGCAAGTTTTTTTAATGTTGATGCAGGAATACCTGTCAAACCAGAGTTTACAAATATATTTACAAAATCAGATTCAGAATTTTCTTTATACAGTTTTATTGTATTGAAAATGTCATCAATTTCAGTCGCTTTGTTTTGGCAAAGAATATCAAAGAATTTTTCTAAATTAGAGAAATCCATTTCCTTGTTATCGGCATCAACAACTCCATTCAAAGCAACCGAAGCGCGAGCCCAATATTCATTCAACTGTCCGACAAGATTTTCAACATCACCTAAAGAATACTGCGTCTTATTAAAAGTAAACTGAAAATCTTTTAAGAACGGCAATTGTTTCACATCAATCGCACTTAACAAACTATCCAACGAAAAATCAACCTTTGTCGGATCATTTTTCATCTTTACATCAGGGAACGATACATTTACATTCAGCGAATCAGTCCCGGACACCTCAAGATACTTACCACTTTCAAAATCAAACGGGAGAGATTTCGAATCAATGTCAAACTCAAAATCAAAATTCGTATTCAATTTTCCCGAAGACAAATCAATCACCAAATCGGGAGTCTTTTCCGCTTTATCAAGAACTTCATTCACTTCGATATTCATAAACTTGGTACTTGCACCAAGATTATCTATCTTTGCCGACACCTTATCTATAGAAACAGAAACGGCAATATCATTAGTATCTTCAAGAGCGATAGTATCGTTATCGCTATTCAAATTCAGCGAGAAAGAAATATCAGCATCAACAATAAAATTCTTTACGGACTTAAATTCATCTAAATAGTCAACAGCACTTCCAAAACCAAGTTCATTTAGATCAAAAGTACCATTATACTTATAACCGATATCAATCGTGGAGCCATCAATCTTTTTAAAAGAATAAGAGGCAGCGGTTGAATCTATATAATCTTTAACATAAGTCAAAAAATCAGATATTCCAATAGAATGAATATAGTCTTTGGGATCTAAATCAGGATTGGCTTTATTATAGCTATCAATATAAGCCTTTGCATTATTCTTAGCATAATCAAAAGCATTTTCAACAAAAGTTTCTATGCTTGAATCAACATTATTCAGAAAATCGGAAATTTTTGTCAGAGACTGGTCAGCACTATCTGTCAACTGAAATACAACAGACTGTGTTTGTGCAGAAATGGTTGACGCTGTTTCATTCTTTGCAGCATCCCTAAGATCAGCAAGTTGTGAGTCGACTACATCTAAATCAGAAAAATCAATGACCGGGTCTGCACTCATCATCAGGCGCGGTTCAAGAGCTTCGATTTTGTAGTTCTTACGGGTGGAATTTTTCTTGTTGTTCTTCTTGGACATAATAACTCCCAATGGCATCCCCCTCAGGAATGCCTAGTTTTTGTTTTTTATTTAAAATTTTACAGTTAGAAAGTGATGGTTATTCAACCATTACACAACGGACGGAAAAGCCGTGAGTTTTGTAAACATCTTCATAAGGATTTCCTGTTGATCCCGTCCACTGCATTCCTGCTTTAGACACAAGGCCATCATCATACTTGCCACTTTCTACAGGATAATGCCAATAAGTGGATTCCCCCACCTTTTTAAAAACATGGTCCCAAAGGTATCCCGCACCAACTAAGCTATATCCAGTATCATTACTACCACCGAAACCATACGCAGAACGAGTTCCCTTTACACCATCTTGATTGTTATTTGCATACACCACAATGTAGTAGTCATTATGAGTCAGCAAACGCCAGCCATCCGGACAAATGCCTTGATGATTCGGCTTAATCAAACTAGCACAGCTTTCTGTATTGCAGCGGCTAGGCAATTGCATCATTTCAGCCCACTGGTAAAGGCCTCCATAGCGGTCACAATTCGTCGTATCATCAGCATAACAATAACGTTCTATTTTTTTGTCGTCTTCTTGATCCATAAAACTCCAAACGAAATCACCAACATTCAGATTTTCTGCCATTACCTTAATCGAGGCATCCTTGCCTGCAGAATCCTTACCAGTAATCTGTATGTAATAATATTCCTTATTGTCACGAGGATCAGTAAACTTCACATAATCACCGGCACGCCAATGGTCACCATCAAAAGGTTCCGTCCTATCAAACGGTACATACTCGCTACTGCTCGACTTCACCGTTTCAGAAGAGGTAACGCTGCTACTCGAAGCAACAACGCTCGAAGAAGACTGTTTAACTTCTTCGCTGCTGCTCGACTTCGGCGTGGCACTGGAAGAAGAAGACTTCACAGCACTGCTGCTAGAATCTTCTTTTTTGACAGAAGAACTGCTCTTGTCGCCACCAACGGAGCTAGAAGAATTCTTGGTTGTTGTTGAGGAACTAGATTCCTTCGCATTTTTCTCGCTAGAAGAAGACTTGCCCTTATCGGCGCTCTTTTGCGAGCTCGAAGAATTTTTGGAAATTTTTTCACTGCTAGAACTTGCGTCATTGCAGTCATCGCTCTGTTCCTCGCACTGGCGAGGTTCCGGCGAAACAGAAGAAGAGGATTCATCGCCACATGCTGCAAGCAGGGCTAGGAGAATGGACAGAGCCAAAGCGTTTGCATAAATCTTCACAGAAGACCTCCGAGTATAAAATCCCACCAAACACACCTAACCAAACCTAAAAATAGTAAAAAGTTCCCAAAAGTGGGAACTTTCAATCACAAAAAACATACTTTATATGTATTTTTACAACAAAGTTTATTACAAACTACTTACAGAACAAAAACTGTAAAATCTTGTAAGAAATTTACAAGTTTGTACGTTTTGCAAAAATTACGTATTACGGAGTATTACAAATGTTTTAATTTCTATTTCTCCGCAGATTTCATCTGCGAATCACGCAATTCAACCACTTTTTCCTTGGGCAGATGCGAATACTTGACGATTTTTTCGATAGGCTCGTTGTCGGATAGCATATCAAGAGCAACGGCAACGCGTTCGTCATTCCGTCCATCTTGATGAGCCTCTGCGCGAGCCTCAGCAACTTTCTTTTGAGTTTCAGCATGAGCATCCGCAAGGCGCTTGCGGAACACGTCACCGGCGCTCACAAAGCCGTATTTCTGTCCTACACTCTTGAAAGCCATTTCCAACTCCTTCAGATAGTCCTCGTCGACGTACTCTCTCAAATATACATTAATAGATGATGGCCATCGTCGGAAGCCCATCAAACACTCCTAACCAAACCTAAAAATAGTAAAAAGTTCCCAAAATAAGGGATTTTAGGGACATCCCTAAAAATGTGAAATGTGGAGTGTGAGATGTGTGATTCATTCAATCGAAAGCATTGCCGCAATAATATCTTTAGGAATGCGTTTAGAGCGTAAAAACGCCAACCGTTTCTTATCTCGTGCAGCGAATTTACGTTCTGTTTTAGCAACCCCAAGCGCCTCGCCTTGTTCGAGACCTGTACGACGGGCGTAGCTTATGCTCGCATTGTATTCGTCTCTGCGTTGACTTGTCGATTCTCATACATTCGTAAACTTCGGCGATGATTTCGTCCTTGCATTTTGGCGCCCGCTTTATGAGCGGCATCGTCTTGAAGAGCCTAATCCATTCATTTTCGGGCGAATTGTCCTTTTTCGGAATGTACTTAGTCAAGTCAATGATAATATATCTTTTTTTGGGGTAGATAGGCAAGGCTTTTGGCTTTCCAACGTCAGAGGCCCTATAAAGGGCCAATTCTTCACGGTAATGTCTACAAAAATCCACGTTGAACTTGCAAATCCAGATGGAATAGACCCTTGGCATAAGGTAGGGATGCTTCTTTAGCTGCTTTTTAGAGGCCTCATTAACCAGGGCAAGCTTGGCATTGACCGAAAGCATGGCGGAATAAAGCTCAATACGGTCAAGAAAATCTTCCTGTACGGCTCGCTGGATTTCTACATCAATAAATTCGTCGCCAGCAGTACGAGCATGAATGTCGAAGCGTACGATCTTAGGCTTCTTTTTGTTGGAATGAGCCTCCAACCGAACAGTAGGCCTGAGACGGACAATATGGGCAATCCGCTGTTCGCCTTCCAAATGCAGGACTGCATTCAGGAAATGGATGAGGTTCTCGGGTTTCTTAAAGATTTTCTTGAAAGTTGCGTCGAAAGTCGGGTCGAAGAAAGTCTGTTTCATCAACTCGGCTTTTTTAGCCTCAATCGCCAGATCAATACTCTTTTTACGGTTTTTATCCATATATAGCGTTCCTAGAATAAAAAAAACATCCAAATTCATTTGGATGTCTCGGCGCACTATTGGAACCGTCGGGCAGAATATAGAATAAGCCTATATTCTGGCAAGAGCTACTTTGTAAAAGATTTGTAAAAACTAGTCTTTCTTCTGGAGACCAATATCAATCTGACCGAACTTGGCTTCGTATGCCTTGAGGGTTGCAGAAAGCATAATGGCGAGGCGCTTTGCAGTGTACGGGGTCATGACCACGCGTTCGGCAATGTCGACATTCACCTTGCCCTGGTTCATATTCCAAGCCTGGTTAAGGCCCAAAATCATCATGATTTCTTCGCGACCGCCAACCACGTTGGTAGCGTTCACATAAAGACTCTTCATGTTAGCATCGTTCCAAACCACTTCGGGCTGGGCACCAGCTTCGATCTTTTCGTTCTTATTTTCTGCCATAAGGAAAGCCTCCAAAAAGTTGTAAAAACAGCACTCCCCAAAACACGCCAGCAAATTTAACAAAAACATATAGAACAAATTATTACAAAAAACTTATACAACGTGTAAAATTAATCATACAAGGTAAGAAATTTTGCATCTTGACATTTTTTATAAAGAATTCTAAAATTCGCCTCGTTTTGGGTATGTTGAGTTACCGGAGGTCCAATGATTAAAAAGGATTGGTTTATTGCTGTTGCCGCTCTCTTGACGGCCTCTTACTTTTCAGCCTGTTCCGTAACTGATTCCGAAAGTGACGATTACGCAAAATGGGAATTTTCGGGCTACGTTCTTGACGCAAGCACGGGAAAAGGGTTAGCCAACGCCTCCATCACATACCAAGACGGCGGAAAGCAGAAAGAAGTTTTCACTAAAGAAGACGGATCTTTCTTTATAGACAACTTAGCATATGGCACGCTGAGTTTTTCGTTCAGCTACACTGAAATCAACAAGAAAGACACCCTTGTCTATGTTCCCAAGGTTATTACCATGGGTTCTACAAACGAATCGTCTTCGATGCAGGGCGTTGTCGCAAGCACTAGCTACATAGCACGCCTCAGCCCGCTGAACGCAGGCATTTCTGGCGAATTCTACATTCAAGACCCAGTTAGCGGCAAAGACATTCCGGTCACCAAAACACGCGTACAGGTTCTGCACAGTGACACGACTTTCGTAAAAGCGAACGCAAAGAATTTCGAATCCAAAACAGATTCTTTGGGCAAGTTCTCGTTTGAAAAACTACCTGCTGATTCTGGCCTTACTCTCGAAATTGCTCCGTTTGAATACAAGAGCATGCGATTCTACCTTCCGGCAACTATTCTGCCAAGGCTCCAGTCCAACAAGGTTAAAGAAATAGGACGCGCTTACCTCACTCGCGACACACTTATCGTTCCGCCCAGCAAAATCAAGGCTTCCAACGTGATGGATGCCGATTTGAACGGGTACAAGAATCTTTCTCCGCTCATTGTTCCGTACTTTGTTTTCAACGAAGCAATTACAGACCAAAGTCTTTCGGTCACATTGAGCAACGACAGTACCTTCAATTTGCTCCCCAAAATCCACGGCGATACGTTGTTCTTGAATCACAGTCAACAATTGCCGCCCAATACCGAATTTACGACAAAGATTATAGCCTACACCAAAAAGAAAAACGAACGTATCGAAATTGAATTCGACGGCAAATCGGCATTTTCTACTGGTCGCGGGCTCTATGCGGTCACCAGCAATGGCTGGCCCGAAAACGAAAATTACAAAGCGCTCTTTTCTACCGAAGACACTCTCTGGGTCAAATTCTCCGAAGAGCTAGCCTCGAACGTAGAACGTATCCAATGGCACTTTATGAGCGACGTCAGCCGCCCGATTTACTGCAACGGATACCGTACCAATTCTGACGCATGGGTCAAAAAAGACACGCTCTTTGTACAAATGCGTGAAAAAATTCTTGACAGCCGCTCTGTAGGCGATTCTGTCGGCATGAACGTCACGATTTACGCAAAGAGCGGACTGTTCATCGAAAACTTCATTCTGAAAGTTGAACTCGATGTACCCCCAAGCAGCAGTTCAAGCTCCGCAGATTCCACAACAAGTTCAAGCTCTGTAGGCTCCTCTGCAGCAAGTTCCAATTCCATTGCAGAATCTAGTTCTAGCGTTGTCGAATCAAGTTCCAGCAAAGCAGTAGAATCTAGCTCCAGCACAGCAGATGCCTCCAGTTCTTCTGCTGAATAACGGGGGCATAAATGAAGCACATTCTTTCTGCCCTACTTTTCAGCCTTTCTGTTCAAGGCTTGTACGCCGCCTCGTTTGACGGTGTAACCGAACCGATTGACCAAGCAAAAATCGGCTTTACGCTTTCTGGCAAAATCGACAGTATTTGGGTTAAAGAAGGTGCGTTCGTCCATAAGGGCGACACCCTGATGAACCTGATCAAGACCGAAGAAGAACTTCGCGTACACATGACAAAGATTATTGCCGACGATTATTCGGGCATTGCATCGTCTAAGGCAAAAATGGACACTTACATGAAGGACTATTACGCCATCAAAAAGTTGTTCGAAACCAGCAACTCGGTAAGTCAAGAAGAAGTGTGGGAAAAGCAAATGAATTTCGACATTTCTAGAGCCGACTGGAATGCCGCCAAGGTCACCAAGACCAAGGACACCTTGGAATACCGCATGGCAAAGGCTCAGCTCCAGAAAATGTACTTGATTGCCCCCTTTGACGGCGAAATTGTAAGCATCAGCAAGAACAAAAGCGAAAGCGTCGAAGCCCTGGAACCGATTATAGAAATTGCAGATGTACGCACCTGCCGCATGACCGCCTACATTTTAGCAAACAAGGCCACCAAACTCAAAGTGGGGCAATCTGTCAAGCTATCACTGAACGGTTCTGCGTCGCAACGCGTCAAGAACGGAACCATCGAATTTGTTTCTCCGGTTGTAGACAAGGCCAGTTTGCTCCGCACAGTCAAAGTCATATTCAACAACGCCGACAAATCCGTTGAACCGGGCGTTACAGGCAAGCTAATTATCAAATGAGTTCGCCGCGCCTCCATAGCTTCTTTGCCACGCTCTGCCTTATAGCAGTGTCCGCTTTTGCACAGGACTCTCTGCACTTGGATTTTGATGCTGCGCTCAAGATTGTTATCAAGAACAACGCAGACGTTCAAGAGGCAAAATACACCTGGATGGCCGAAACGGAAACCGCTGCGGGTGCCTATGGCGATTTTGAACCGCATCTTGTTGGCCGCGTACATAAAGAACGAGCAAAAAAGCCTAGTGCAATGTTCACCGAAACTAGGGACGAATACAAGCTCGGCGTGCAAGGCAAACTGCCCACAGGTACCGAATACGATATCGGATTCAACCAGGCAAACTACACCCATAATGACCTTACCTCTGAAGTTTATTTTGGCGGTGAACTGCGCCAACACATTCTAAAAGACGGGCCCCTTTACTTTACTCCGACAAGCAATCTCCGCAAAGCCAGATTCCAGCGCGACTTAGCTTACCACAAGTACCGCGAAGCCTTGAGCGACATTATGGAAAAGTTTTGCGATGCATACTGGAACTACTATTACACGCAACAGCTCCTGGATTTTTCGACAAAGTCGGCGCAGGTGGCCAAAGATATTATGGAAGATGCCCAAAAGAGATTCCAGTTGGGAATTCTTTCGGCTCTTGACCACCAGAAAACAATTGCCGAATTTTCGGACCGCGAAGCCGCCCGCCTCGAAGCACAAGACCAGCTGCGAAACGCACGACTCCAGCTATTGCTGGTTCTTTCATCTGGCGAATACATGGCAGATTCTCGCCCCATTTCTATAACCCCGGACAGCACGCTAGATTCAATTGCAGTAATGGATTCGCTCACATTTATTGATTCCATAAGCATTACGCACCCGGCAATTCTTTCTCAAAGTGCAGAACTAAGCATTCGCGAAGAAGAACTCGACCAGCACAAAACAAGCATGCTCCCCAAGCTAGACGTTATCGCAAGCTACGGGATTCGTTCGCGCGACAAGAACGCCCGCATTGCCGTAAGGGATTTCAAGCACGAAAACACCAGGCAAAAGGTTCTTGCAGGCGGAATCGAAATAGACGTACCCCTACTCGCAAACATTCACGAACGTCACCAAATCGCGGCAGAAAAATCGCACGTACGTTCGGCCAGGGCAAGGCTTGCCCTATTACAGAACAAGCTGTTCGAAGAATACCGCATTTTGCAAAAGCGCGCCCAAGAAATCCGCGAACAGTGGAAATACGGTGTTATGGCCGTTGACTACCACAAAAAAGAACTCGAAGAAGAATTTAAAAAGCTAGCTTTGGGCAAGAGTAATTACCACGAAATCTTCGAGTCCGAAGAAGACTTGCGTAAGGCGCAACAACGCCATCTTGAAAATATGCGTACCCTACGCGTCATAGACATTAGACTCGCAAGAGCAAAGGGCAAATTGCTCTTGCAAACCGGCTTAGAACAGTGGAACCAAGGTTCACTTTCGCTGCACGAGGATTTGCTACATGACTAAGTTCGCGCAAAAGATTGAACCCGAACAAATCATTTCGGCCCTGCAGAATTCGCTGCAAGTTGTGAACGCCAAAGCGTACCAGCTCACCCAAGTGATTGAAATCGCGCAGAGCGTAATGAGCTGCGAAAAATTCAAGACCGCAGCACTCGCACTTGTGGGGCAAATTGCCGACAAACACCATGCTGAACGCGTAAGCCTTGGTTGGTTAAAACAAGACTACATTCGGCTCAAGAGCATTAGCCATACCGACCACTTTGAAAAGAAAATGCAGGTGGTCAAGGACCTCGAAGGCCTTATGGAAGAGGCCTACGAACAAGACGCCGCTATTTTGTACCCGCCGGTCAAGGACAACCTGACTGTTCTTGCGCACGAAAAGTACAGCAAGGAATACCACTGCGAAAACCTGCTTTCGGTTCCTATTCGCACATCGCCCAAAGACGGCGAAGATGTAATCGGTGTTATTACCTGCGAACGCCAAAGCAAGCCCTTTACCGACCTTGAAACCGAACAGATTTACCTGGCATCGTCTTTGTGCGGCGCAAGGCTTTTGGAACTTTACCAAAAGAGCAACTGGTTTGGAGCAAGAATTGCACGCAAAACGCGCAGGGCACTCGCCAAACTTTTAGGCTTTGAACATACCTGGGCCAAGTTTTTCGGCATTCTGGGCATTGGGCTTGTGCTGTTTGCAACGCTGTACCCGCTCCCCTACCGAGTGAGTGCGCCAGCAATCCTCAAGACGGACAAGGTTATTTTCGCCACTGCGCCCTACGACGGCTACATCGACAGCGTGTTCGTAAAGCCAGGCGACGTGATTTACAGGGGCCAGACGCTTTTGCGCCTGAACCAAACGGAACTTAAGCTTGAAGAAGCCGACTTGATGGCTCAGGAACAAGACAGCCGCCGCGAAATTCAGAAGGCACAGGCTACCCACCAACTCGCCGACATGCGCATTCACCAGGCAAGGCTCAACCAGACGCTGGCAAAGCTCAAGACTGTGCGTTACAAGCTTTCTATGTCCGAAGTGACGCTCAACGTCGATAGCGCCGTCATTATCGAAGGCGATTTGCAAAAGCGAATCGGCGCTCCGGTCAACCAGGGTAGCGAACTGTTCCAGATAGCCTCTATCGAAAACATTTACGTCGAAATCAATGTACCCGAAGGCGAGCTCAAGAACGTGACTTTAGGCGGCGAAGGCCTTTTGGCTATCAAGAGCCGCCCCGACTACGTTTACCGCTTTAAAACCGAGCGTATAAGCCCCACAGCCGAAGTCAAGGAGCAAGAGAACACCTTCGCTGTTCGCGGCGAATTCGTGCGCAAGACGCCCGCTTGGTTCCGCCCGGGTATGACTGGCATTGCCAAGATTTTCTCTGAGAAGAAAACGCTCTGGTGGATTATTTCTCACGAAGCGATTGACTACCTAAGAATCAAACTCTGGTGGTAGAATTCAAATTATAACCTTCGCGATACTTCGTTACGCTCGCTCCTTACGTACTTATTTGTACGCTACGGGCGAGCGACGCCTCGTCTCGCTTGGTTCTAAATTGAATTGGACAAGACAAAATCTGACAGCGATAGAAAACAAAAGAGGCGGCTTAAAAGCCGCCTTTCTTAATGCTTTGATGACGTTGCCAGAATTACTTAGCGAGGAACTTCTTGGCCTTGTCAGCGTAAGCCTGGTTGTCGCCGTAGACCGTCAGAATGCGTTCAGCAGTCTTCTTGGCCTTGTCGGCAGCACCAAGTTCGGCATACACGAGAGTGAGCTTCCACATGGCGTCAGCAACCATCGGGACCTCGTCCACCGGTTCGTCCTTCTGGAAGCGGTCTTCCTGGTCGCCAGTGCGCTTGGCAAATTCAGAGATGTACTTTTCCAACAGACCGGCAGCGGCAGAGTAGTCACCCTTTTCGATCTTCACAGAGGCAAGACCGTGCATGGCAGCCGAGCGAACCAGTGCAACGGAACCAGCGTTGTCGAGGCTCTTCTGGAAGAACACGGCAGCGGCGTCGAAGTCGCCAGCCTGGTACTTGATGTTGCCTGCATAGAGAGCAGCCTTTGCCAGAGACACACCGGAGAGCTTACCGGAGTTGATCTTGGATTCGAATTCCACGAAGGCGGAGTCCTTCTGATCTGCATAAAGGAGTGCCATGCCCGGACCGAGGAGTTCAGCCTGTTCGACTGCAGCTGCCTTGCGGTAGTCACGGAACTGCACCACGCCCACCACAATGACCATGATCACTACGAGGGCTGCAACGACCTTGGAGCCGTGTGCGACAAAAAATTCCTTAATTTCAGAATTGTTGGTATTCGATTCGTTTGCCATATTAAACGTCCATGTTAAATTTCGTGCTCCAATCATAGAAAAATTTTAATGTGTTGTCAGCACACCTTGACAAAAGAAGGCCCTTTTGCTAATTTTGGCCTACCATGCCACTCTAGCTCAGCTGGTAGAGCAGCTGATTCGTAATCAGCAGGTCGGCAGTTCAAATCTGCTGGGTGGCTCGAAAAAAATCCCGTTCCGAATGGAATGGGATTTTTCAATTTTAAAGAAATTTGTTCAAAAACCAAAGCCGAAGCTAGAAGCGAATGCAAAAATTACTAAGCCGATGTTAGAAACGAGTATAGCTAGGCCGCAAACCCCGAAGCCGTATAAGTAATACGGCGAGAGGGTTGAGAACGCCGCTAGACGAAGTTTATAACGAGGCTACTTTCTAGCAGCAAGTTCTTCGGGAGTTCGAGCCAGAATATCCCAATCGCCGCGCTTGATAATCTTGTACGCGTAGCCTTGTTCCGTCAAGAACAGCTGGCGGTTCATGGCAAATTCCTGTTCCTTGGAATCCTGCGTCACGATGCTGTAGAAGTGAGCTGCGCCACCGTCGCTCTTGGGGCGAAGCACGCGACCGAGGCGCTGGGCTTCTTCCTGTCGGCTACCGAAGGTACCCGAAATCTGAATCAGCACGTTAGCATCCGGCAAGTCAATAGCGAAGTTACCCACCTTAGAAACCATCAAGTTCTTCTGGCTACCGTTACGGAAGGCGGCATAAAGCTTTTCGCGGTCCTTGTTCGGCGTCTTACCCGTAATCAGCGGAATCTGCAAATCTTCGGAAAGTGCTTCGAGCTGGTCGATGTACTGGCCAATAATCAGCACGCGATCATCGGGCTTGTCAAAATACTTGAGCAAGCGTTCCACGATGTCCGTCTTTTCGGGGTTGGTGGAAGCAAGCGTAATCTTTTCGCGGACAGGCGCAAGCGCGTACTTCATCTTGAGTTCCGGTTCCATCGGAATACGGATTTCGTTACAGTCGGCGGTTGCAATCCAACCCTGGGCTTCCAAAATACGCCACGGAATGTCGTATTTTTTCGGGCCAATCAAGCTGAATACTTCGGTTTCCTTGTGGTCTTCACGCACGAGCGTTGCAGTAAGGCCCAGGCGGCGAGTGGCCTGCATTTCGGTACTCAGGCGGAACACCGGAGCCGGCAGCAAGTGCACTTCGTCGTAAATCATCAGGCCCCACTTTTCTTGGCTGAACAGCGGGAAGTTGGCGAGTTCCTTTTTGACTTCTTCTTCGGTCAAATCGTCCAAGTCAGAATCGGTCTTTTCGTTTTCGGCCTTCTTGGCGCGCTTGCGCTGAGTCAAAATCTGGTAGGTTGCCACCGTCACGGGGCCGATTTCCTTGACTTCGCCGGAATATTCCTTCACCTGGTCGAGCGTCAAGTCCGTCTTGTCGCAAATTTCGCGAATCCACTGACGGCTAGCCGAAATGTTCGGCGTCAAAATCAAAGTCTTAGTTTGTACCAAAGCCATGGTGGCAAGGCCAATCACGGTCTTACCCGAACCGCAAGGCAGCACGATCACGCCCGAGCCGCCCTTTTCAGAACCACTAGCGTAGAACACCTGAGCAGCTTCTTTCTGGTAGTCGCGCAGAGCAAAAGGCTTGCCGCCTACCGTCGTTTCGCGCAGGTGAATCGGGAGCGGATCGCCCACGGTATAACCGGCCAAATCTTCGACCGGGAAGCCGGCGTTGGTAAGCGCCATCTTTAAGTGACCGCGGCGTTCCGGGTCTACTTCGGCATGCAAGTCATCGATAAAGTGGAGCACATACGGCTGCACTTCTTTCAGGTTGCAGATTTCGGTGAACATGTACTTGTCATCGGATTCTACAATCAGGCGGTCGTCTTCTTTTTTCAGGCGAAGCAGTCCGTAACGAGACATGTAGTCTTCGATTTCGGTCACCACGGATTCCGGAATCGGGAAACGGCTCTGGCTTTCCAGACGTTCCAAAACTTCCGGTGCACGAAGCCCTGTTGCAGCAGCGTTCCACAAGCTTAGCGGGCTAATCTTGTAAGTGTGCAAATGTTCGGGACTTTTGACCAATTCGGTAAACGGGGCGATAGCATCGCGGGCCGCTTCATAAGTGGGGAGATCGACCTCCACCATGATTTCCATATTACTCTGAACAATAATGGCGCCATTCGGATTCATAGGCGCCAAATTTAGTAAAAGTTACGTAATTAGAGTAGTGTTGTAGGGTTAATTTTATATATCTTTATATTGTAAAAAAAGAGGTTTTTTTGAGCCAGTTAAAATTGAATGGAAAGACCGAGTCTCTTTGCATTTTCGGTCATCCTGTTGGTCATAGCAAGTCGCCTTTGATGCATAATGCCCTTTTTGAAGCATTAGGCATAAATGCGGCCTATTTACCCTACGCCCCGGAGCCCGAAAAATTGGCCGATGCCATCAAGGGTTTTAGGGCAATGAAGTTCCGCGGGGCAAATGTCACTATTCCGTACAAGACCCCGGTCATGGACCTTATAGACGAACTTTCAGACATTTCGAAGTTTACCGGCAGCGTCAATACGCTGTACTGGAAAGACGGCATTGTCGGGGGCACTTTATGTGGCACCACAACCGACCCCTATGGATGCATTCGCAACCTGCAGGAATCGGGTGTAGAGCCTTCGAACAAGAAGGTCGCCCTGCTCGGAAACGGCGGCGCCGCCAAGGCAATCGCCTACACGCTTGCCGAAATGCAGAACCAGCTCACCATTGTGTGCCGCAACCGCGAAAAAGGAGAGGCTCTCGCCGACAGCCTGAATCAGTTCTTTAACGGCAAGGCACCCCAGGTCCAAGTCGCCACGTTCGATGAATTCCCGTCCGTATCTAAGAGCATCGAAATCATCATCAACGCGACCTCCGTGGGCATGACACCCAACGAAGACCAATCTCCCCTTACCGAAGAATCCTTGCACCAAGGCCAAGCCGTGATGGACATTGTCTATACACCGCCCATGACCAAGCTGTTAAAGACAGCCCAGGCAAAAGGCTGCAAGGTGGTAACTGGCGAAGGCATGCTGGTGCACCAGGGAATCGAAAGCTTTAGAAAATGGTTCCCCGAAGAAACTAAAAACAAGACGAACGACGAACTCGCAAAGATCATGCGTAAAGGAATGCAGGGCTAACATGAACAAGCACATCTTTTTCACCGGATTCATGGCAAGCGGAAAATCCCGCACCGGACGCGCCCTGGCAGAACGGTTAAACCGCCCCTACGTAGATACCGACGCCGTTATCGTTGAACGCGCAGGCAAGACCATTAGCGAAATTTTTGAACAAGAAGGCGAAGCTAAGTTCCGCGAAATGGAACGCGATGTCGTTGCCGAATTTGCAAAGAAAGAAACGCCGCACATTATTTCATTGGGCGGTGGCGCTCTCACGCAGCCGGACAACCTGAAAGTCATCCGCGAAAACGGCACCATTATTCGCCTGTGGGCAAAGCCCGAAGTACTTTCGGAACGCATTGGCCGCAAGAACACTCGCCCGTTGCTTGCCAACTTGAGCGACGAAGAACGCCTTGAAAAAATCAAGGTAATGCTCAAAGAACGCGAAAAGAATTACGCAAACGCCGACTTCAGCGTGGAAAGTTCTGACGAATACACCGAAGACCACGTGATCGAACGCATCCTGTACATCCTGAATTTCTGGAACAGCCATGCGCTGGACGTTTGCCCGAGCAGCGGCGGACGCTACCCCATCTTTATCGGCAAGAACATTATTCCCGAAGCAGGCGTATTGCTCGAATGCCTGAAGCTTGCTCCGAGTCACGACTTCTTGGTCTGCACGGACACAAACATTGCCAAAGTGCAGAGCCAGATGCTCGGCGAACTGAGAGGCCAGGCCGGACGTTGCCCGATTTTCAAATTCCAGGCCGGCGAAAAGAACAAGACTTTGCACAACCTGAACCAGCTGTTCAGCTTTATGCTCCACCGCGGCTACACCCGCAAGAGCTGTCTGTTGCAGTTTAGCGGTGGCGTGGTCGGCGACATGGCAGGCTTTGGCGCTGCCACCTACCAGCGCGGCATTCCGTTTATCCAGTTCCCGACAACGCTTTTGAGCATGGTCGACAGTTCTGTGGGCGGAAAGGTTGCCGTGAACCACCCCGAAGGCAAGAACATGATTGGCGCATTCTACCAGCCCAAGGCTGTGGTCTGCGACCTTGCAGTACTCAGCACCTTGCCCGAAACAGAATACCTGGCAGGCCTTGCCGAAATCGTGAAGTACGGCGTGATTTACGACGAAGAATTCTTCCGTTATATGGAACAGAACGTCGAAAAGATCAAGGCACATGACCTCGACGTTTTGAAGCACCTAATTTACCGCAGCTGCGCCATTAAGGCCGAAGTCGTCGGCATCGACGAAAAGGAAGCTGGCCTGCGCGCTATTTTGAATTATGGGCATACCTTCGGGCATGCTATCGAAAACTTGACGCATTACAGCATGTTCACGCACGGTATTGCCGTGTCGCTTGGCATGCGCGTGGCCGCCCGCGCGGCAGTTCTCCTCGGCAAAATCAGCGCCGAAGAAGAAGCTCGTCAGAACAAACTCTTGGATGACCTCGGATTCCCGAAGAAATACGATATCGACACGGAAGCCGCATGGGACGCCATGGCTGTAGACAAGAAGGCAGAAAAGGGCAAGCGTGTATACATTTTGCCCACTAAGATTGGAGAAGTGGAGAAAGTAAGCAACATCGATAAAGATATCATTACTCAAAGCTGGGGAGCTATTAAGTAATGCACAATAGGAGTGTATGAATATGAGTATTCTTGTAACCGGCGGAACAGGAGCTCTAGGCTACCACATTTTGTCGAGCCTCGTGGGAACGACGCACGACCTTTACAGCTTTAGCGACGAACAGCCGCAGCCCTGGCAGAAGGTCGATGGCGTCGAATACCTGAATGGCGACTTGCTGAACTTCAAGCACATGCAGGACGTGATTCAGTTCGTGCAGCCCACGCACATTTACCACCTGGCGAGTCAATCGTCGGTGGGGCTCAGCTACAAGAAACCATACGAAACGCTGAACATCAACTTGCTCGGCACGCAGAACTTGCTCGAAGCCGTGCGCCAGAATTGCCCCAAGGCAAAGGTGATGCTTTTAAGTTCCAGCGAAATTTACGGCCGCACCGATCATCAGCTTACCTACTTGCACAAAGAATCGGACGCCCCCAATCCGCTCACGCCTTATGCAACCTCTAAAGCTTGCATGGAACTTTTGGGAAACCAGTTCAAGAATGCTTACGGACTGCACGTGGTTTTTGCACGCCCCTTCCACTTTACGGGCCCGCACCACAGCCGTCGTTTCGTCATTCCCTCGATTACCTACCAGCTTGTCAAAATCAAGTATTACGGCGCAGAACCGACCATTTATTCGGGCAGTCTCGACATCAGCCGCGACGTGATTGACGTGCGCGATGTGGCACGCGGCATGATTCAACTTTTGAACCAGTCTGAACCGGGCGAAGCCTACAACCTTTGTTGCGGCAAGTCTTACACCTTCCGCGAACTCACCGAAATGCTGGTGGACATTGCCGAGGTAAGCGTAGACTTCCGTTTTGATCCGGGTTACGAACGCAGCAACGACATTCCGCTTTTGATTGGCGACCCCACTAAGGCAATGAACATGGGTTGGAAGCCGATGATTAGCGTCGAAGACAGTCTGACCGACTTGTTCAACGAAATGGTATTACGCCGTCGTACAGAACTCAAGCTCGGTATGGGACAGGACTTGAGACTGTAAAATGTGTGATGTGGGATGAGGAATGTGGAATGAAAAATGAAAAATTGATAGTTCTTTTTGCTGCGTTTTTGTTCTGTGCGTCGTTTGCATTTGCAGGCGATGTCGCACAGCCGCAGGGTTCTGTGCGTAGCGTATCGGTCGATGACTTTATGCCGCACAACAACAGCGCCAAAGAATACAATGAAACTTGGAGCTATCAGTTCGTTTTCGATAACGGCACTCGCGCCTTCATCAACTATTCCACGCTCCATATTCCGGGTTCCGGCAGAAAAGTCGCTTGCGACATGAGCTTCTGGAATTTCAAGAGCAAAACCTATACCGTAGGCCGTCAGTATCCGCCCGAACGCCTTAAGGCCGACAAGGCCTCGGCCACAATCGACATCAAGGGCGAATACAAGATGGAACACAAGCCGGGCAAAGATCACCGCGTGTACTTTACCGCCGACAAGGGAGGCAAATTCCTGCTGGACGTGACCTTTGAATCGGCCGAAGTCGGTAAAGTCCCTGGCAACGGCGTGTGGAAAATCGGCAAGGAAAGCTTTGGACAATACGTGCACATTCCTTACGGCCGCGTTAAAGGCAAAATCGCCTACAACGAAGACACCATTGCCGTCAAGGGTTACGCCTACATGGACCAAACCTGGCAAACCGCGCAGGCCATTGATGTAGCAACACGCTCGGTCAACTTTAGCACAAGCGCCCGCAGCCCGCTATTCGCAGGCCGCATTTCGATTTCTAAAGACGGCGAACCGTTCGGGTACGCGCTCTACAAAGACGAATCTGGAATCAAGGTCGCTCAACCCAAGGCCATCAAAGATGGCAGCGACAACTACAAAGGCAAGAAATTTGCCAAAAGCGACTTGACCTTTGAATGGCAAGATGCAAGCGTTCCCGCGCTCAAGTTCAGCGTAGCTAAAACGCTCCAGAAAGCAAGCCTTTTGGACAAAGTAGACGGTTGGATTGCAAAGAAGGCATTCAAGATTGCCGCCGGTGGCGAAGTTCTATTTTACAGGGGTAGGAGCGACGGAAGCCACGGGAAAAAGATTGATTGGTGTATTACGGGAGTTAAAGACTGATGACTAAGTTTCGCCCATGCATTGACCTGCACGACGGACGTGTTAAGCAGATTGTAGGCAGTTCGCTGAATGACAGCGGCACGGGTCTCAAGACGAATTTTGAAACAGACCGCTCCCCCGCTTGGTTCGCAGAACTGTACAAGAAAGACGGAATCAAGGGCGGTCACGTGATTATGCTCGGTAAGGGCAATACCGAAGCCGCAAAAGCAGCGCTTGCCGCCTACCCGGGCGGATTGCAAGTAGGCGGAGGCATTACCGCCGACAACGCCAAGGAATTCCTGGACGCAGGCGCAAGCCATGTAATTGTGACCAGCTGGATTTTCCCCGAAGGCAAACTCGACCGCGAGCGTTTGGAATTGCTCTCGAAAACGGTCGGCAAAGAACACCTGGTTCTCGATTTGAGCTGCAAGCGCGTAAGCGCCCCCGAAGAAGAACCTCGCTGGAAAATCGCAATTAACCGCTGGCAAACTTTGATTGACATCGAAGTCAACAAGGAAACGCTCGAAGACCTTTCGCGCTACTGCGACGAATTCTTGATTCACGCCGCCGATGTCGAAGGAAAGCAGCAGGGCATGGACGACGAACTGATTATGTTCCTCGCCGAACACAGCCCAATTCCTTGCACGTATGCGGGTGGCGCCAAGTCGCTTGAAGACCTCAAGCACTGCAAACAAATTTCTAACGGAACGATTGATCTCACCATCGGATCGGCCTTGGACCTGTTCGGTGGCAAAGGAGTGAAATATGCCGACTGCGTCAAATTCAACAAAGCTTAAGGCCACCGACGTTTTAGACTCGCGCCCGGCTATCTTTGGACGCACCGTCACGAGCACCTTCAGAAAGATGTTCTCGTTCAAGCACCAGCCCCCTGGAAACCTGCGCACGGGCATGATTCCGCCCATCGTTTTCGGCTCGCTGATTCTGAACATTCCCAAGCTTTTAAAGTTGCGTTCTTACCTGAAAAAGGAACGCAAGCAGCACCCCGCCGACGACGTACGCATTCTTTTTTATTCCGACAACTTGGATGAAACAAACGGAATCGCCAACAACCTGAGAAACGTGATTCCCTACATGCGCGCCCACGGCATGCATGCATTCCTCGCCGGAAACGCATTCAATTCGCGCCCCTGCGGTGTCGTAGAAAACAGCTACTGTCTGCTACTCCCGCGCTTGTTCAGTATGGAACAGCTCGGATACGCCAACAGTGAACTTGCTATTCCGCGCATTGGCCCGGTTCTTCGCCTGCTTAAGCGCTACCCTGTCGACTTGATTGAATTCGAAACGCCAAGCCCTGGCGCATGGCTCGTATGCTTCTGCGCAAAGGTCGCTGGCATCAAAGTCTTTAGCCATTACCGCACCGACGTTCCGACTTACACCAAGACGCTCGTGAAAGCCAAGTGGATGTTCCACTTTGTGCTTTGGCTCATGAAAGTCTTCTATGGCATGACCAAGCCTGTTGTAAGCCCGTGCAAGGACTACGCCGACATTCTGACTTCGCAGCTAAAGATTCCTGCAAACCAGGTGCAAATACTCCCCCGCGGGCTCCCCTTGGAAAAATTCTCGAAGGATTTGCGCGGTAAGGGCACTTGGGAAAAGTACAGCGACTCCGCCAACCGTAAAGTGCGATTTTCGTTCATCGGGCGCATTTCTAAAGAAAAGAATCTGGAATTCTTGAACGGAGTTTGGAAAAAGTTTGCCGCGAAGCACAGCGACGTAGAACTCATGTATGTGGGCTACGGCTGGTATCTCGAAGAAATCAAGAAGTTCTTTGAAGGCGACAACAGCGTGCATTTTGCAGGCGAACAGGGCGGCGAAACACTCGCAAGCCTTTATGCCGATTCCGACTTCTTCTTGTTCCCGAGCGTCACAGACACCTTCGGAAACGTGGTCGTCGAGGCCATGTCTACAGGCACGCCCGCGATTGTCAGCAATTACGGCGGTCCGCACGACATTGTGATGGACGAAGCCGCCGGTAGAATCTTGCCGATTGACGAAGACGCTTGGCTGAACGCTTTGGAAGAATGCCGCCGCATTTATCTTGAAGAACCCGCCACTTACGCCAAGATGCGCGAAACGGCCCACGAACGCAGCCTCAAGTACACCATGGAATCTTCCACCAAGGCTCAGTTCGAATTCTTCAGGAAGCTGAAACGCGACGCGTATGGATTGTAAAAAACTCCGCGAGTGGTTTAAGAAGAACGCGGCAGAATTGCCGTGGCGATTGTCCGATTTGGACGCCCCGCGCGATCCGTATGCAGTATGGATCAGCGAAACCATGCTACAGCAAACGCAGGTTTCTACCGTTCGCGACTATTTTACGCGCTGGATGAAGCGCTTTCCCGACGTAGCGACACTTGCCAAAGCCAGCGAAGAAGAAGTCTTTAAATACTGGCAGGGGCTCGGCTATTACAGCCGCGCAAGAAACATTCTAAAGACTGCAAAAATCGTCGCAGAGCGCAAGGATTTTCCGCGCACGCGCAAAGAACTTGAAGCCTTGCCGGGCATTGGAGCATACACCGCTGGCGCAATTTTAAGCCTCGCCTACCACGAGCGCGAAGCCATTCTCGACGGCAATCTGGTACGCATTTTTTCGCGACTTTTCACGCTCGACTTCTTGCCAACGGAATCTAAAGACGCCTTAAAAAACTACTGGGATTACGCCCGCGAAATCGCCGACTCGCCTAAGGCCTACATGCATAATGAAGCCTTGATGGAGCTTGGCCGCACCGTTTGCAAAATCAAAAATCCCGATTGCGCAAACTGCCCGCTACAAGGTGACTGCAAAGCCTTCGCTGAAAACCGCACCGCCGAATTCCCGCCCAGCAGAAAGCACATTCAAAAAGACTGGCACGGCACCGTACTCGTTATCGAAAGCGCCGACCACAAGATTTTAGCAATCCACGGCGGGCAAAAATTCTTCAAGAACCAATTCACGCTCCCGCATTTCGAATCGCCGCGCAACGCAACCGCAGGCCTCCCCGCCCAAGCCGAAGACTACATTAACGCAGACAATGTCTGCGCAGTCAAGAATATCGGCAAATTCAAGCACAACATTACCGTGCATAAAATTGAATGCAACGTTCTACACATCCAGCTAAAAACAAAAGCCCCGCTACATTGCGCGCCGGAGCTTCGGTGGGTCAACATTTCTCAGATCCAAGAATTTTTCGCCAACAGTTTTTGCCTGAAAGCGCTTACCCTGCTACATTAAGCCCTAAAACGTCTTCTTAGCCTGGCAAATAAAGCGAAGGCGGTCATAGCCACCGTTCACCGTTTCCATGACTTCGTCGGCGAGCACATGCATGAGCGTACCCGTCAGAGTAATGCCGTATTTGGGGAACATCTGCGAGAACGAGGCATCCCAAGTCCAGTCGCCCTTGACGACCATCGGGTTCACGCTACGTAAATTCCACTTGGCATCGCTTCTGTAGCGAATCGAGTGCGAAATCTTGAAAGTCTTATTCAAGAGCCAGTCGCCCATAAAGCCCGTATAAAATTCCGCCGGAGTCACTTCGGCATTGTCGACCGGGCCTGCAATATGTTCATAGCCTGCCATCGCGGTAAACTTGAACATGTCGCGGTACCAAGTGTTCAGCCAGATTTCCGCCGTCACGCCTTTAATCCAATCATCAATACGATCCACATTGCCATAGCGTGTCGTCATGGAATGCTTGTCGCTGTATTTAAATTCATCGACCTCGAAAGTTTCGGCCCCATGTTCTGCCCACAAACTTCCGCGGCCACCAAGCGCCACAACGCCACCCAAGGTATCCACGAACGAGGCGTAGGCCTGAATCAAGTTCATCTGGCCGTTTGCAGTCAAGTCAATTTCATGGCCATCATAAAATTCCTTGGTGTCTGCAAGCGGATTCAAGCGAGAGCCCGAAATGTTCTTGACACCCACCACGGCACCCATGTTTTCGGGCACCGGAACCGCATACTGAATGCTGTCCTGAACAAGCCAATCGCGTTCGTTCACGCCAAAAGTCACATCGGCCGTCAAGCGTTCCAACGGCTGCACGCGCAGTTCCATAAACGGCCATGCCACACGATCTTCTTCGAGTTCCGTATACACCGTACCTTCGTCATCGACCGCGCGGAAAGCGAGTCCTGCCGCCACCTGGAAAATTCCCTTTTCGCAAGCCTTACCGCACTTGTAGTAAACAGAGCCGTTCACTTCTTTGCGAGAACCTTCTTCTTTCTTGTGCTTGTTCTGGTATTCGATATCTTCGTAAGCAACGGTCACCGACAAATCCTTGATGTCGGCACGCGCTTCGATACGCGGCTTGTAATGCGATGCAATCCAATTAGATGCCGCCGTATATGTCCAAAGGTATTCTTCGCCTGCCAAGACCGAGGCATTCACAAACGAATTCGTGTAACCGAGGCCACCGTACACCGTACTGAACATGGCCCAGTTTGCGCCTAAATGGGTGAATTCGCCTTCTACCGCATCGCGACGGTAAACATAGGAACCGCTACAAAAGTGGTCGTCTTGGAAAAATCTTGCCGTTGCCCACACACCCTTGAAAGCCGGGCTGCGGAAACCGCCTTCCAAAATCGGCGTTCTGTTTTCAGGTCTGTGTTCTTCGGTAATAAAATCCTGATAAATCAGGTCGCCCAGTTCATTGCCCGTTTTGAGCCAAACACCAGGTTCAAGCGGAGTCCAGGTCGGCGTACCCGACATACGGTTAAACAGCAAACGGTCGCGCAATTTTGCAGGCGTCCAAAGTTCACTTTCCGAATGCACGCCACCGGCACCCATCACTCTATCAAATGCGAAAGTCGGGCCACCAATCAAAAAAGTTCCGTCGGCACGAGTTTCATATTCCATGCCTTCCATTTCGGCAGGCACTTGCGCCACGGCAACACCCGCAGCCAAAAGAAGCGACAATGCTAAAGATTCGTACTTCATTACCAAAGCTTCCTTTCTACATAAAGTCCTGCATACAACATATTAGAACGCTTCGGCAAGGTCCAAATTTCTTCCCACATCAAGTTAAAACCGACTTGAAAGTCCTTAAAACTCCAAACTTTCAAGTTCAAGCGAGCGTACCAGCCAAATTCCGTTTCGTTATCGCCCAGCGTTCCACCCGGCATGTTATAAATTGCATCTTTGTCCACATCGTCATCCAAATCAGCGCGGGTCCAGTTGCAAGCAAAACCGCCCCCAATCACAATCGGACTAATGGCAGGCCAGCGCCAATCCATGCCAAGCTTGCCCGAAGCCTGATGTACGCCATCGTAGGGCACCACATCTGGGCGCGGCTTGAAATACGCATAGTGGAACATCACCACGCCATCGACGTTTTCCCAATAAGAATAACGGAAATTGAGACCGCCATACAGCGTATTGTAAGTTGCATCATTCAGGTCGCCAAACGGGTAAACCTCGCCGCCTTCAATTGCAAGATACGCTTTCGAAAATGCGATGTCTTCGACTTTGACCGAATCTTCTTGGCCAAAAGCAGCTAGCGCAAAGCCCGCCACCATCAACAAAATATTTTTCAATTTCCCCATAAATACCTTTTACTTTCTACGTAAGGCTTGCGCAAAGAAACCATCATAGCGGGAATCTTCGGCACCCGGGAGCACAGATTCGCCCTTTTCAAATTCCGGATTTTCCTTCACGAACTTGTTCACGACCTTGGTCGTTTCTTCAGGGTCCGGGCTGCAAGTCGCATACACCAGAATTCCGCCCGACGCAAGCTTTGTCGAAGCAGCCTTCAAAATATTGTACTGCAGTTCTGCTAGTTCCTTAATCGATTCCGGCGTTATGCGGTATACCGATTCCGGACGGCGCGCAATCACGCCCATGTTGCTGCACGGCACATCGAGCAATATCCTGTCAAAGGGGGAAGCCTCCCCCTCGCTCGCACGATTCCGTTGCTCGCTACCCCTTCTAGCGGGAGAGCCCGCAACGCCCCTAAGCACATCGCGGCATTCCACGCGGACGTTTGTAAGTCCTAAGCGGTCTACAAGATCATGCATCTTGAGCACGCGAGTCTCAGACACATCGCTTGCAAGAATATCGAGCGAAGAATCCATCTCGGCCATAAGGGCAGCCTTGCCGCCAGGAGCCGCACATGCGTCCCAAACCTTAAGGCCGGGCTTTAAATCCAGCAGTTTCACGACTTCGTAAGCAGACGGATTCTGCATGCTGAATTCGCCCTTCGCAAAAGATTCCGATTCCAGAATCGGCTTGAGTTTTGCTTCGGCAGGCACTTGAATGTAGCGGTCGTAAAGAATACTTGCGCCCGTGATTCCAAGCTTTTGGGCAAGCACCGGAGCCGATGTCTTTTGCAGATTCACGCGAATCCATTCCACGGGGCGCTCAAGCGTCGCTTTCGCGAGCGCTTCGGCGCGTGTACCGCCATAAATATCAAACCACCTACGCACCAACCATTCGGGCACCGAATTCTCGATGGACACGCGCCGCACCTTTTGAGGTGGGAGCGCCGGTAAGCCGGACTTGCGCGCGGCATGCAGCACGGCATTCATAAACCGCGCGGAGCCTTCTCCAAGGCTCGCCGCCTTAACAAGTTCCACCGTAGTCGCAACGGCGGCATGGTCCGGCACCTCGGTAAAGAACATCTGGAACAGTCCCATTTCAAGCACCGTGCAGACTTCAAGCGAAGGCATTTTCTTCACAAGCGTCTTCACAAAGTACTGCAAGAACAAGTGCCTGCGGCATACGCCCAAGGCAAGTTCCATCGCAAACGGCGAAAGTCCAGCCTCTTTAATAAAGCTTCCGCCTTTCTGCCACTGCAGAAGCACGCGGTACGCTTCCATGCGTTCTTTCAAGGATTCATCAAGCAAAAGCGAGTCCTTCGCGTTTCTGGATTCCGCGCATAAAGTCGGCCACCGGCATCGGCTTCTTACCTTCGGCCTGAATTTCAATCACTTCAAGCACGCCTTCGCCCGTGCCCACGTAGAATCGGTTATCCTTGAATTCCACCGCGCCCGGGGCCAGTTTCGGGCCGTTCTCCGGCGTGTCCGTCTTGCGCAAGTAAACCATACGGCCACCCAGCTTTCCATAGCCACCCGGCCACGGATTGAAGGCGCGAATGCGGTTGTGAATCACCTTTGCCGGCAAATTAAAGTCAATCAAACCTTCTTCTTTTTTCAGCTTCGGAGCACCACTGGCCTGGGCATGATCCTGCGTCAAGTCCTTTTCGCGGCCTTCGAGCAACTGGTGAATGGCATCGTCCAGCGCTTCGCAACCAGGCGCCACCATCTTTTCCAAGAGGCTTGCGGTCGTATCCTGATGGTCAATCACCACCGTCTTCTGCGCAAGAATCGGGCCGTGGTCCATCTTTTCGTCCAGGCGGAAAACAGTCACGCCTGTTTCGGGCAGGCCGTCGGCAATCGCACGCTGCACAGGGGCAGCACCGCGGTACTTAGGCAACAAGCTGCCGTGTACATTCACCGCGCCATACTTTGCAACCGCCAAAATATTCTTAGGCAAAATCGAATAGGCTACGACCACGAACAAATCCGCACCAAAAGCGCGCAGGTCGCTCTCGAATTCGGGGGCTTTCAAATCGGTCGGCTGGAGTACGGGGAGCCCGTATTCGAGCGCCAGTTGCTTGACTGGCGGCGGCGTTAACACGCGCCCACGCCCTGCAGGCCTGTCGGGCTGAGTCACCACAGCCACCACGTCTGCAAAATCAGATTCCTTGAGATGCTTCAAAAAACAGGCCGCGAATTCCGGCGTTCCCATAAATACGATTTTCATAGCATGAAATATAGAATATACTTTTCTACATTTACGCCCGAAATGAGAATACCGCTCCAACTTGCCGTCATTTTCGCCATTTGTGTGGCCGGGGAATTCCTCCACTGCATCGTAGGCGTGCCCCTCCCGGGGAACATTATCGGCATGGTCCTGCTCCTGATTTTACTTTGTACAAAAGCAATCAAGCCGGAGCAGATTTCGGGCGTTTCCAGTTTTTTCCTGAATCACTTGGCGCTATTCTTTTTACCGCCGAGCATTGCCATCATGGCCGTTGGCGATGACGTTCTTTCGAAATGGCCCCTGCTCCTGTTTTTGTGCATCGCCTTCACGCTCGTCACCATCGCTGTTGGCGGCCGCGTTACGCAATTGTTCATCCGCAAGCAGGAATACCGCGAAAATTTGGCATTACGTGCAGAACGCCTCGCCAAGCGAGTTCCTCATAACGAAACAAACGGGGGCAAAAAATGAACGCCATCATCAATTCTCCCCTGTTTGGAATTTTGCTTTCGCTTGTCGCCTTCGAAATCGGCGTCACCATCAGCAAAAAATTCAAGTATTCCTTCTTGAACCCGCTCCTGATTGCAAACATCTTGATTGTGGGATTCTTGCTTACTACAGGAATCAGCCTTGAAAGCTACAATGTGGGCGGAGACTACATCTCAGTCATGCTTTCGCCCGCTACCGTGGTGCTTGCAGTCCCCCTCTATAGGCAAATTTCCAAGCTCAAGCAATTCTGGAAACCGATTCTCGCCGGAATTTTTGCGGGCAGCCTCACCTCACTTGCCTGCGTCATTGTCGTAAGCAAACTCGTCGGCCTCAGCGATACGCTCATGCTTTCGCTTTTGCCCAAGTCCATCACGATTCCTATGGGTTCTGTGGTGTCGGCACAAATCGGCGGCATTCCGCCTGTCACCATTATCGCCATCACCATCACGGGAATCACAGGCGCTGTGGCCGCTCCTGCCGTATGCAGGTTCTGCAGAATCAAGAATAAGGTGGCCCAAGGTATCGCTATCGGTACCGCAAGCCATGCGCTTGGCACCACTAGGGCTATGGAAATGGGCGAAGTTCAAGGCGCCATGAGCAGCCTTTCTATCGGAGTTGCGGGCTTATTTACCGCCATCGTCGCCCCGATTATCATCAGCCTGATTTAAAAGATTTTAAGCTTTGCCGACCAAGATTTCGGCAATAATGCTTTCGGTTTCAGGAATATCGCACAGCTTTCTCAGTTCGTCGTGATAAAAGAACCGTTCGCTGCGAGTCGTCTTGCGAAGCATTTGTCCCGATATATTCATCGATTCCGCCAAATAGCCCGCATTCAAATTCATGTAGCGGTAAGCGCGTTCGCCTAGCAAGTTGCAAGATTCATTCAAATCTGCCGTCAACAAGAGTGCAAAAGCCGTATTTTCAGCTTCTTCGGGAACCACGTGACACTTCGCAAACTTTTTCACATTCAAAATGCCCGACTGCATATAAATAGACTTGCGCACCGGCACATAGCGGTAAACGCCCGGGAACACGAACATAATGTCAAACGAAATCACCCAGATTTTTAAAAGGCCCGCGCCGAACAAATTAATTTGCCCCACTTCAAGCCAGCGAAGCATACTCGAAAAATCATCCAGGTCAATCCCGACTTTTCGATAAGGCGCAAACATTTTAAAAGGCGCCACAAGATCTTCAAGCTTACTCAAATAAGTGGGGGCATCGAACTTAGCAGGCGTCAGCGGAAATTCTTCACCCGGGAGCGCCTGCGCCGCAAGCCGTCTAATGCGAATACACTTCGAAAGGTCGGTAATGTTTTCTACGCGATTCTGGCGCATGAACATGGCCGCATAACGCGAAGCATCGTAGCCTATATCCGGCTCCATTTCGCCGCGGTTCGAATACGCTGTTTCGCCGACACCGCCGTCAACGGAATCAAACGCAAGCTCGCTATATTCCGGGAACACAGCAAGGGCAGCAAGCGGAATCTCTGTCGAAGGCAATCCAAGCGCCACCGCAATTTCGTCGTCCACAAATCCACTCAGCGCAAAAACTTTAGCGCCCTTCGATTTTGAATGCAACATCACACTCGCTACACACGAGCCCGCATCTTGCATCACCTGCGCATACGCCGCTTCTCTATAATGCCAAACGGCGCGTTCCAAAAGACCCGTAAAAATATAAAGCAGCGGAGCTTCTTCTGCAAAATCCTTATCCGGAAACGCGGCCACAATCTTTTTCATTTCATCGCGGCCACCGATACGCACCAATTGTCCCACGACATCGGGCACCTTGCTACGACCCGCCGCATCGTAGGCATACACGCCATCGGGCACATGCCGCCCACGTACAACGACGTATACTCCAACAGGCTTTAAATTATCGCCCGACACATAACCGAATGCAGGAATTTCGTCTTGGTGCATGTCAATGCGATTGCAACCTTTATAGCGCCTGTCTGGATTTTTCTGCGTTTCCCAACACACTTCCGCAGGCTTTTCCTTGCGAGCAAAACAGATGGATTGGTGGTAATTTTCAGAAAAAAAGCGCATTTATGAGAAAAATAGCAAAAAAAAGCCAAAACAGGGCACGATACACCCGATACACCTGCACAAAAACAGGCCAATTTACCAAACTCATTACGCCCATTTAATAATAGATTAAGGGTAAAAGGGAATTGGGACAACCCAAGGTTTCAAACAAAATGAGGTTCATATGAATTTCAAGACTAAATCAAGTTTAGCACTCTCTGCAGCGGCACTTCTCTTCTTGAGTGCCTGCGGAGACGATTCCAGCAAGTCGGCAGCACCCGACGAACAACCGGTTATTACTCCGACTGATTCTACAACAACTCCTACCCCGCTTCCGAATGATTCCACAAGGATTCCGGCAGACTCTACCGCAAACCAACCCGACTCTACCGTAACCCCTTCGGACACAACGAATAAGGAACCTTCTACCAATCCTAACGAAGGAACCATCGTCACTCCGCAAGGCAAGGGGCTCCTGGTTGACGACTTCGAAGACGGTGACAACTATTCGGCAACCATCGACGACTATTGGTATACCTACAACGACAACGATAATGACGGTGCTTCTGTCATTACAACTCCCGTAAACGAAGACGGCGATATCGTCGCAGGTTCTGTCGATAACGGTTCCAAATACGCCCTGCAAGTCAACTACACGCTCGACAAGGGCGACTACGAATTTGACCCGTATGTGGGCTGGGGAATCCAGGTTGCCCTCGACGACGCCAACGGTCGTTTTGGCGGGCTCACCTACTGGTACAAGGGTGGCGCACACGAAGTCCATATCGAAGTTTCCGACGTCAAGGACTACGACGTTCACCTGGCCAAGGTCAAGGCCTCTCGCACCTGGACGCAGGCCGTTATCCGCTTTAAGGACCTGGTCCAAGGCGGTTGGGGCAAAGAAGTTGCCTTCGACGCAATGCACATCAAGGCGATCAGCTTCCAGGCCAAGGGCAGCGGCAGCAAGGTCGTAACCGATTCGCTCTTTATCGATAACGTTTACCTGCAAGACACCAGCGAAGTCGAAGCCGACAAGCCGGATATGGAAATCAAGGACCCGGTGATTCCCGAAATCAAGTTCACCGAAGCCGAAATCACGGTCACGAACCCGCTGCAGGAAAAGGCAATGAAGTACCTGAACAAGGGTATCAACTTTACCAACTGGCTTGAAAACGCCGACGGCAAGTTCAAGAAATTCGTCTTCGACGAAACCGACATCAAGCTTTTGGCAGACAACGGAATCAAGAGCCTCCGCTTGCCCATTGACCTTGACCTGTACGCCACCAACCGCGACGCATTCGTCAAGGACACTACGGGAACCGTCGAGCTCGCCTTTGACGACGACACCTTGTTCATGGTTCTCGATTCCTTCGTGGAATGGACCGGCAAGCATGACATGTCTCTCGTCATCGACTACCACGAATACGACAACAGCTACAATGCAACCAGCGCCAAGGATAACAAGTATATCCAGATGATGGCCGAGACCTGGAAGCATGTGGCCGCCCACTATGCCGAAAACACCCGCGAAGACCTGTTCTTCGAACTTCTGAACGAACCCGACATGAGCGCAGGCAAGGTAACCGCCGCCCAGTGGACGACCGCCGCCCAGGCCATGATTGACTCTATCCGCAGCGTCGACAAGAAACACACGATTCTCTTCGGTGACGCCCAGTGGTACTCTATCAACCTGCTCACCAAGCGTACCCCGTTCACCGACGACAACATCGTCTACGTGATTCACACCTATGAACCGTTCGTATTCACCCACCAGGGTGGTTCCTGGACCGATTACGCCACCATCAAAGGAATCCCGTTCCCGTACGATCCGGCAAAGTGGTCCACAGTCTCGGGCGACTTCGGTGTCACCAAGGGCTCGCAGATTAGCGTAAAGAACGCTGTCAAGAACTACTACAAGAACGGCAGCAAGGAAGCCATCATGGCTGAAATCCTGAAGGCCAAGAAGTGGGCCGCCACCAACAACGTTCCGGTGATTATCAACGAATTCGGCGCCCTGAACCTGCGTTCTTCCGCTGAATCCAGGCTCAACTACTTGACCGCCATGCGCGAAATCTGCGACACGCTCCAGATTCCTTGGACGCACTGGGGTTACACCGGCAACTTCTCGCTGTTCGAAGGTGAACTCAAGGGCACCAAGCTCATCGATGGTATTGCAGAGGCCCTGGACCTCGGCAAATAATTCCTAAAATCATCATCAACTCCTTGGGGTCGCCCTATCCAAGCCGGATGGGGCGACTTTTTGTACCCTGGCATTTTTGTATATTGTACTTTACTATGCGCGCGTCTATTTCGAGCTTTTTATCGGTTTTAACGGCAACGGTCTTATCGGCAAGTGTTTCAAGCTTCGCCGTAGGTTTTTACGGCAACAACAGCGACATTCGCTGGAAGGCCGCAAGCACCGACCACTTCAACTTTGTTTACCCGGCCGAATACAGCTCGCACGCTGCAAAAGTTTCCGCTTACGCCGAGGCCGTCTACGATTCTGTCGTAAGTCGTTACCATCACGATTTACCCGGTCGCGTCAGCGCAACGCTCAACAATGCCCTTTACAGTAACGGCAATGCCATTCCGAGCGAAAACTCGATTAACCTTTGGCTCACCAACTGGGACTTTAAAATCCGCAGCAGCCATGGTTGGCTTTCCGACGTGGTCACGCACGAATTCAGCCACTTGGTGAGTATCGAAAACGCAAGCAAGTTCTCGCCGAGCATTTACGGTCTGCAAGTCAGCTATACGGACTACTACAACGAACGCACCACGCAAGATTTCGCCTCCCTGATTCCTTTTACCTTGCAGCCGCTCTGGCTTGCCGAAGGTACCGCTCAGTACGAATCGAGCCGCATGGGTTTTGACGCTTGGGACACCCACCGCGACATGTTGCTTCGCGTGGCCGCTCTAAACGACAGCCTACTCACGCTCCCCTACATGCACGACTTTTCGGACAACTCGCTGTTTGCAGAACTCGGGCCCTACACGCAAGGTTTTTCGCTCGTACGCTATATTAGTGCGACCTATGGCGAAGACGCCATGCCCAAAATTTGGCATGAAATGTCCAAGTACCACAAGTTCACACTCAATGGCGCCATCAAGAATGTACTCGGCATCAGCGAACAGGAACTTTACGACAACTGGAAAAAAGCCATTACCGAACAATACAAAGCCCAGCGCGATTCTTTAGGCAAGCTTGTGGAAGGCACCAAGATGACCGAAGGCTCCTTCTGGCAAGACTTCCCGATTGTCGCTGGCAAAAACCTTTACGGCGTTTCGAACTTTGGCGGTCTCTGGTTTGATGGCGGACTTTTCAAAATGCCGCTCGATGCAAAAGACACCGCTAAAAAAGAAGAAGTTGTCGACGGCGTTGAAATCGGTGAAATCACCGTCGAAAACGAAAACGCAGACTCTACCATTGAAATTGGCGACTATGCCAAGCATGGATTCAAACTCAAAAAGGCTTGGCTAGACAAGGGCATTGACGTTTACGAAGACAGCGTACAAGGCCCGATGCTCGCTTACGTGAACTACCAGAACCGCGACAAAGATGGCCACGCCCACTTTGACATTGCCGTATGCGACACCAACAAGAATTCTGTTTCTGTCACCTACCTTGCCGACGCCGTCTATCCGGCCATCGACAAGCAAGGCACCACGATAATCTTTGCCATGCGTGAACCTTACAGCACGCGTTTCAAACTCGCCAAGGTTCCGTTCCCGAAAGACATCAAGGATTACACCTCTGAAGATCCGATCGATATATTCGTTCCTGACGCCAAATTCGACTATTACAACATTTACAGTCCCAAGTTCAGCCCTGACGGCAAGCGCATTGCATTCAGCTATTTTGACGACAAGACTCGCGGCATCGCCATCATCGACAGCGACGGCAAGACTTTCAAGGTTGTCTCGACCGAAGGCTTTGACGAACGCGACGTGAACTGGATCGACGACGACAAGATTGTTTTCGCAAGCAACCGAAACGGAATTTTCAACCTTATTGAAAAGACTCTTTCGACAGGTGCCGAACGCCCGCTCACAAATGTGGTCGGCGGCGCATTCACCCCGGCTCTTGCAGGCGACACACTCTACTTTACCGAATACGACAAAGACGGTTTTTCGCTCTACAAAATGGCCTACGGCGCGACCCCGATGGTCGACGACACTACCGTCACCGTGACCGAGCGTGACAGCGTCATTCAGGTCGCAGACACCACATGGAATTGCCCCGACAGTGTCATCCTGAGCAACGTCGAAGGATCTGATTCATGCACCAAGGTTCCTGCAGTCGCTCTCCGCGATTCCGTTCTAAAAATCACAGACACCACGCGCACTGTTACGCAAAAGCCTGCAGACGCCCAGATTACTCTTCGCGGCACACTCCCTGCCCGCATCGAAAAACCTCTTGAAATCGCCGACGTCGAATTTGCCGGAGTCGAACGTGATTACAAACCCATCCCGAACATTCCGCTGTTTGTTCCGATGCTTGTATTCAGCGAAAACGCGCCAGACCTCACCGTCTTTGGCGACGGCAAGCTCAAAGTCAAGGCAGGCCTTGCCGCTATCATCAGCGACGCACTCAAGAAGAACACCGTGCAAATCGGATTCCTGCTGGAACTCGGTAACGGCATTGACTACATCAACGGTGACGGCCTCAATCCCAAACAAGAAAAAGAATTCTTCGTTTCTTGGGAAAACAAGAGCACGCCACTTGATCTCTCGCTCAGCTACACCTACGCCAACTATACCAGCAAGGACACGCTCCGCTACGAAGATGTTCGCGCCAACGGTGGCGACAGCATCGGCATTACGCATTACGCCATTCCTATGCAAGCGATTATGGCTGGTGCCGGCTACAGCATCTTCAAGAGCATCGACACCTTGCAAGTCGCAGTCGGTTACGATTGGTCAAACTTCAACCTCTACGAAGACAATTTCGACTGGACTTACCAAAAGCGCTTAAGCCTGCTCGTCGCCCTCGGCCTTTATGGCGATCATGCCGAAGGCTCCGAAATCACGGGCCAAGGCAACGGCTTGCGTTTCTACTTGCAGTCCTCCAATTCCGACTTGTACCGCCCGGGCACATTCGCAGAAAGCTTTACGGTTAACTCTAGCGGTAAAATCACGCCCAAGTACCGCAACTTCCACATCAACGAATTCGGTCTGAATCTTTACGGCAGCATTCAAAGCCCGCTTACCGGCGCCCGCCTTGCGGCCGGCGGTAAAATCGCCGGTGTATACAAGTGGAGCACAGACGCCAAGCAAGATACTCTCGACTCTTACTACTACGACGCTCTATTCCTTGAAGGCTACCCCTACCTGCGCAACTCCGAAAACTACACCCTCGCCGGAATGCGCACGGCCATCGCCGAACTCCACTACCTGTTCCCAGTTTACGACGACTGGCGCAAGAGCGCATGGATTTTCGAAACCCGCAGTTTCTATGTGGACTTGTTCTCACAAATGGGTGCAGCCTGGAACGGCAAATGGATTGACATGGACAAGTTCACCGACCACCGTTTCTGGGACCGCTCCGTGGGCCTCACCTTCCGCATGAGCAACCGAATCTTTTACAGCGTTCCGTTCGACATCTCGCTCACGCTCGCCCGCGGCCTAAGCCGCATCGGCGAAGACGAAAACTTGCGCGGTGGCGAAAAGCTCACGCCGATTGACCTTCCGGTCATTCCCGAAAGCATCGCCCCCACCCGCATCAAATTCTCCATCGGAATGGGGTTCCTGAACAGTTGGCAATAGCCAACTATTAACCGCTACATCTACGGCTCGGTTCAACGCACGTTTAATCTGTGGACTTCGAAACCAATCTTGACTAGATACATTCCCGAGTTAGGAACTTTAACATTCACAATTCCATTTACGGTTCCGCGAGCCATTACTTGCCCCATTGCATTGAATACTGCATATGGCAGCAATTTAGAACTAGACATTTGAATAGCAAAGCCTATGCTTTGAACACGAATCTGCGCAGCCATGCGAACAGGGCGCAATTCCATATTATGGTAATATGGTTCAAAATCATCTTTTAAGCAATCATAACGCAACTGACATGCAGAACGGACATCATAAGATTTCCATCTAACTTTTTCATAGGCATTACAATAACACCTTTCATTACCATTTTTACAAAAGCATTCATCATCAGGATTTGCACAATCATATCTTAAATCAGGATAGAAGAAAATATTCAGCGTATTCTCAAACTTCAAAGAAACCAAATCCGTTTCTCCATATGCAAATCCTGATTCTCCAACAGGTGCAAGCCTTGTGGAATCAGTCTTTTTATACAAATAAAGTGAATCCGGTGAAACAGAACAATGGTCCCATGAATAACTAAACCATCCTTTATTTTGTTCATCCGGTTTCATTTCCCAATATTTCAAGGAATCTTTAGCATCTACAAGAATAGGGATTTCATCAATCCATTCCTTATAATCCGGAACCAACACATACATATTCTTTGAATAATATTCAAAGGAATCATCTTTTGAATAACAACAATCTTGACGAATATCATTATATGCAAAACCATATTCATCAACACCATCAACGATTCTCCAAGACAAATCCGAAACGAAATAAATCGTGTCAACCAAATCGCTCACCATTTTTAATGGGAACGATTCATTCGTCTTCGAACAAAAACCGTCACTAGTTATAGGATCTTCAAAAGAAGTATCACGAGAAGAATAAATTAGTACCGAATCTGGAATAGAATCTTTTTCCCATGTATAATGATACCAGCCATAATATTCCTCGGCATCACGTTCCATAGGTATGACATCACCATTTGCCAAATTTTTAATAACTGGCGGCGTTTCAAGCCATTCCCTATATTCGGGCACAAGCAAATAAAACGTAAATGATTCTGCCTGCAGAATGGCTATTGTACACAATACAAGCAGAATTATTTTTTTCATTATAGCCCTACAGTTCGCCGTATTTTTGTTTGGGCTTGATTTCGCCGGGGAGCAACTGGCCCGGACTTGTGCGCATGCCGTCTTTACCGGTAAAGTTCGGGTTATACGGCTTGACCTGCGCCTTCTTCTGTTCGGCCTGCAAGTCCAGCATATGCCGTTCCCATTCCTGCATGGCCTGGTCCAGTTCCGCACGTGCATTGAGCATCAGTTCCTTCAACTGCATCAGTTCAAGCATCTTGTCGCGCTTCATGATCCAGAGCTCTTCTTCTTCGGGCATACGCTCGATATTAAAAAGCAGGTTCAGGTAATCTTCTTCGGCTTCACGATAAGCCTTTTCCATATCCTTGTAGACCATATAACGGTCATCGACCATCGTCTGTTGCGGCGACGGATGCGACGCACACCCCACCATGGCGAGAGCCACAAGGAAAAACAATTGTACACAAAAAAACTTACGCATAGGCTTCATTAAAACGAAATACGGATAATGAACAATCACACATTACACACTACTCATTCTCTTCCGGTTTCTTGATCGTATACAGTCTTTCGAGCGTAATCTGGCTCTTGAAGGTCGCTGTATCCTTCGTATCGGGGTTCACCATGGTGTGCACGCCGACCTTGACTTCACGTTCCTGGCAAGGCACGCCCGTAGTCGGGTCGATCATGACTTCGAACTGGGTCTGGTATTCCGCCTTAAGGCCCTTGTTGTACTTCTTGAAGTGTTCAGGAACAATGTTGCTATTCACGTGCTGTTCCCAAATGTAGTACGGGAAGCTTTCCTTTTCCTGCAAGTACACAATGTAGTCCAGGCAGCGACGATGGTCGCGGTTTTCAAAGCCCTTCACCACCACAGAGTCCACCTGAATCAAGGCAAAGTTCAAGCGGCCCTGGTCCTTGAGCATCTGCGTAATGTTACCCTTGGTTGGCACTTCGCCCAAAAGCATGTGGTCCATTTCCCAGCGGTGCTTTTCAAGGCGCTTCAAGTGCGGTTTGTAATCCGGATTCAAGAGTTGCTTACGCCAAACTTCGGGCATCGGAATACGTGCAAGCAAAGAATCGTAGCCGTCTTCAAGGCCTTCAACAGCCTTCACTTCGCGGTCAACAGCGGCCAAATCCACAGACTTCACGCGCCAGGCAAGTTCAGAGGGCATGTAGTTCTTCAAATAGCCACGCGACTTGTCCATCACGTAATCACGATGAACCTTCAAGGTATCGCCTGCATTGGAATACGTCAGGTTCGCATAGGCGGCAGTCACCGTTCCCATCTGTTCGTTGCCGTTCAGGTCTATGGTCGAAAAATAACCTTCAGCATAAAGTTCCACCATAACAGGGGAATCCACCTTATAGCTCACATTCACTTTAGATTCACCGCAACCGCCGAGTACCAGGGCAGCTGTGACTGCGCACAATAATTTTTTCATGAATTACCGATTCTTAATCAATAAAATTTGTTTGGTCATCAAAACCTTGCCGTCACCGCTCACTTCGATTACGACAGGGCCGGGTTCCTTCTTACGGCACAGTTCACGCGCCGTCATCAGGCCACCATGGCGAGACTTTCCTTGCAGCGTATAGACACCCTGCTTTTCGGTCACAGCCACTTCGTGGTTCCAAATTTCAGGCCCCCTGTTTGCAAGCGTACCTTCGTAGAAGGCCGTCTTGAGCATTGCAAAGTCAAAATTCGTTCCATAGCGGAACTGCACAATAAGCGGGTCGTTCATTTCGAACTCGCTTGCAGTATCAGCGATGACATCCAGGTTGACATTCCATTCTCTGCCACACAGGATTGCCGTATCTTCTACATTACATCCCACAATCAGGCAGGCCAAGGCCGCCATCATTGCAACGAACCATTTTTTCATACATGCCTCCTTGTATGCACTTTCAAACTAGTAAAATACCCGTTTTTCGGCTATCTTGAAAGCACAAACAACATTTCCAAATGGGGCGTTTGGGGGTAAAAAGCGAATCCCTCGGCTTTTTTCAGGGCAAAACCGGCTTCCCGGAACCTCGAAAAGTCCCTCGCGAGCGTCACCGGGTCGCAAGAAACGTAAATCAGGCGGTTCACGGAGCTTTTTGCAATAGCCTCCAGCGCCGTCGGCGGAAGCCCCGTCCGCGGGGGGTCCACAATCAAAGTCGCAGGCACATCAACCACATTCTCGGCAAGCCAATCTTCGGCGGGGGCAGATACATTCTCGATGTTTTTGAGGACGGGGGACACCCCCGTAACGCCCCCGTTTAAATTCACACGGGCATGCGTCAGGCAGCCTTCGTCACGTTCCACCGTCGTAATCTTTTTAAAGCGGTCTTCCAGCAAGGCTGCAAAAAATCCGACGCCGCTAAACAAGTCAATGAGCCAAGCGTCACTCGCCTCGCCGCTTGCAATGCCTTCGTCTACAGCATTCTGCACAGCAGTCACAAGTTCCGGCAAAAGCGAAAGATTGCTCTGGAAAAACACCGAAGCATCCGAGCGGATTTTCTTGCCCGCAATTTCGACGACACTCACGGCATTCTTTTCGAAGTCGGCGGCAGGCATTCCCTTATAAAAGTAACTGACCTTACCCGCTCCGTTATCGAACAAATTCACATCTAGTTCAAAATTCCTAGGCGGACGCTTAGACGCCTTCATCGATTCTTCAAAAATCTTCGCCGCATTTTCTTTCAGGAATGCATTGATCGCAGGCGTTAGCACCGGGCAGTTTGCAAACGGAATAATTCCGTTGCTTTTTTGCATGCGAAAACCGTAACTGACCTTGCCGCTTTTAGCGCGAGCAATCACCACGCGGGCGCGGTTTCTATAACCCCACGCAGGTCCAGTATGAATCTTGAAATCTTCGGGCAGTTCCACGCGGGCAATTCGCCTAAAGTTTTCGCGTTCCACAAGCGCCGAGCAAGCGGCCTGTGCAGAACTTTCCAAATGCTGCAAGCTGCACCCGCCGCACTTGCCATAAAGAGGGCATCTCGGCTCCGCGCGGTCGGCACTCTTTTCCGTGATTTTAATCACCCGACCCCGCGTAAAATCTTTCTTGTTCTGCAAGATTTCGACCTGGCAAAGTTCGCCTGCAAGCGCCCCCTGCACAAAGCACACGCGTCCATCAGGGAGTCTGGCCATGCCTTCGCCCCCCTGCACCATCTTTTCTATGCGGAGTTCATAAATCACGACCCAAATATAGCATTCCACGCCGTTCACATTAGTTTTCAGCCGTAACCACTTTCCACTCTCCGCCCCCTACCTTATCTCTCTTAAAAGGTTTAGATTTATTAAAAAATCAACTAAGGATGTTTTTATGGTGTTCAACAAGATTCTTCCCCCCGTCCTCGCGATTACGGCTCTTAGTGCAAGTAGCCTGTTCGCTGCTACGGCCTACCACAACCAGGTCGGTTTCTTGACTAAGGGTCAAAAGCAAATGGCCGTTGTTGGCGCCGAAGGCAAAGAAATCGTTTTCAAGACCTCTAGCGGTAACGAAGTTCTGAAAGTGACCGCCCCCGAAGCCGAAATCTGGGTTCCGGCAGGCGACACCGCCGCATCCCTGGTCGATTTCTCCGAAATTCAGACCGCCGGCAAATACCAAGCCTATATCGATGACGAACCGATCGGCCACCCCATCACCATTGCTGACAACGCCCTCGAAGAAGCTGGCAAGGCCTCTATCAAGTTCTTCTATTTCCAGCGCGCCTCTACCGCTCTTGAAGAAGAATACGCCGGCATTTACGCCCGCGCCGCAGGCCACCCGGATACAGCAGTAAAGTACCACGCCTCTACGGGCAAGACCGATCTTAACGCCACCTTTAGCAGTCCCAAGGGTTGGTACGATGCTGGCGACTACGGCAAGTACATCGTGAACTCCGGCATTTCTACTTACACCTTGCTGCAGCTTTACCAGCAGAACAAGGCCTACTACGATACTCTGAAGCTGAACATTCCCGAAAGCAAGAACGATGTCCCGGACCTGTTGGATGAAATCCGCTGGAATCTGGACTGGATGCTCACCATGCAAGACGACGACGGTGGCGTATTCCACAAGCTCACCACCAAGCAATTCGCCGGCACCATCATGCCCGCCAAGGCAAACGCCCAGCGCTACGCCATCGGCAAGGCTGTAGAAGCTACTTGGGACTTTGCAGCAGTCGTTACGCTTGCTTCCGAAATTTACAAGCCCTACGATCCTGAATTTGCCGAAAAGTGCATTATCGCCGCCCAAAAGGCTCACAACTGGGCAATGGCACATCCCTACGAAGTTTACGAACAGCCCAAAGATGTCGGCACCGGTTCTTATACGGGAGCAGCCGACTGGGCATCTAAACTTTGGACTCTCATCGAAATGTACCGCGTCAGCGGTGACACCAATGTTGTAGCCGCCATCAAGAAGCTTCCCATCAACAACAAGAAGGCCAAACTTCAAAGCTGGCAGAACAACTACATGCTGGGAATCTTCTCCATCGCTATGAGCCCCGATGCCTTCGAGCCCGAAATGGTGGATTCTGCAAACGCCATCATCATCAACATGGCCGACAATTTTATGAAGTCTCTCGACAACAACGGCTACGGCATCGCACTCGATAAAGACGACTTCTACTGGGGTTCCAACGGCGTTGCCGCCAACAAGGGCATGGTCTTGGTTCACGCCTACATTCTGACCAAAGAAGAAAAATACCTGAACGCCGTCCAAGGCATTGTGGACTATATCTTGGGCCGTAACCCCATTGACAAATCTTACCTCACCGGCTACGGTGTCAATCCGGTCATGAATCCGCACCACCGCGTAAGCCAGGCAGACAGCATTGAAGCACCTGTTCCGGGAATGATTGCCGGCGGCGCCAACGCTTCGGCTACGGATTGCGCCAAGCAATACAATAATGCAAATGCGGTTGCCAAATCCTACTACGACAATTCCTGCAGCTACGCAACCAACGAAGTGGCCATCAACTGGAACGCCCCCTTCGCCTACATTATCGGAAGCCTGCAAGCGATCGCAACAACCGGCGCCACTTACGATATCAAGACTCCGGTCAACGCCAAATACGAACTTACTACTATTCCGGCAGCCCGCAACCGCATCAAGTACGCCAAGCCTCAAGAAGGCAAGCGCCTCGTAATCCGCGGTCAAAAGGTCCAGCTCGAATACACCGACAAGAACGGTATCAAGACTTACTTCAGCATTGGCGGCAAGAAGGTCCGCTAACTGAAACAAGAACCTCCCAATCCCACCCAATACAAAACAAATGCAGCATCATTCGATGCTGCATTTTTCAGATAATCGGGATTTTTTACACAGACTCTTTTTGTAATATTTTTTCAATCGCATTTTGCAATTGCGATTCGTCACCGGAGTTATCGATAAAGCGGATTTTCTTTCCCGGGAAAAGCCGACGCCATTCATCTTCGCTGTCTTTAGCCAACTGCAATTCAATACGACGTTCTGCATCCGCTTCGCTAAAGCCACGATTTGCAATCAGGCGATTCTTGCGAACTTCGCGAGCGGCGCTCACCACCCAGATTTCATCGAGTTTAGCCACCAATTCCGGCACATTTTCGAACAAGGCTGCTTCTACAAACGCCGGATTTGCACGGAGCAGATACTGCGTGAGCACCGGATAAATAAGCGTTTCTAAGCGCACCCTGGCAGAAGCATCTTTAAAAACCAAATCTGCCATGCGGTTCCGGCTAATGCCTTTTTCGGTCAGCATGTCTTCGCCAAATTCCTTGGCAATTGCAACTCGTAAATTCTTGTCATCACGATACAAGTGATGCACAGCGACATCAGCGTCAATCACGCGAATCTTTTGATCGCGCAAAATGCGGCCGACAAGCGACTTTCCTGCACCAATTGTACCTGTAATACCAATCATTACTTACCGAGAGCGATTAGACAAATACCCAAAATCACGCCAAGCAAGGCGACAAATTTCATCTTGCTCTTGCGTTCCTTGAAAAGTAGTAAACCCGCAAAGAACGAAATCAGCACGCTAGAGCGACGGAACACCGTAATAATCGAAATCAAGGCATCCGGGTCACTTACGGCCACAAAATAGCAACGATCTGCAACAATCAAAAGGATAGCGACCAGCACCATGGACCAACGGAACTGAAACGGAGTCGTCTTGTGGCGCGTCGGGAACCAAGTGATGGCACAAATCACAAACTGCCAAAGCATCATGTAAATACTGAACCAAACCTGAACCGTAAGCGGGTCAAAGTTCATACGCTGCAAAATGAACTTGTCGTAAACGCCACTGCATGCCGCAAGAATCGTTCCCAGCACCATGCAGATTACCCAACCGTTGCTAAAGAAATGTCCCATTTCTTTACGGCCCGCAAGGCTCAAGCCCACATACGAACAAATACAAATGGCAACACCCGCCCACTGGAGCGCAAAAGGACGTTCTCCCATGAACGTGACCGCAATGAAAATCGTAAATACAGGCGCAAGCGCACGAATCGTAGTCGCAATGCTCAACGGCAAATGCGCAAGAGCGTTATAAGTCAGAATCCAGCTACCGCCCACAATGGCCGCCTTACCGAACAAGTAAATATGACTTTGCAAAGGCAGGCTTTCGCAGTGGCCCGTCAAAAGGAGCGGACTCATGAAAAGGGCGTAAAAAGCACTGCAAAAGAACAACGTCACACGGACAGCGTTATCTTGCACTGACTTTTTCTTGGCGAGGTCATAACAGCCTAAAAAGAAGGCCGAAAGTAAAGCTAAAACGAACCATGACATAGCGTGCAAAATTTAGAAAACCCTCTTGCCAAAGCGATATTATAAACATATTTTTATCTTAACTTCAACAAAAGGAACCAATATGGGTATCAAAGGTAAAGCAACATCCCTTCTCGAAGAGTTCAAAGCCTTCGCATTCAAGGGTAACATCGTCGATATGGCTATCGGTGTTATCATCGGTGGCGCATTCGGTAAAATCGTGACTTCCTTCGTGAACGACATCGTGATGCCGTGCGTTACGGCTATTATCGCCATGGCTGGTGGTAAAGATGCTGGCGAAGGCCTCAAGTCTCTTTCCTATACGACTGCCCAGGGTGTAGCAATCCCTTATGGTAGCTTTATCGGTGGCATCGTCGACTTCCTCATTGTCGCCATCGTGGTGTTCATCGTGATGAAGAAGTTCCTCGGCTTCATGCAGAACATGCGCAAGAAAGAAGAAACCCCGGCTGCTCCTCCGGCACCTCCTGAACCGTCTGCCGAAGAAAAGCTCCTCACCGAAATCCGTGATTTGCTTAAGAAGTAATTTATACGGAAAAGCCGCTTTTACCAGAACTTAGTTGGTAGAGCTTAGAGAGTCGCCTTTGGCGACTCTTTATTTATTTCATTACTAAGCTCTCAGTTCTAAATTCTAAGTTCTATACTAGCTTCTGCGGTAAACGGCAATTCTTCTAGCTGCGGAGTCGCAATAATCACCTGGCATGCCTTTTCGCGAATGAGCGACGCCACCGCATCGCGGCGGTTCACGTCGAGTTCTGCAAAAATATCATCCAGCAAAAGAATCGGCTTACTCAAGTAGCGAGTCGCCACATCGACTGCGGCAAAGCGCATGGCGACTGCGGCACAACGACACTGGCCTTGCGAACCCGAAGACCGCATTTCGCTTTCGCCAATACATACGCCCAAATCATCTTTATGCGGGCCCGAAAGCGTGATTCCCTGAATCTTTTCGGCATATTCCAATCCAGCGAGTTTCCGGCGGTAAGCCTCGCGCAAGGCATTTTCGTCAATCGAGCCATCTTCGCATTCGCCCGAATCCGAGGCAATGTATGCGACACTAGAATCGGCCGCCACCTTGTCCAGTTCCGAATCGTCCAAGAATTCTGCGCCATCAAGCGCATCTAATTCTTTAAGAATCGAGCTCTTGTAAGCGCAAGTGATTTCGTCTACCCCGTCCGAAAGTTTGCGGTAATAACCCGTAATGATTGGCGAGATTTCTTTTGAAAGTTCTATGCGGGCAGCCCAAAGTTTAGCGCCTAAATCCACCAGCTGTTCCGTGAGAACCGCAAACAGGGCATCGCCACCGGTAGCAGCGCCTTCACGCTTGTATTGGCGCAGCCACTGGTTACGCTGTTGCAATACGCGGCGGTAACGTTTGAGCACCGACGCATTCGCCTGCGACCTAAAGCAAAGAATTTCATCGAGCCAGCGCCTGCGCACTTCGGGCGCACCACGCAAAAGTTCAATGTCCGACGGTTGCATAATCACCGCCGGCAAATTCCCGAACAAAGCTGTCACCGACTTCAAGCTTTCGCCATTTTCGCGAACCTCGCAACTGCGACGACCCACGCGTACCGCGCGCGTCGTTACGCGACCTGCATCTTCAAAAGTTGCCCGGACAATCAGTTCGTCGCCGTTCCAGGCTATCATTTCTTTTAAATCGCGGGCCCTAAACGAAAACCCTTGCGCAAGCAAGTGGATTGATTCCAGTATAGACGTCTTGCCACAACCGTTCGGCCCGTGAACCACAGTGATTCCCGGCCCGAACTCTTGTTCAAAGCCATTCAGGCTACGCAGTCCGTCTATAAAAATCTTTGAAATCACGGAATATAGCCTCTAAGGCCAAAGCTAAGCGGCGTCCAGAGTCCCGCTTCCGATTCATAAATCAGGGCGTAGTTCACATCGAACGGATACTTTTTCTTGCCAATGCGAATCATGAACTTGTAGCCGGCACCCACCGTCCAATCCAAGTCATCCATACCCACACGGAGCGTGCCGTCAGGAATCACTTCGCATTCAAAGCCCACACGCCCCGTCCACACATGCAAATCGGGGTCAAAGGCCAGGAGCGTGTCGGCCACCTGGTAGTCAATCGCTTCCATCCAAGCATACACCGGTTTGCCAAACACTCTAGAACGGTAACCCAATCCAATCTGCAGCACCTTCGGACGCACGCCATCAGTACTTTCTACGGAGTTGTCGGTACTCGTATTCTTGCTCCACTTGGCAGACAAGTTTTTGCTAAAGCTCAGGTTACGAATCACAACAGAGGTAGACCATTTTTCGTTCCACTGTCTAATCCAACTCAAGTTAACTGTCACCGGACTGCGATAATCGTCAACCACTTCGGCGACCCCTTCATAGTATTCCGCAATATCCATGTTGTCATAACTCATCGAGAACGACAAGCCGAAAGCATCGCGACGCGTAGCACGGTAAGCCAAGCCCAAATACATCATGGTAAAGTAAGGCGTCGCCGATCCCATGGTTTCATCGTCTTCGTTAATCACATCGAAGTCCAAATCGCCACGATAAAGCATCGCAAAGCCAATACCCATGCGCTTACCCACCGGGCCTTCCAAGCCAAGCGAGCCGCCCATACGGTCCAAATCACGCTTTTCGGCGTTCAGGTTATAACTCAAGTGTTCTCTAAAGCCAAGGATAGCCGGATTCCAGTAAGCCGCAGGCATCGATGCCGTATCCGCAGAGCCCGTGTTACCACGGCCCAGTTCGCGCGTGCCCGCGCCCATACGTTCCACAAAGCCATCAAAGCTACCCAGCGTTGCTTTTTTACCCGCAAACGCAGAAGACGCAAGCAAAGTAATCACGAGAATGGACAGAATCTTTTTCATTACTTGTGCCCTCCCAAGGTCATCACCTTGCCCCAGCCAATATGGCCGTGGTTATCCTTGACGCGCACATAGTACACGCCCATTGTGCAGGGCCTACCCGCCTTATCCTTGCCATCCCAGAAGTCTTCCTTCGGGTTCGTGCTGCGCGAAGCATCTGCTCCACGCGGAGCGCTCTTTACAATCGTGCGAATCTTACGCATGTCGTAGCTGAACACGTCAATCGTAATCTTGGAATCCTTGCTCACCTTATACGACACAAGCGACTGGTCGCCCGCCGTAATCACCGACGGCACCATGCGCACAGAACCCAAATCGTTTCCGAGCTTTGCGCGGTTCAAAATCGGAGTCCAAGTCTTTCCCGTATCCGCCGAAACAGAAATACCATTGCCATAAGTAGCAAGCGCAAGGCCCGTCACATTCTTAGCCAGCGGGAACGAACAAATCGAGGTAATGCGGAAATCGCGGTCAATGGCGCCTGTCGCATAACCATAAAGCCACACGCTCTTTCCATCATCATCGGCGTCCCAAGCGCGAATTCCAGCAGAATCCAACTTAAAGTATCCGCTCACGTCACCGCCCGAAACAGCAACCGCCACAAAAGCCGTATTGCCGACAAAAGCCACATCGCTTACGGTATAGTCACCTTCATCGTAAATATCCTTCTTCTGTTTCTTGCCAGCCGTATCCAAGAAAACAGCCTTCGCAAAATCCTTGTCCCCTTCGCGGAGCACCCACAAGGCGCCCTTCATCGATTCCTTTTCCATGCGCGAAGTTTCAGCAATAATCGTCAGCGGGTCGCCCCCCATCCAAAGTCCTGTCACGCGGGCACTCGTATCAAGTGCAGTAGACGCCTTAGCCACCTTGCCGTCAGCGCTACGCTTCCAAAGTCCCTTAGATGTCGCCATCCAAATGTCGCCCGTTTCCGGGTGTTGCTTGACATCAAAGATGCGCGGATTTTTCTTATCTTCCCACTTGTAACTCGACTTAGCCGTATCAAGCGCACTCGTCTTCAAGTTCAGCTGATACAATCCTTTTTTAGGAGAATTTCCCGAGACATCGTAAAGGCCAAGGCCAGCCGCACCGCGGGCCATCCAAAGCTGTTTCTTTGAAGAATCGTACGCGAAACCGCTCACGGCATAATACATAGCCGTATCCAAATCCAGAAGCGCGTCGGGTACATCATCAAGCGGCGTTTCATTCATATTGTCGATTCCGCGGACCGAGAAAAAGCCCGTCGGCATCAAGTATTCACCGTCGTCGTTCAAGCCAAACATCGGAAGCACATAACCGAGCTTGCCCGCATAAACCGAAGACGTTCTGCGGTGTTCTGCAAGCACGTCCCTAAAAACGCCATCCTGCGTTGCGGTCATCGAATCCGACATCTGTTCCTGATGCGATTCTACCACCTGCACGCCGTTTGTACCCACCTTAAGATCCAATAGCGTCACGCCGCTATAAAGGTCGCCACGGGAAAACACCCACAGGGTTCCTGTTTTTCCGGTTTCGCTCACGTTCAGCGCTCCATTGCTGAACAATGTTTCTGCCGCGAACGTTCCCCCTACGGAGATTCCAAGAACGAGCGTCAAGGCATTCACGTATTTTTCGAACAGTCTATTCATAAATTACCGCATGTCAATTTCGTCAACGCCCTTTATAGGCTTGTACTTAAAGTCTTCTGCCTTCCAGGACTTCACCACCGAAAGGTTCACAATGTTGTACCACGAACCGTTGCCAGCAGGATCCACCGTATAAAGGCGCTTAGGCGAAAAATCCGTTTTCGAAAGCCAGACTTCCATTTGAGTGAACTGTCCCTTGTACTTGGACGGGTCCAAGGTCAGCACCCACATTTTCTGCTTGTTGAATTCACCTTCCGAAATTGCTTTGGCCTTGCAATTCAGATACTTGAACAAGAGTTCCGAGGGGTGCAGCGAGCTAGACAAGTCTTCGACCGACTTGATCAACACTTGGTTTTGCTCCACATTGTACTGCCACAGGCTTTCACCGTCGCTATAGAACTTGATTCCTGCCATATCCAAAACAAAACGGTCCCCTTCGGCAACCAAAAGTTTGCCCCCCTGAGACGCGATATCCGGAGAATCCGAATAAAAAACCTGCACCCTAAATTCAAGATTCCAAGCTTTGCCCGACTTGAACCAAGCCTTGGATTTTTCCATGGCCTCGTCGGCAGATAAAGCGAAAGCGCAATTAACGGCCAGCGCCATTAAAATTACAAACAGCCTAATAAACCCAATGCGTTTGAACATCAAGGGAACCTCGTGAATAAGAATATGGGCAAATTTACAAAATTCACGCACACTGTATTTGGCTTTTTTACATAGATATTTCTATCTTTGCACAAGAAATTTCAAATCATATTGGAAACAGATATGCGCAAATTGATCATGCCACTGGCAATTTCCTCCGCCGCCACCCTGGCGCTCGCTGTAGACTTCGAAGTCCATGGCGACGTAAATATGGACTATGCCAGCTATTTTGACCGCGATTTTGACCCGACAAACGCAGGTAACCAGGACATTGACCTCGCCCTGCATGCCAACCTCGACGAAAACATCTCTGTCGTCGTCATGGGAACCACCCACAGCACTTTTGTTAACGAAAACGGGGAACTGCAGGAATCCGAAGTCCGTCACGGGCTCGCCCGTTCTACCGCCATGGGTTCGGAAGGCCGCTACAATTCCTTCGACTTTGACGGTGTCCAGTTCCGCTGGAACGTAAGCCACGACGTCACCCTTATCTTCGGCGACATGACTTACAGCGCAGGCGCATTCAACTACTACTTCTGGCGTGATCCGTCCCGCTACGCCGTCATCACCCGCGAAGAAAGCCTCCGCGGTTTCGGTGCAGAAGTCGGTAACGAAAAGTACGGTAAGGGCGCCTTCTACATGGGTGCTTCCGACGACACGGACCACACTCTGTCCATGTTCGCCACCTATGCATTCCCGCTCTTGAACCACCCCGACGAACACTTGATCATCAAGCCGAGCCTCGACTGGGTGTTCGGTCAGGACATCGGTCGTCCCTACACCTATGTGCTCGGTACCGAAATCGACTACTCCAAGAGCTACGACAAGTTCAACTACGGCATTTATGCTGTGTGGGGCCTCCACCCCTACAAGGGCAAGGGTACACACTCCTTCTTGTTCGAACCCAGCATGAACTACGCCATCTTTAACCTGTCCGCTACGTTCTTCTATGCGATTCTCGACAAGGACTATGCAGCAGAAGACCAGCTCATGACCGACGACCAGATGCTCTTCGTCACGATCCGGACCGCGAAGTTCACAAAGACGACTTCCACTTCTTGGGCATGAACCACTACATCTACCCCACCATGAACACCGAAATCGTTGCCTGGTACGGTTATAACTTCACCGGCAAGGACAACAACGATACCCCGTTCGGCAAGGGCAGGTTCTCCCTCGGTTTGAGCGGCAAGGCTAGTTTTTAAGTCCCTCATTTAAAAGACTTTAGGCACCGGGTTCTGCCCGGTGTTTTTTTATGAAGGGGAAAGCATTCCCCTCGTTTCAGCCCCAACTCTGCCTGCTCCGCACGCTCACATGGCCTCGGCCTTCGGCCGACGAATGTTCGCTTAGCGGACAGGCATTCGTCGTGGCTTACACGACCCCTTCTAACGGGCTTCATACGCCAGCCCGTAACGCCTGGCTATAGAACCTGTGAATCTAAACTAGCCTTCTTTTAAATTCCCCACATATGCAAAGGCGGCTCGGTAAACCGAGCCGCCTTTAAATCACATCAATGGATTTTACTACTGGCCCAAGTACTTACGGCCGATACCGAATTCATCCTTGTATTCGATGTAGTCCGGCACGAAGGACTTGGCGTAAGAGAAGCTCACGTTCACAGAGCACTGGAATTCGTTCATCAGCTTGCCCTTGCCCTTGAAGCTCTGCTTCTTCTTTTCGATCTTTTCCTGACCCTTCTTGCCTACGAGCACTTCAGCTTCGCACCAGCCGCTGTTGCCCTTGGCAAAGACTTCTTCGCCAGTGGTAGAAACGAGCTTGATCTTGGAGGGGTCGAGTTCAGTGTTGTTACCCGTAGAAGCCCAGAACTGGAGTTCTGCAGAGAGAGAACCCGGAGCAATCTTGAGGGTCGGCATGGCCATCACGTAGCCCCACTTGTCAACGCGGCGGCTCACCGGTTCGCCAATCTGTTCACCGAAGATCAGGAAGTAACCGCGAGTGCCCTTACGGCTCTTGTTCAAAGCGGCCTTCACGTCTGCATTTTCCGGTGCCATTTCGGCAATCTTCATAATCTGGTATTCGCTCACCACCGGGTCAGATTCGCCCACGGCGTCAGAGAGGTTCTTGGCAACGTAAGCGTTCTCAGCTTCGGTACGGATTGCCTTCACAGCAGCTTCGCCAGCACCCTTAGCCTTGGCAGTTGCGAGAGCGGTATCAATCTTTGCGAAAGCGTTCACGATGGTACCGTAGTCCATACCTTCCTGAGCGGCCTGCATCTTACCGATATTGGCAAGCGTCGTCACGTATTCCTGAATGACTTCTGCATTCTGGACTTCAGCCATGTTCACGGAAACCTTGTCGAAATATCCATTGATAAGGTCGCTGTTCAAATCCTTCTTGGCTTCAGTTTCGGCGGCACGGACCAGGGCGAGCGTGAAGTTATCATAGAATTCATCGGACATGCTACCCTTCTTCTTAGCCTCGAGGTAAGAATTGATAGCGTTGCGATAACGACCTTCCTTGAGGTGTTCGTCACCGCGCTTTTCGTTAGTACCCTTACAGCCCACCATCGTGAATGCGACGGCGGCAGCCAGAGAGGCAATAAAGAGTTTTTTCATTTGATTTTCCTTCAGCTGAATGATTTTGTTTTGTAATAATACCTTTTTTCCAAAGAAAACTCTCTTTGGAATTATACTTCATAAAAATAATTAAATAAATTTATGTTATACTTTATCTATAGGTAAATTTTTATTTGGAGTATTGAGCAGGAATGAACATCCTTGTCGTAAGCCCTGAAGCCGGGAATTGGCGAAAAACCAGTCCTCTGGCGACCGCGGTCAACCGCATGACCGATGCTTTTGCAAGCGCCGGCACCAAGGTGCTTACCTGCTCGCCGTTCTTCAAGAATTTGATGGTCAATGTCGGCAGTTACCGCTGTGTATACACCGGTGTCGAAAAACTGCAGAACAAGCCCTACGAGATTTGGGTTTCCGACAAAGACCCCCTGCACACCTACATTTACAACGACGAATACTTCGGTAGGCCCTATGTTTATAGCCCGCCGCAGAGCGCTCCGTATTCGGACAACCATATCCGGTTCGCGTTCCTTGCCTCAGCCGCTCTCGCCTACGCCGAAGAAACCAAGTTCGAATGTGACGCCATCCTTGGGCACGAATGGGGTGGAGCCCTTGCAGGGGCTCTCGCCAAGACGACTTACAAGGAATACGCCGGCAAAATCCCGTTCTTCTTTACCGTCCATAACATCACTTACGACTTCCATATTCCGTCAAGTGAAATCGAAAAGATTGGCCTTCCGCGCAAAGACTACAATATGGACGGCTACGAGTTCTGGGGTAAGGTTAGCCTTTTGAAGGTCGGCATTCTGTATGCCACCAAGGTGCTGTTCCCATCGCCCGGTTACCGCGACGCCATGCTCAACACCAACCTTCCCGGCGGCATCAGCGGATTCTTGAACCGTAACGCCGACAAGCTTATCGGTGTGCAGTTCGGCGTTAGCTACCAAGTTTGGGACTTCAACAAAGACTGCCTCCCCATCAAAGAAGCCAAGGCCAAAGCCCGCGCCCGTTTGCAACAGAATTTGGGCGCAGACTTCGATGGCAAGATGGTTCTCTACGTGCACCTCGACGAAGAAGCCGGAAACACTTCCGAAACTCTGGCCACAATCCTTTCGGACATCGCACGTCTCGACATATTCATTATCGTAGGCATTTCGTCGTTGGACAACGAATGGAATTATTACAGGGACTTCGCCCAGCAGTATCCAGATACCATGTGCGTGCAAGACCTTGAATGCGACGACGACAACACGCAGATTCTCCGCGACACACTCGCCGGTTCCGACGCCCTGTTTGCCGCCAATCTCCGCGAGCCGTCTTCGTCTATCATCCTCAAGGCTATGGCCGCAGGCACACTCCCCATCACCGGTCGTAACGTAGGCGTTTCGACAATGCTTACCAACTATTCGCTCGAAACCGCCGGCGAAGCAAACGCATTCCTGGTAGACGACGCCAACGCGCCGCACCAAATGTTACGTTGTGCAAAAGACGCCGTGCATGTCTACAAGACCGAAGTACAAGACTGGGACAAGTGCGTGGTTAACGCCTACAGCGGATTCCACTACGAATGGTGCAAGACCATTTCCAAATATTTGCTCATATTTGGCGAACTCGGTCTTTAGTACAACATTTTTCCCGAAAAAAGACTATATTTGGCGCAACATCGGGACTTTAGCTCAATTGGTTAGAGCAGCGGACTCATAACCCGCGGGTTCCGGGTTCAAGTCCCGGAGGTCCCACGAAAGACGGTTTCTCTTTAAGGAACCGTCTTTCTTTTTTCTGCAACCTCAAGTGGCAGTTCGCCTTTTTCTACATTTTATAACATCAACATACTCTACCGGGATCGCCATCCCGATGGATTAACTCTCAACAAATGAGGAACAAACAAAAAATGGCAAGAGCATTGATTATCGGTTGTGGCGCCGTTGCCACAGTTGCTATCAAGAAGTGCTGCACCTGCAGCGAAGTTTTTAGCGAAATCTGTATCGCAAGCCGCCACCGCGAAAACTGCGAAAAGCTGGCCCAGGAACTCCGCCCGAACACAAAGACAGTCATTACGACTGCAGCCGTTGACGCCGACAAGGCCGAAAATGTCTCTGCTCTGATTAAGGAATATAAGCCGGACCTGGTGATGAACATCGCTCTCCCCTACCAGGATCTCGCCATCATGGACGCCTGCCTGGAATGCGGCGTGAACTACATGGATACGGCTAACTACGAACCCGAAAACATCGACGATCCGGAATGGCGCAAGGTCTATGACAAGCGCTGCAAGGAACAGGGTTTCAGCGCCTACTTCGACTATAGCTGGCAGTGGGCATACAAAGAAAAGTTTGAAAAGGCCGGTCTCACGGCTTTGCTCGGTTCGGGCTTTGACCCGGGTGTTTCTCAGGCATACTGCGCCTATGCCCTCAAGCACCAGTTCGACACCATCGAAGAAATCGACATTCTCGACTGCAACGGTGGCGATCATGGTTACAAGTTCGCAACCAACTTCAACCCCGAAATCAACCTCCGCGAAGTGTCTGCCCCGGGTAGCTACTGGGACACCGATGCCAACGGCAAGGGTCACTGGGTTGAAATTCCGGCCATGAGCATCAAGCGTGAATACAACTTTGACGAAGTCGGCATGAAGGACATGTACCTGTTGCACCACGAAGAAATTGAATCGCTCGCCCAGAACATTCCGGGCGTGAAGCGCATCCGCTTCTTCATGACTTTCGGCCAGAGCTACCTCGATCACATGCGTTGCCTCGAAGACGTGGGCATGCTCTCTACTCAGCCCATCAAGTTCCAGGGTCAGGACATCGTGCCGATCCAGTTCTTGAAGGCACTCCTTCCGGACCCGGCAAGCCTCGGCCCCCGCACCAAGGGTAAGACCAACATCGGTTGCATTTTCAAGGGCAAGAAAGACGGCAAGGACAAGACGTACTATTTGTACAACGTATGCGACCACCAGGAATGCTACAAGGAACTCGGTAGTCAGGCAATCGCCTACACGACTGGTGTTCCGGCCATGTGCGGCGCCATGATGGTGCTTACTGGCAAGTGGAACAAGCCGGGTGTGCATACCGTCGAAGAATTCGACCCGGATCCGTTCATGGAAGCCCTCACTAAGTACGGCCTCCCCTGGAAGGAAAACTTCAATCCCGTCCTCGTTGACTAGAGAAACCTGAAATGAAAAAATGGCGCATTGACGATTCCCGCGACTTGTACAACGTCAAGGGTTGGGGCGTAAACTTTTTCGACATCAACGAAAAGGGCCACGCAACCGTTCACCCGCTCAAAGATGGCGGTCCGGATATCGACCTGTACGAACTCGTGCAGGAACTTTCACTTCGTGACGTTTCTACTCCGATGCTGCTTCGTTTCCCAGATATTTTGGACAGCCGTATCGAAAAGATCAACGAATGCTTTAACAAGTCCCGCAAGGAATACGGCTTTAACGGAAGCTACTACAGCATCTTCCCGATTAAGGTGAACCAGCAGCGTGCCGTGCTCGAAGAAGTCGTGAGTCACGGTAAAAAGTTCAACATCGGTCTCGAAGCCGGCTCCAAGCCGGAACTGCATGCCGTGCTTGCGAACATGGACAATCCGGATTCGCTGATTATCTGCAACGGCTACAAAGACGAAGACTTTATTGAACTCGCTCTCCTTGCACAAAAGATGGGCAAGAAGATTTTCATCGTCGTCGAAAAGATGAACGAGCTCCACTTGGTCGTGGAACTTTCCCGTCGTATCGGCGTACGCCCGAATATCGGTATTCGCATCAAGCTCGCCAGCTCCGGTAGCGGCAAGTGGGAAGAATCTGGCGGATACCACAGCAAGTTCGGTCTGAACAGTTCTGAATTGTTGGAAGCCCTTGACTACATCAAGGAAGAGAAGATGGAAGACTGCATGAAGCTCATCCACTTCCACTTGGGTAGCCAGATTACCAACATTCGCCATATCAAGAGCGGCCTGCGCGAAGTTTCGCAGTTCTACGTGCAAATTAAGAAGATGGGCATGGGCCTTGAATTCGTAGACGTAGGCGGCGGTCTCGGTGTCGATTACGATGGCACCCGCAGTTCCAACGCAAGCTCGGTGAACTACTCCATTCAGGAATACGCAAACGACGTGGTTTACGCCATGTTCGAAGCCTGCGAAAACGGCGGTGTCGCTCACCCGAACATCATCGCAGAATCTGGCCGTGCACTCGCTGCACACCATTCCATTTTGGTGTTCAACGTGCTTGAAACTGCTGGTCAGGCTTTCTTCGACGAAAACATTCACGAAATTGACGAAAACGCTCCTGATGCACTGAAGGATCTTTACGGCATTTACAAGGGACTCACCCCGAAAAACTTGCTGGAAAGCTGGCACGATGCCATTCAGTTGAACGACGACGTGCTCAATGGTTTCAAAGTTGGCGATTACGATTTGCCGACCCGCGCCATGTGCGAACGTTTGTTCTGGAGCATCGTGCGCAAGGTGGACCTGCTCGCAAAAGACCTGCGTCATCCGCCTTACGAACTTAGCGAACTTCCGCGTCTTTTGGCCCAGAAGTATTTCTGCAACTTCAGTTTGTTCCAGAGCCTGCCGGACAGCTGGGGCGTGGACCAAGTCTTCCCGCTCATGCCGATCCAGCGTCTGAACGAAGAACCGACTGTCGAAACCACCATTCAAGATGTCACTTGCGACTCTGACGGTAAAATCGACATGTTCGTGCGCGGTGGCGATGTAAGTCGCACACTCCCGTTGCATGAACTCAAGAAGGGCGAACCGTATTACATTGCGGTTTATCTCGTGGGTGCTTACCAGGAAATCCTCGGTGACCTGCACAACCTCTTTGGCGATACCAACGCAGTCCATATCGTTTGCAACGACAAGGGCGGCTACGAAATCGACAAGGTGATTGACGGTGAATCCGTGGAAGACGTGCTCGACTACGTGAACTTCAGCGACAAGGCTCTTGTACGCACCATGGAAAACTGGGTATCTCGCTCCGTGAAGGAAGGAAAGATCAGCCTGCAAGAAGGCAAGGAATTCCTGAACATCTACCGTGGCGGCCTGTACGGTTACACGTACTTGGAATAATTACCCCAAACAAAGGCTAAAAAAAACGCTGCCAAATTGGCAGCGTTTTTTTTGAGTACACTAAAAATTATAGCCCTTTCGGATTAGTGCCATACGAATTCGATCCAGGCTGACTATCCGTGCACATAAGGACCAAGAACCAAATTGCACCTGCAATAGGAATCATATTGATAAGAATAAACCAGCCGCTCTTCCCTATGTCATGCAATCTACGGACACTTACGGTCCACATAGGAAGCAAGGTTCCTAAAACGTACAAAACAACCAAAGCCGAACCGGCCGTGATCACAGTATCGTTTTGCATAGACGCGCCAACAAAAATAATACCATATATCAAAAAGTAGAAGATGGTATAAAAGAGATAGAACATCCAGTATTCTGTTCTTGTCGCTCTACCGCTGAAATTTGCGTAATTTTCAAAACCTTTGACAAAGTATTTCATGTCATTTCTCCTTCTTGTAGTTATGATATTATATGTAATCAATTTTTCCGACTTTAGATTCAAAATAATTGTAAATTCAACTTTACCAGCATTTGGAGCATTCCCTTTATAACATCTATATTTACTTCAATTACTATCTTTTCCGCAAAAAATTAAAATCCGCACAGACCATGATTCACGAAATCGCACCGCATAAATTCAACAATGAATTCAAGGTCGCAGACCCCAAGGCCACCGACTTTGTCATTCGCTATAACGGTTCCAAGACGCTCCTCAAAAAAGAGGGCGAAAGCTACGTTATCCCGCAAGTCGGAGAACTTCTTGCGTTTGAAGGCAAAACACTTGCCGACTTCGAAGGCCATTACCTTTTTAGCATCGACGACACAGCCTTCTTCTTAGACGACAGCAAGACAGCAATCGATGCCGAAGCTCCTGCTGGTTACGAATACATGGGCAACCGAACCTTCCGCGGCATGAATCCTGTGGAACGCATGGGAGGCGCCACCGCCGCTCACATCGCTCATTGGGAATCGCTGAACAAGTTTTGCGGACGTTGTGGGAACGTGACCATTCGCGGTGACCACGAACGATCCATCATTTGTCCCAAATGCGGCAATGTCGTTTACCCGAGAATCTCGCCTGTCGTGATTGTGGCCGTCCGTAACGGAGACAAACTCCTGATGGCACACAACATCGACAATCCGAACCCAAGACTCTTCTTGATTTCAGGCTTTGTCGAAGTCGGTGAAAGCTTGGAACAGGCTGTCAAGCGCGAAGTTTTGGAAGAAGCGGGCCTCCGCGTGAAAAACATCCGCTACTTCAGTTCGCAGCCGTGGGCTTTCAGCGATTCACTCATCGCAGGCTTTACCGCCGAACTCGATGGCGATGACACCATCCACATGCAAAAGGAAGAACTTTCCGAAGCCCTGTGGGTCAAGCGCGAAGACATTCCCGAATACGAAACCGATGTCAGCATCAGCTGCTGCCTCATCGAGAATTTCCGCCGCGGATTTACAATTAACGACTAACAGAAACTACAATTCCTGAGCTACAGGCGCATCGGCAATCAAGGTCCGAGGCGTTACTTTGCAGTCGTAGACAAACACCTTGACACCAGCATCCCGCGCCCTGCGCAATGCTTCACCGAATTCCGGCTGAGCCACATCGTAAGGCGAAAAGCAATGGCACCCCTTCATCTGAATCAAGAACAGAATGCCGCATTCATAGGGCGTTCCATCGTCATCGCAACATTTTTGTCGCAGGATTTCCGTCAATTCCGTCAGGTGTTTCACCCCTCGTTCCGTAGGAGCATCCGGGAAATAGGCATGACCATCGAATTCCAAGGTACAGCCCTTCACCTCGATAAACATCTTGTGTTTCCCAAATTCAATATAAAAGTCGAACCGAGATTTTCCGAAGGTGTACTCCGGTTTCACAAATGACAACTTCGGGAACAATTCCTCATGGGCCTGAATCCATTCCCCCGCCACCTTGTTGGGAGCCTGGCTATCCATATTGACCAGCATAGATTTGATCCGGCCCTTGCGTTTTACCTTCTTTTCTACAGTCACCAAATCGTACGGGGTCTTGCGGGCTGGATTCGTGGATTTTTCCAGATACACCGTGCAGCCAGGCACCAACAATTCCTTGCAACGGCCAGTGTTCTTAACATGAACAACCGTATTGACGCCATCAATTTCGACATGGGCAATAAAACGGTTAGGCCGAGAAAGGAACCGTCCCATGACGATATTGGCGTAACGCATGATTACTTCTTTTCTTTAGCCGCACTAGAATCCGCTTTCGGAGCAGGTTCCGGCTTCGGAGCAAGCATCACGTAAAGCGTGTCGTGCACAACGACCGTGTCGCGGACATACACTGTATCCGGCTTGCAAGTAGCTACATCAACAACGGCTTCTGCACTTGAAGAAGATTGTGCCGCAGAAGAAACAGCCTGCGAAGAAGAACTTGCGACGCTACTAGAAGAAACCTTCTTCGAAGAAGAAGACTTTGCGACAGACGACGAAGACTTGCCCTTGTTCTTTTCTTCAGCCTCGATTTTCTTCACCAGTTTTTCACGATCTTCGCGCAATTGGCTCAGTTCTTTCTTGTAACGTTCCTTGTTCATCGGGCGACGTTCGCGAGCATACTTGCCCTCGACACGATTGATTTTTCGGTCCAGCTCACGCAGTTCATCATAAAGAGGGCCATCGCCTTCCACTTCAGAAGTCGGAGTGAAAAATTCCACAAATTTAGTCCACATGGACTTTTCTTCGGCATATCCAACCGAAATAAGCAGCACAAAGCACAATGCAAAAACTTTCATGCCCTAATGATAGAAAAATCAAGCCTATAAACACGCCCGAAGAACCCTACCCCTTTACAAACACCGCATTTTTTCTAAATTAGCAACACTCGCGGGAATAGCTCAGTTGGTAGAGCGCGACCTTCCCAAGGTCGATGTCGAGGGTTCGAAACCCTTTTCCCGCTCTAAAAAACAAAAGGACCAGACTAAAAGTCTGGTCTTTTGTTTTTGGCGGGAAGGGTTTCTAAGAACCCTCGAAGAGGGTTCGACTAAATTCTTTTGTGGGCGCAAGCCCGTGAAAAGAATTTAGGACTTTGAGCGAAGCGATAAGCCCGAAGGGCGGCAAGCCAGCCGCGTAAGCGGGAACTGGCGAAGCCGTCAACCCCTTTTCTTTAGTTATAGTGAGTTAACAAACCCTTTAAAAATCTATAAGTAATAATCCGGCCTTATGCCAAGAGCGCGTTCATCAACCTCAAGTTCATCAGCCGGCACATTGCGGCCAACAACGAGCGCCGAATCAAAGCCCGCAACCTTTGCGCCGAGCACATCCGTGCCCAAGGTATCGCCCACCATCAGCACACGAGAGCCCTCAGGCAAACTCCGCTTGACCTTCTCCCAAATCGCCGGAAAAGGCTTTCCCAAATAAAATGTCTCGCAGCCAGCGCCACCATTCGTCTCACACATGGAATCGCGACGCAACCTCTCACTAAGCGCACCCGAAACAGGTTCGCGCACCGTCACGCCATCGTCTCTAGGAATCTTCGGCGCCCATGCATCGGAATTCAGAACCAGGAGCATTGCGCCAGGGCGCTTCAAAATTTTGACCGCCTGTTCATAAGTTTCAGGCGTATCCTTCGCCGACGAAATCGCCACAATCGGTTCCACAGGTTCACCAGCCGGGGCCACCGCCTTAATACCGCAACCTTCGAGCACATGCTTACCCGTTTCGCGACCGATGTAATACACCTCACGAACCTCACGACGAACGCCACGACTAGATTCGACACTGCGACCGCGCAATTCAGCGCACAAATCCTTCAGCAAGCTTCCCGAAGAAATCGTCTCGGCCTCGCTAAACGCGAAGCCTCGCTTTCCGGCATCTGCGGCCAACACCGAATCCACATCAGACGCCGCATTCGTAATCAGGCGCATCTGCTTTCCCGCGGCGCGCAGCATTGTATACCAATCCAGCGCGCCCTCGTAAACAAAGCTTCCGCGGTTATAAAGCGTGCCATAGCCGTCAAAGCAGAAAGCATCGTAACGGTCCAGCAAATCTTCCATGTGCGTGTAACGCGGCGCAGGCGACTCGCCACCTGCGAGCACACTCGTCCCCACACCCTGCGATTCAATGATTTGCTTATACCGCAGGTAGATTTCTGTTTCTAATCTTTCCATACATCCATCGGGGTTTTAGGGGTCCAACCCCTAGGGGAAAGGGTAGCGAAAGACTCGGTGAAAGCCTAACCGCTAAGTGAACATTCCGGAACGGCCATGTGAGCGTGCGGTTTAGGCTAAGCCGAGGCTTAAGCGAGGGGACAACAGCCTAAGGCGAGCATCGCGACAGACCGCTAGCGGGCTGGCATGATCGAGCCGAGCTGTTGGGACTTTAGTCCCATACTTTCCCCTTTAACATCTGCTATTCAGAATCCCGTAATCGCGGCCTTCCACCGGAATCACCAACTGCAACTTCGAAAGCACATCGATATGCTTGTCGAATTCGGCCTTAAAGTCTTCGCCGAGTTCTTCTTCGTCATCGTGATTCAGGTTGTAGGCAATGTAGCTGCCATCCGGGAAAATCGAGATGCAGCAATCCCACGTAATGTCGCCTTCCTGTTCTTCCTCGTCGTCATCGCGGTCCTTGCTTTCAAGCATCAGCATCGGACGCGGTGCCGGAATCGCTTCGGCGTGGCCGTTTTCGAAGATAAAGTAGTTGCGGCTTACCAGTTCGTGTTCCAGCGCCATCGTCGAAGGCGTACGTTCGAACTCGTTGCGGAGTCTGCGGATATTGCCCAAGTCGTCTTCGTACGGGTCCTGGAAATCCTGCGGCAGCACCACCTGGTAGTAGTCAAATTCCTTTCCACTCTTGGCATAGGTTTCCTGCCATTCCTGCGGCGGTTCCGGACGAAGCGTCAAGAAATCCTCGAAGGCATCCAAAATATCCGAAAGGCGGGAATCCCACGGTTCGTTTTTCTGGTTCTGCACCAAGTCCATGAAATTCTTCAGACGTTCTTCGCCCGAGATTTCCTTCAGTTCTTCATTTTCTTCGCTCATATTCTTTCGTCTCTCGTCTGTAGCCGCGCAGCGGCGTTCTCTCGTCTAAAACTACCATTCCTCGACGCTTTTCACCGTGAGGCTCATCGCAATGTCCTTTTCGTAGTACGCAGGCTCGCTAATGAAAATCGGATACACCGGGCTTTCGCCATGGTACAAAATATCTTCGCCATCGAATGTGCGGAACAACTTGTCGCCATCCTTGAGTTCGCGATAGTCGCGACCCATCAATTCCGGATGAATCATCGCCTGAATCGGGCCACCGCCCTGCGGCTTGGGGTAACCCAAATCCTTGAACTGCGTATACACTTCCACCTTGATTGGCGGGCGTTTCTGCAATTCGCCGCGGTTCCATTCCTCGGCCAATTCCAGGTAGCGTTTCACCAGGCGTTCCGTTTCCTCGAAAATCGCGGCATCCAGCGTTCCATGCTGTTGCGGGCCAATCTCGATACACACATCCGCCTTCGCCACCGTTCCAAAGTACGGCGATGCAGAGCGTTCTTCGGGCTGGTAATAAATCCACGCATCCTTGAATTCCTGCGTCAGCACCGCCGAGGCGCGCATCGTAAACGGGTCTCGTGCCGAAAGAATCAAGCAGTTGCCCATATTCGAGCCTGTATTGTGCACATCCAAGAGTAAGTCCGTCTTGGTAGCAGTCCCCTTCGGGCCATAAAGCGCATTCAATTCTTTTGCGCGACGGAACTCGTACTGTTGCGGGATTGCATTCACATCCAAACAAGTCTGCGAAAAAGCGCGATTCAAGTCAAAATCACGATACCGGCGGTTCAAACGCACCGCCTCAGGATTCGAAAGCACCAAATCGACCTTGGCGCTACAAAGCGAACTGTAACATTCGGGGTGTTCCATCCATTTCTGGACCAAGCGCACGCCCGTCCGTTCGTTACCATGGGTTCCCCCGGCAACGACAATGGTATTAATCAAACTCATACTGTAAATATAGCAAAAGCCTCTAATTTCGTTAAATATCTATATTTAAAGTCCCTCAAAGGACTTATTATGCACAAATTTATTCTTCTCGTTTTCGCCATCGCATTGGCCATGATTACAACCGGATGCTCTGCATCGTACCATCACACGTTTCTGAACCCGTCGCCCAAAACGCTGTATCCGCAATCGCGAATCCTTTTGGTCACCCCGGCCAACGGAACATACGGCAGCATCGTCTACGAGACTTCGGGTACAGATGTCATCCAAGCTCTTTCCAAGGAACTGCAGCGTTACACCAGCGCCATTTCGATTATTCCGGTTCCCGTAACAATCGATCAAATTCTCGACAAGGATCTTGAGCAATTTGACTATGTGATCATTCCGTACATTATGCATTGGGAAGACCGTGCCACAGGTTGGTCCTTCATTCCGGACCGTATCGAGGTCCGCTTCGAGATTTTCAACAACCAGCGTCAGCTTATAGACACCTATCTCATTAACGGTCAAAGCGCACGCATCGTTTGGGTCAGCAGGCAGCCAGACTCGCTACTTCCCAGACCAATTCGTATCATGTTGCAAGAACTTTTCGGCAACGTCCTGCAATAACCCATTTTCAAGTTGGTTTTACACCTCATTTACCTTCCTGAACCCGACTTTCGACTCCTTACTTTTCTAAATTTACCCCCGTATTTTATTGTACAGTAAAAACAAGGGATTTATCCCACAGGAAAACACTATGAAAAAGATCAAGTTCCAGGATACCTCGTTCCGCGATGGTTTCCAGTCTATTTTCGGTGCTCGTGTCTTCGCTAAGGACTTCATGCCCGCTGTCGAAGCAGCCGTCAAGGCCGGCATCACCCACTTTGAAGCTGGTGGCGGCGCCCGTTTCCAGGCCCTGTACCAGAACTGCGGCGAAGACGCTTTCGACATGATGGACGAATTCCGCCGCGTTGTAGGCCCGAACATCCGCCTGCAGACCCTCGCCCGCGGTATTAACGTGGTGGCCCTCGCTCCGCAGCCGCGCGATATGATCAAGCTCCATGCCGACATGTTCAAGAAGCACGGCATGACCCGTATTCGTAACTTCGACGCCTTGAACGACGTCAACAACCTCATTTACTCCGGTAAGTGCATCACCGACGCCGGTCTGGAACACGAAGTCGTCGTGACCATGATGGAACTTCCTCCGGGATGCGACCTCAACGCCGCTCACAACCCGGAATTCTACGAACGCATCCTCCGCAACATTTTGGACGCAGGCGTTCCGTTCGCTTCCGTTTGCTTCAAGGACGCTTCTGGTACCACGAACCCGACTAAGGTTTATGAAACCTTCAAGCGCGCCCGTAAGCTCCTCGGCGACAAGGTCGAACTCCGCATTCATAGCCATGACACCTGCGGTACCGGTGTGGCCCAGTACAAGGCTGCTATCGAAGGTGGCGCAGATGGCGTTGACCTCGGCCGCAAGCCGCTTTCCGGCGGTACGGCTCAGCCCGACCTGTTCTCCATGTTCCACGCCCTCAAGGGTACGGACTACAAGCTCGCCCTCGGTGAAGACAGCATCGTCGACGATCACATTCCGGAACTCATGGAAGCCAACAACGTCGCCGTCGAATGCCTCAAGGACTACAACTTCCCGCCGGGTGGCGCTCTTACCGCCAACACCCTCATGATGCGTGAAACCAAGACCTTCCACCTGTTCCCGAAGGTTATCGAGAACATGAGTGAATGCGTCCGCCGCGGTGGTTTTGCTTCTTCCGTGACGCCGGTTTCTCAGTTCTACTTCCAGCAGGCTTACATGAACACCTTGAACCAGGCTGCAGGCCGCGGTACGTGGTTCAAGATGACCGAAGGCTACGGCAAGATGCTCCTCGGTTACCAGGGTAAGACTCCTTGCGAACCGGATCCGGAACTCGTGAAGATCGCTGCCGACCAGTTCAACATGAAGCCGTTCAAGGAAGCCTATCCGGGCGTCCAGTGCGCAGAAGAAATTCTCGAACCGGGCATTCCGAAGGCCAAGGCTCTCCTCGAAGAAAATGGTCTGCCGGTTACCGACGAAACCATCTTCATCACGGGCTGCCTCCAGACGAAGGCTGGCAACAAGGGTATCGAATTCCTCAAGGGCAACCGCCACATTGGCGTGCCGAAGAAGGACCCGAACGCTGCTCCGGCAGTGGACACCAAGAACATGAAGGCCGGCGCTGCAAGCACCTACCGTATCGCTCTTGGCAACCAGAGCTGGGACGTGCAGGTTCAGACCCTCAAGTAATTTGTTGCGGCAATCGCCGCTCTACAAACAAATTAGAAAGAGCCGTGGTTCAATCCACGGCTTTTTTATTTCGCCCCAGTTTAACAACTGGGGCTTGTTGCTCACAAGCAAAAGTTCCCGGCAAAATGCCGGGAACTTCTGTTTTGCTTTTTTACGGGAGTTTATTACTAGAATACGAACTGTTTGCCGATAAACAGGGTCAACTCCATCAAGTTTCCGTAAGCCGCCCCGCCGAAGAATCCACTCGGGTGCGTATAAGTCCACTTGATAGAAGATGTCCAATCATCGATATCACCTTTATAGAAGATATCCATTTCAGCAACCAAGTTACCATATTGACCTTGACGCCCTAAGTACGAGCCAAGCCATACAGAAGAAACAACTCCGACACCATTGTTTTTGTCAACGTTATCGACAAGATTGTCTTCGCCTAGTTTTTTTCGCATATCATCGTAGTCAGAACCGCCCTGGAACATCTGAACGCCCGCAGCGGCACCGAAAATGGCATAGCCGATATTAAAATCAGCACCCACAAGGACACGTTCCTGCACATTCCAGAAGCTATAGCTATCCGAGCCTTCATCAGTTTTTAGCCAATCAGCATACTTTTGATCGAAAGAATTGCTTTTATCGCAGTCGCTGTTTTTGTCGCAACCAAACTGGAGCGAACCTCCAAAAGCGCCCACAGCTACATTCGCAAAAAGTGGAGAAAGCTTTCCACCCAAGCGATAGGTAACACCCACATTTCCACCGCCCGCATTCAAGTCTTCTACATTGTAGGCATTACCCGTATGCCCGTAAAAGCCCGATGCAGCCAGCGAAATCTCTTGCGAGGCACTATCAGGATTCGCCCGATGCGTCAAGGGTGCAGGCATAAGCGTTGCACCCATGGATCGTGCAGTTGGTTGAAGACACCCAGTAAGCGCAATCGCCATAACAGACAACCCCGCCAGCGGAATCATTTTTTTTATCATCATGGTTTCTCCTAAAAACGCGGCATGAACAACCCCATACCGCAAAGAAAAATAAGATTATCGCCTAAAATTCGGCCCTATTTTGCAAAAATTCTGTACACAGAACAAACCTCATCCGTTTTCACGCTGGCAAAGACCAATCTAGATGCAATTTTGCGATGATTGTGCGTAATTTTGGCATCGACGATGTCCGAAAGCGGGATTTCTTTCACCAAGAAATTTCCATCGACATAAGCGTTGTTACGCAGCAATTCTATTCCCTGGGAATAGGAATCGAAATAAACTCCTGTTCCCTGACATGTGCCGGGCCAATAATAGACTAGCAACTTATTATAGGAATCTAGACTCTTTTCTCCGTTTAGATTCAAATAAGCGCCTTGATTGTATTTTTGATAATGCAGTGAAACCCCAGAACCCAGCGCATCACTATACGGCTTTACAGAAACCGCCGAAGTCCACGGAACAAATTGATAGGAGCTCGGATAAAGATTTTCGCTAACAGATTCATATTTCTTGTCAGAATTTTCAATTGTTCGAGTCAAAACAGGGTTAGAAACCGTTACATTGCCACCATCTGAATTCAGGACCAAACGAATCCAGCGATAATTCTTGAGGGAACCCTCACCAGCAGGGAGTTTCCAATATATACGATGTTTTTTCCCATCTATAGCAACACTCTTTTCTTGCAATTGCAACTGAGTATTGCTTGCCAAAGATTTAAGCAACAGAACTTCAGCCTTCACCCAAGAGCCCTTCGAGCTGTTAACCGTAAATTCAACTTCAAAAGAAGCTCCTTCCGGCAAATCACTTCCATTATTAAAAGAGGCCACCTTATGCCATCCGGCGGGCACATCAAATGTCACCTTTTTATCTTGTTCTGTCGCATCTGCATTGTAATCATAACGGCTATAGGCAAAAGATTTCTTTTGAACGTAACCGCTAGTCTTCAAGAATGCAGGCATTTTCGACTGGTCGATGCAATCCGTTCCCGGCGCAAAATACCAAGACAAGTTTTGATTGCGGAATTCCTTGCTCGTTGAATCATAGTCAAAATTTGCAAGTTCACAAAGAACTCGCCACATATCGACTTGCAAGCCCGCAATAACAGACGTATCCGCCTTCATATTCTCGCTAGGCAATTCAACATGCCTGCCGCTAATGGCTTCATTATAGCGCGGATGCGTTGCATCTACCGCATAAACCGCATCACCCGAGCTTTTTGTTCCAGGCAGCATAAACGGAAAACCGGAATGACTTTGAGTAAAGGCACAATTATCCTTCATGGCAAGCGTCCCATTGCAATTCAAATCCATGGCACTTGCCGTCGGAATAAAGGTGCTATTCTGTTGTATCAGGGTATCTTCATCCCAACTCGTTTCCAATTCAACAGGGAAAATCGCAATATTTTTAGTCATTCCCGTCGGCATTGCATCAAGCATTCCTTCGCGCAAGCCCTTGTACATGGTTTCTGCAAAGGGATACGTGCTACCCTGAATAAAATCATACGTAGCAGGCTCTACAGGAGAATCTTCTACGATATCCCCCGGGAACTGATATATTCTATTCTTGGCAATTTCCTTTTTGCCATCGGTATAAGAATAAAGCTTACTTTCTGCACGGCCATACGTACCGCCCAACTTATCCGCATGCCTATTCAGCACAAAATAGGTATCAGAATGCACAGGAATTTTTCCTTTTAATTGTCCTTGGGCAACAAGTATTACAGGGAATCCCTTATATTCGGCAGCCTTGCGATATTCACCAAAAAGGAATCGTTTCGTAGACGTGTCTACTTCATACTTGTAATCTGTACATTTATCATCGATACACTTTTTCTGATGCAGTAATAATCCGCTTGCCCCCGGGCCTTCAATCAAATCCTTGAAAGCTTCCGCCTCGGCAGAGCCTCCTTCTTCAGCCCAGAAATTAATGGTGTAGTAAAGGGACAGCGGCATAACGGCACCCTGATGCGGCGAATCCAAAGACGCATACAAACGAATGGGTGCATCCGTTTTCTTATTTCGCTTGCTATCGTACAAATACGCCGCATAACGCCCTAAAATACCGCCCTGGCTTACACCAAGCACAACAAAGCCATCGGTCAGCTTATTTTCAAAGCCAAAAAGAGTATTCGAATTCATAATACGCAAAACACTCGCAAGCGTTTGCGCATTTTCTTCCAAAGACCTTGTCACCGATTCCTGAAGCTTCACAAGAACAGGCGTATAGCCCAATTCTACAAGCGGATCTACAATACCAAAGCGTTCCACTTCGTCTTGCATATCACTTAAAGTCCGCCTTTCGTCTGTACCAAGGTAAATTCCATCAATAATTAAAAAGGGGCGGACTAGATTAAAATTGTACTTTTGCGATTCGTCAACCTGAGGGTTCAAAACTCTCGCGCCCGCCACCATCTGCGAAAGCGTACACGATTCCCCCGCCGCATCTAGATGCGACATCACATGCGAATTCAGCTTTACAATGCATAGGTTATCGGCGCTACGATTTTTGTCCTTAGCGAAGAACAAATCCATGTATTCTCGTGCCGCAGAAAACGATGCGCAAACCAACAAAGCTAAAATAAACGACAAAGATTTCATTACTTTACCTCCACGAATAAAGTTTGGTTAATGGTTACGCCGCCTTCGGAAAGTCGAACTTTTATTGACCGCACACCAGCCGAGCTAAATTCAATCAGCATTTCGGATTTCGGTTCTAGTATCTGCCATTTATTCTTGGTATAGACTTCTACCGTCGGCAACGAATTTCTATTCGTGCAAATAAAATAGGGGTCATAGAAAATCTTGAGCATCGACCCACGCACACTTGCCGAAGGCAAACCCGCCTGCAAAATCCGGGCATTCATCATTTGCGAGCTGTTACATGCACTGTCAGCACACACGCGGTAAACGTAATCCACATTGCCAATCAGCAAGGGCATCTCGCGATTATCCCTTTCTGCGGCACGTTCATTTGCTTCGTAGAACAGTCCCTTCGGATTAGCAATCACGCTATCGCGCAGACGATTCCGATCAACGAAATACATGTTGCGGAACCAGCCGTTGCGAGACTTTTGCGGAGTCAAATCAGTCCGAGTCGGGAATTCTTCAATCTGTCGATGTTCCTGTTCACTCAGCACAAAATCTGCTCGAGTAGAATCCGCCAATTTTCGGCGATTTTCATCGGAATACGCCGCCGAAGTCTTAGGTGCAGGCGTACTCAAGAATTTGCCTTCGCGGTATGGAGTTTTCGGGTCCAAATCGCTATACGGATATACATCTTTTTCAGCATCGCCGGCCAATGTTCCCGACACGGCGCAACTAAGCGACACATCATCAATAAAGAGTGTCGTGTATTGGCGCGCAGGCACATCAAAGAGTCCCACGCCAATATGCGCAATTTTTTTGGCAGAATTGCCGACAAGTTCTGCCACCGGGACCTTCAGCGAATGCGTCTTGTTCGCATCAAGATCAAAGAACTTGATACCGCTATTGCCGAAATCGCCTACCAGCCAAATACCGAACTTGCTTTTTTGCGTGGCACGCACCTTCAAGAGCACGTTCCCGGATTGGACGGTTATGGGTAACTTATTCAGCAGCAAAAGCCCCGTCCAATCCCCCGCCTTGCCTTTCATACCAGACAAGCGGATGTAAGGCGGGGTAAGCGCCTCCCTTTCGCCCGGGTTCATTTCGCCCCAATTAGCGCTCCATTCCGGCGCTTCCGGGAACGTCATGTTCGTCGTTTCCATTTTACCTGCTTCGCCATTTTTATACAGCGAAACATCATTACAGACTTGTGCAAAACTTGAAAGAGACAATACGGTCCCAATCAAGGCTGCACACCTTGACATCCTATTTTTCATAGGACCTCCATTTTTAAAAGATGTTTGTTGAACTCCCTAGCATTCGCTAGACAGGATATAAAAAGCCATATAAAAACAAAGCAACTATTTAATTGCTCCGAACCGAATTATAGATAAACAAATTTTTATTGTAAAGACGTCGTTCGGAATTTTTCAAAAAAAGTGTATACAGCGTTTACACGGAATCTTTCTTCAATTCCACTTTCAATTCCGTTCTATATATATCGCCCTCTACACCAGCTTTGTACTGGTAGCGTTCACCGTACATAAGTTCCAAGCGCTTCTTGAATGTCGAAAGTCCAAGGCCGCTCGCATTCGGCTTTGCCTTGCGCGGGAAGTTGCTGTTTTCGCTAATAAACGAAAGCGTATTTTCTTTCTGCACAATTTTAATATGCGCAAAGCTCTTGCCGTCCGGATTCACACAATGCTTCATCGCGTTTTCCATCAAGGGCATCATCAACAAAGGCTCCACCTGGCAATCCGGATTTTCAAGTTCATATTCAAACTTAAAATCAAAGGAATCGTCATGTCTTAATTTTTCAAGTTCTGCATATTTTTCAAGAATGCCCACATCTTCTTTAAGCGAAATATACTTATCGCCAGTTTGGTAAAGCATCACGCGAATCAACTGCGAAAGCTTTGTCATGCTTGTTTCCGCAAGATCAGGGTCTATACGAATCAGGCTAGTAATGTTGTTCAAAGTGTTAAACAAGAAATGCGGCGAAAGTTGGTTTTTCAAGAACTTGAGTTCGTATTCCAAAGTCGAGCGTTTCTTTTCACGCAAGATAAACGCCCTGATAATCAACCTCGAAAACATCGAAATCAAAATGCATACAAAACAAATGAGAGCAAGCGCAATCACAAACACAAGAACCGTCCAAATGGAAAAATGCCCGCGCACGGCCCCCGCACTAAAACAATAATTGCTAAAGAATTCTACAATGCCCTCACCTGCCTTACGATGAATCAAGAAGTAAAACACTTCGCGGCCAAGCAACGAAAGAAAAAGAATCAAGGCATTACCCGCAAAGAACAACGCATAGCGTTTTCTAAAAAAGCACTTTGGAACAAGGTAACGCTGGTTCACCAGGAAGGTCAAAAAAGTTGCCAAGAGCGGCAAATAATAGGTCGCAAGATTGATAAACGACACTCGCGTCAACGGATATGTCGGATCAAGCAACAATATCAGCGGAAACAGCAAGATGAACAGCCAAATCAGAATCATCAACGCAAAGGTCGGAATCGGATACTGAGCATCGTTCTCATCGCCAATGATTTCGATCAATTCTCGCTCGTTTTTTTCGAATTGAGCCTCTTGAAGCTCCGCAGCGGATTTTGCGTATTTTGTCGTCATTTTTTCCTCTTGCAAACACAAAAATAGCCCTTATTTAGGCAAAAAAAAGGGCGTTATGACAAAAACGTGACAAAAGTGCCGTTTTTTTTGACGAAATTCACAAATAACTTTTGCGAACAAAGACATAATCCGTGACACTTCAAAATGCAAAAGGAGGTAGATTTACGAATGTAAACGAAACAACAAGCAACGAGGTTGATATGACAAAGAATACACACGTTCGTGACGACAGGGATGTTTATTTCCAGTATCTGAACGATATTTCTAAATATCCTCTGCTTACTAAGGAACAAGAAAAGGTTGTTCTCGCAAAAGTCCGCGAAGGCAGCCGCGAAGCCATGGACCTGCTCGTCAAAAGCAACCTCCGCTTCGTCGTAAACATCGCAAATCTTTACAAAGGTCAGGGCATCGATGTGAACGAGCTCATTAATGAAGGCAACATGGGCCTCATTGAAGCCGCTCGCCGCTTTGACCACTCCCAGAAAATCAAGTTCATCAGCTATGCCGTTTGGTGGGTTCGCCAGAACATCACTCGCGCCATCGCAGAACGCGGCCGTTTGGTCCGCATCAGCGCCGAAAAGGAACTCGTGCTCCGTCGCTTCGCCAAGAAGGGCGGCCAGATGCACCAGGTCGTTGGCGGCGGTCTCATGCTTGACCCGAAGAGCCTCGAAGGCGTTAGCAAGTACAAAGCCGACGACATCGAAAAGATCTTGATGATGGGTAACAAGTCTACGTCTCTCGACACCCCCGTTGGCGAAGACGGCGATATGACTCTCGGCGACACCATTGCGGCTCAAGAATTCCGCACCGATGAACTCGCTGAAAAGAACAACCGTTCCAAGCTCTTTAACAAGGCGATGAACAACAGCCTTTCCGCCCAGGAAAAGGAAATCATCAAGCTCTATTTCGGTTTCAAGATGGATTCCGACCTGAACTTGAAGGAAATCGCCCCGATGGTCGGCCTTTCCAAGGAACGCACCCGCCAGCTCAAGGATTCCGCACTCGAAAAGCTCCGGAATGAACAGCTTGCCCGCGTTTTGAACGACGCCGCCTAATTTTGACCTTTTTTCTCTCTCTCCTTATATTAAAAACCGGCCTTTTGGCCGGTTTTTTCCGTTTTTATTAGTCAAGCAAACAAATGAAATTGTATTTTTAAAGCATGAATTTCAATATGCTGAACTTTCGAACCCTTTTTGTAGCCGGTCTTTCGGCTCTGTGCCTCACCACAAGCCCGCTTGCAGCAAGCGACAAGAAAGATCCTCCTGGCGATTTCTATAACGAAGTTTCGCGCCTGAACAAGGTGCTTTCCGAAGTGAACCGCAAGTATGTCGAAGATGTGAACCCGACCGAGCTCACCGATGCGGCATTGAACGGCATTCGCAACATTCTAGACCCGCACACCACCGTGTTCTCGCCCAAGGACTACGAAAGCCTCAAGGTTTCGATGGAAGGTAAATTCGGCGGCGTGGGCATTACCATTAGCCTCCGCGACAATATTTTGACCGTCATTTCGCCGCTTTCCGGCACTCCGGCTTTCCGCCTGGGCATTCGCGCCGGCGACCGCATCCGTAAAATCGACGGCAAGGACACCAAGGGTCTTTCCCTCGACGAAGCCGTGAACAAGCTTCGTGGTAAAATCGGCACCGACGTGACCGTTTCCATTGAACGCGAAGGCGTGCCCGACCTGATGGACTTTACCATTACCCGTGCCGAAATCATTGTGCACGCTGTGCCCTACTATGGCATGGTCACCAAGGATATCGGCTATATCAAGCTCGCCACCTTTAGCGACAAGACCACCAGCGACGTGGAAAACGCCCTCAAGGTCCTGCAGAAGAGGGGCATGAAGAAGATCATTCTCGACATGCGCTACAATCCGGGTGGACTTTTGAACCAGGCTATCGAAATCAGCGAATTGTTCCTGAAGCAGGGCAATTTGATTGTGAGCACCCGTGGCCGCACTCAAAAGACCGAAAGCCACGCCCGCAAAAACGGCATTGTGAAGCCTGAAGTGCCGATGGTCGTTCTTTTGAACCAGGGTTCCGCCAGCGCCGCCGAAATTGTATCGGGCGCCCTTCAGGACTGGGACCGCGCCTTGATTATCGGTAAGACATCCTTCGGTAAGGGTTCCGTGCAGACGATTTTCCCGCTGGACAACCAGGGCAACGCCCTCAAGCTTACGACCGCCTTCTACTACCTGCCCTTCGGACGCTGCATCAACAAGCCCGAAAATGGCATCAAGGGCCTCAAGCTCTTGGAAGAAGAATACGCCGAAGAAAGCGAAGGCAAAGCCGATTCCACCAAGAAGGACACCGCCAAGGTCGATACATTCTACACCCATAACGGCCGTATGATGTTCGGTAGCGGTGGTATATCCCCCGACGTAGAAGTGGAACTGTCCCCAATGCCCTGGGTCGTGCAGGTTCAGGAACGCATGGCCATGTACTTCAAGTTCGCCGTCAAGATTCGCCCGGATCTCGAAAAGAACAACGTGAAGATTGACCCCAACTGGGAAGTTCCCGACAGCCTGTTCACACAGTTCCGCGACTTCTGCATGAAGGACACGAACTTCACCAAGATTAAGAGCAATGCACTGGTAGGCGTGGACCAACTCGAAAAGAGCATTATCCGCGAACAGAACTACATGGGCGATAGCGCCAAGGTAGTGAGCGACACCGCTCTCGCCAAGCGCATTGCAGACATGCGCAAGGCTCTTGAAAACAACCGCAACGCCCAGTTCGACGAAAACAAGCAGTACATCAAGGACGGCATCAAGCGTGAACTCTTGACCGCGTTCATCAACGATTCCGTAAGTACCGCCTTCTCCTTGAAGCAAGACAAGCAGTTGAACGAAGCAATCAAGTACCTGAGCGACATGAACCTTTACAAGAAGGCTATCAGCGCTCCGGCCAAGAAGGGTTCCAAGAAGAAGTAGGCTGACTCTTGATTACCATCATGAACAGAATCGCAGAAAGTCTGGGTAAGTTTATCCGGAAGTTTCTGCATACGGTGGTAAGCTACTTACACTTCGTTTGGCAGCTTTTCAAGAGCGTTCCCGGCGCATTTAGCAACTTCCACACAACCGTGGAACAAATGCAGCACGTAGGCCTCACCAGTATTCCCGTGGTGGTGGCAGCATCGCTTGCCACAGGCGCCATTATGGCATGGCAGCTCGCTTACCAATTTGCAGACATCATTCCATTGATGTTTGTGGGTATGGCTGTCGGTAAGTCGGTGATGGTGGAACTCTGCCCGATTTTGACCGCCATGGTACTTGCAGGCCGAATTGGAGCTTCCATGTGTTCCGAGCTTGGAACAATGGCCGTGACCGAACAGCTTGACGCTTACAAAGTGCTTGGCTTAAGCCCCTACAAGTTCTTGCTTGCACCGCGCCTGATTGCAACGATTATCATGCTTCCGACCCTTACGATTATCAGTATCTTTATCGGTATCGTAGGCGGTTACGAAGTGGCCCACCTTTACAAAGATGTTTCCTTTGCCGTATTCTTTTACGGAGTGCGCATGTTCTATCAGAACTGGGACTTGGTCGTGGGCCTTATCAAGGCAACCCTTTACGGCTACTTTATCGCAAGCTACGCCTGCTTCTTTGGCTTTACGACCCATAGCGGTGCCGAAGGCGTAGGTAAGAGCACCAAGGCTACCGTTGTCGCAGGCATGACGAGTATTTTGATTGGCGGCTTTGTCCTTTCGAAACTGCTGTTGCTCTAATGGAAAATCCTTACCGCATCAAGCGCAAGAAACCGGTCTGCGGGAAAGATCCCGAAGACATTAGCGTGCTATTGCAAATGGTTCTGGACAAGGCCCACATCACCGATGAAATGGCCCTTGAAAAGCTAACAAACGGCCTCGAAATGATCGTGGGTCCACTCATAAAACCGCACGTTCAAATCGTCAAATTCGAGCGCAATATTTTGACGCTAAAGTGCGGTAGTTCCGCGTGGAAACAGGAACTTTTTTTGCAAAAAAAAGCTATTATTGACAAGTGTAATTTATTGCTCGGAGCATGTTAAAAAGGCCCACGAGCATCAAGAATTTAGAAGAAGAAAACAAGGTAAAAAATGGCAGAAGAATCTGAAGAAATGAAAAAGGCCGAAGAAGACTACAGCGGCTCTAGCATTACCGTTTTGGAAGGCCTCGAAGCCGTGCGCGTACGCCCGGCCATGTACATCGGCTCGACAGACATCCGCGGTCTCCACCACCTGGTATGGGAAGTGGTCGACAACTCCGTGGACGAAGCCTTGGCCGGATTCTGCAGCCATATTGAAATTTCCATTTTGCCGGGTAACGGCATTCGCGTGACCGACAACGGTCGTGGCATTCCGACCGACATTCACCCCAAGGAAAAGGTCGGCACCATCCAGGTCGTGATGACCAAGTTGCATGCCGGTGGTAAGTTCAACAATAGCTCTTACAAGGTCTCTGCCGGTTTGCACGGCGTGGGCGTGAGCTGCGTGAACGCACTTTCCAACAAGTTGGTTGTGACCGTGCGCCGCAATGGCCGCGTGGTTCAGCAGGAATTTGCCCGTGGTGTTCCGTGCGGTCCGCAGGTAGATTTGGGTGAAAGCGATGGTACGACCGGTACTTCTGTTGAATTCTACCCGGACGATACGATTTTCAGCGAAACCGTTTACGTGTATGACACGCTCGCTACGCGTTTCCGCGAACTCGCCTTCCTTATGAGCGGGCTCCGCTTGACGCTTACCGACGAACGTACCGAAGAAAAGCACAGCGAAACCTTCTGCTACCCCGGTGGCGTTTCTGAATTCGTGCGCTTTGTTGACGAACACCGTACGCCGCTGTTCCAAGAACCGATTCACTTGGTGCTCCCCGATGGTCAGTATCCGCTGGAAGTGGCCATGTGGTACAACGACGGCTATCAGGAAAACTTCTTTAGCTTTGTGAACAACGTGAACACCTATGATGGTGGTACGCACGTGACGGGCTTTAAGACCGCTCTCACCCGCGTTATCGGCAAGTTCGCACAAGAAATGCCCAAGGGCAAGAAAGACATTACTATTACCGCCGACGATATCCGTGAAGGCCTTACCGCCGTCATCGCTATCAAGGTCTCGCAGCCGCAGTTCGAAGGTCAGACCAAGCGCAAACTCGGCAACTCCGAAATCGCAGGCTACGTTGCATCTGCTTTCGGCGCAAAGCTCGAAGAATACTTCCAGGAAAACCCGGCTGCGGTCAAGATTATCTTGGACAAGGTTTACAACGCCGCCGTGGCTCGCGAAGCAGCCCACAAGGCACGCACCCTCGCCCGCCGCAAGAACGTTCTTGAAAGCGGTGGACTTCCGGGTAAACTCGCGGACTGTTCTAGCCGCGACCCCAAGGAATGCGAACTGTTCATCGTGGAAGGTGACTCTGCAGGTGGTTCTGCAAAGATGGGCCGTAACCGCGAGTTCCAGGCCATTCTCCCACTCCGTGGTAAGATTTTGAACGTGGAAAAGGCAAGCCTTCACCGCGTGCTCGATACCGAAGAAATCCAGAACCTGGTGAACGCCATCGGTTGCGGCCTCGGTACCGAATGCAAACTCGAAAAGCTCCGCTACAACAAGATTGTGATTATGACCGATGCTGATGTGGACGGATCTCACATTCAGACTTTGCTCCTCACCTTCTTCTTCCGCTACATGCGCCCGCTCATTGACGAAGGCCACGTGTTCCTCGCCATGCCGCCCCTGTTCAAGCTCAAGGTTGGCACCAAGGACACTTACCTGTTCGACGAAACCGCCAAGGACGAAGCCATGGCGAAGCTCGAAGACAAGAAGAACGTGACCATCAGCCGATTCAAAGGTCTTGGCGAAATGTCTCCGGAACAGCTTTCTGAAACGACCATGGACCCCACCAAGCGATTCCTCAAGCAGTGCTATGTGGAAGACGCCGTGGCCGCCGACCAGATTTTCAGCATGCTGATGGGCGAAGACGTGGAACCGCGCCGCAAGTTCATTGAATCTAACGCTTACAAGGTCTTGGACGACCTGGATATTTAAAGGTCCCAATGGCTCCGACTAAGGCAGATTTTCAGACCGTGCTGACTCAAGCACGTTCACTTGTTCAAGAACAATTGAAACTCACCGAAAACGTTATTTTCGGTGTTGCTAAAAACGCTCCTGCAGGAATCGGCGAGCGATTGGATTCTTTGTTCCAGCGCAAAGGCAAGCGCATTCGTTCTACGCTTCTTTGCCTGATTGCTCAGAGCGGCACGCAAAAGCCCGACAGCCTTCGCGTGGCACACGCTTGCGCAGGCATTGAGCTTTTGCACCTTGCAAGCCTTGTGCATGACGACATTATCGATGGCACCGACATTCGCCGCGGGCAAAAGACTGCGCACAAGGAATGGGGCACGCAAGTGGCCGTTCTGATTGGCGACTACGTTCTTTCGCAGGCCATGCAGTGCGTGATTGATGAAGAATCGCACGACATTCCGACAGTGCTTTCCAAGGCCGCAGACAAATTAATTGCCGGCGAAATTCTGGAACTGGACCAGTCCGGGAACATGCGTCTTTCGTTCGAAGAATACGACCGCATTATCGACGGAAAGACCGCCGCCTTGATTGCCGCAGCCGCACGCATCGGCGCTATTCTCGCCGGATTCGACAAGGCTCTTATTGACAACTGCGCCCAAATGGGAAGCCACTTCGGCATTGCATTCCAAATTATCGACGACCTTTTGGACTACGGTTTTGGTAGCAAGAATTTGGACAAAGCCAAGTTCACCGATCTCGGCAACGGACTCATTACGCTCCCGCTGTTGTACTACTTCGAAGCCTGCAATGCGCAGGAACGTTCCGACATGGAAGCCCTTATTGCAAAGGCAGACCAGGCCGGAGTTCCCGAAGAAATCATCGAGAAGTTGAATACAAAGGATGCTTTCAAGAAAGCAAAAGCTTGCGCCCAAGACCATTTGGAAAAGGCGCTTGAAATTGCACAAGGTTTGCCGAACTCGACGTTCACAGACGAAATCATTCAGATGTTTTCATCGATGGACAACCGCGGCAACTAGCTCTTGACAATGGCGGAGGCTAATTCTATATTTCCGCCAAACCTGGGGATATAGCTCAGTTGGTAGAGCGACAGGTTCGCAATCTGTAGGTCATGGGTTCGACTCCCACTATCTCCATAAAAAAGCAGGACTGAGTCCTGCTTTTTTTGTTTTTAAATTTCCCACTTGAAGCCGACTTTCAACTCTGAAAGAATGCTGTTTTCAGGATAAACTCCCTTATAATATTTGGGCAAGCTGTAATGCTTATAGAATTGTTCGAAGCCCAAATAAAGAGTCAACGCATTCGGTTTCCAATAGAGCATGGTGCCCCAGACACCGCTAAACTTGCCCATCTTTTCGTAATCGCTATCCGGGCCATCCAAAACAAAACCATAGAACAGATTCAGTCTCGCTTCGACCGTTATATTGCGTTTGAATTTATAGGAGACTCGTGAACGAAGCGTCGGACCAAACCACTTGGCATAGTACTTGGGAATCGAAACATCAGCAGTCGATTCCGAATTTTGCAGAGCATTCCGTTGCGCCCAATACATGGAATCGATTTTCCCGATATTCCAGTTATAGCATTCCGGTCCGTAGGTTTCCAAACACACCTGCATCGGGTTTTGCCAGTTCCCGTACATAGGATTACTTCCACCCCAATACGAGTTCCATTGTTCCACATTGCCCTCATTTTCTGGGTCTTCAACCGTATTCTTGTACGTCTCAACAAATTTTACGAAGTCGACTGCGGAATCGGCTTCGAAGCGTGCGCCCACATAAGCCGAGCCGTTCAAGCCATAAGGAACAGTTCTGTGCCAGGAGCCATACAACGCAAACGAAAGCGGACCGTCGGGATCATAGTAACCCCAGACTGCGGCACCGACACGCTGCTTTTCAAACCGATAAAAATCGCGTTCCACCCATGCATAAAAATTGGGAGAAACGTAGGCGCCCTCGACAACCTTGATGTCGGCACCCACATCTACCATCAGGGATTTTCCAACCAAGGAATATTCAAGCCCGACCGAAATATTCCAGTCATTCGTATCGAGCACGGGCATATCGTCGTTCGCCACAAACCAGTCGCCCGAAAAGCCTAGACCAAAAGAATGAATCCAGTCGCCCGCAGAATAGTCCATGAAGGGCGTCAGAGAAAAGAATAAATCGCCACCGTTTTCGGAGACCTTCTCTACTCCGCCATATTCATTATAATGCAAACCGTAAAAACCAATATCGCCTAAAAAACGAAGCGACCACGGATTTTTTGTTTCCATAGTCGTCGTACCGAGTGCTTTATAATACTCGTCGATAATTCCACGAATTTCTTCTGTATAGGGGCCAGGAATTTGCACAGCCTGTTCAAAGGCAGCAAGGGCCGCCGACACATCGCCAGCTTCTTCAGCCTTCATGGCTCGATAGTACACAGACTCTTGCGTCTCGGCAAAAAGCAAAGACGTAAGTAGTAAGAGCACTATGGCAATGAAACGCATTTAGCGATGGGGATGGTCCATCGGCATCATCATAGGATTAGCCGGACCCGGACCATGGGGCATCTCTCGCATCGGATTCATTTGGTGAGACCCAGGTTGCTCATAAAAAGGAGTACGTTCGCGAGATTGATTTTTCGGGATTTCCCCCTCAAAGCGAGTCTTTTCGTCCCGTTTTTTCGAGACTTCCTGGCGGATATTTTTCTTTTCTGCGGCGGAACTATTGCGCAAGTCCGTAAGAATTTGCTCTCGGGCTGCACGACGTTCTGCACGTAATTTTTGCCAATCTGCGCTTTCCTTCGCACCAAGATTGGGCATTTCTCGCGAAATTTCCATATTCTCGGCGGGGGTCGGGACAGAAGACTCCGGACGCGCAGAAGATGGAGCAGCGTAGCTAAGCGCTGCAGCCATCATAATTGTCGTTATGAGAGTAGTCTTTTTCATACTCATTCTCTTGCAAATTCCGTGCCAACCGTCCTTTTGGGCCTATGCCAGCAATTTCTTGCTAGCCAGTACCCTAAATATATATAATTATTTCTTAAAGTCCTCTTTTTTCATTCCAAGGCGTTCCATGATTTCGCGGAGAACCTTGCGATCGATGCCCAAAATCGTTGCTGCAAGCGTCAAATTCGCATTGCTGTCCGAAAGCGCACGACTAATCACTTCTCGTTCCACGATTTCGCGGGCTTCTTTAAGCGTACGCGGCGATTCCTTGGCCTGCGCCTGGACATCGCCTAAGCCCAAATCAGCCGGCTGGATTACGCCATGCACCGCCTGAACCAAGGCCTTCTGGACCTTGTTTTCGAGTTCACGCACGTTACCCGGCCAGTGATAGCTGAGCATGGCCTTTTCGGCATTGCGGCTCAAATGGAACTTGCCTCGGCCATATTCTGCGCCATAGCGGGTCAAGAATTCTTCGGCCAGGAGCACAACATCTTGCCCGCGATCCCTTAAAGGAGGCATTTCAACCGGCATTACCTGAATGCGGAAGTACAAATCTTCTCTAAAGCGCTTGGTCTTGACAGCATCTTCCAGGTCTACGTGAGTCGCACTAATGATACGCACGTTCACCGGAATTTCGCGATTGTCGCCCACGCGTGTAATATGCTTTTCCTGCAATACACGCAAAAGCTTTACCTGCATGTTCATGGGCAGTTCCCCGATTTCGTCGAGGAAAATCGTTCCGCCATCGGCTTCTTCAAAGAATCCCTTACGGGTTTCAATAGCGCCCGTAAACGAGCCCTTGGCATGCCCAAACAAAAGCGATTCCATCAAGTGTTCCGGAATGGCACCGCAGTTTACCGCCACAAAAGGCTTGTCTGCGCGGGGACTATGTCTATGAATGTAGCGGGCAACGACTTCTTTACCGGTTCCCGTTTCGCCACGGATAATGACCGGCATCGGGAGCACCGCTAATTTGTCTGCAAGCGCAATCAAATCAGCCATCGCCTTGCTCGAATATACGATACCGTCTTTGCGGATGACGTTTCTTAAAATATTCAGCGATTCCTTATCACGCAGGCGATCGAATGCGGCAAAGGCGAACTTTTCGCACACCATCACGAACGAATCGAACAGGGCGCTATCATCTTCAGTAAAAGGTTCTTCGCGGGCGGCGCGCTGCAAGTACAAATAACCCGCTTCACTTTCGGGCGTGCGGAAAGGCGACACCATAATGCTTGTCAGCTGGTTTTGTACAATCGACTTCGAAAGGTCAGCGGAATCGTCATCGAGCTGATTCCACACCACCGCTTTCTTTTCAAGCTTGGCCTGCTTTACTGCAGAAATCGAAATGGAAACTTTTTCAGGATTGCTTAGGTGAATTGCGTTTTCGCCACCCGTATCCAAGACCGCGGCATCGGCATGCAACACGTTCTTTGCAACTTCAAGGATTTTCACAAAAAGTGATTCCGGCTGGACTTCGTCCAACAGGATTTTCACGACATCCAGCATTTTTTCTGTAGCTAGCATCGATTCTGACTTCATGCGAAACCTCTTGAAAAATTATTCCGATACTGGCGTAGGCAAATCCTCCAGCATCTCAGGCGGAACCGAATCAGGGGCAGAATCCAATTGATTTTCTATACCCGACTCCACCGATTCCAAACTTCTCGATTTCTGGAGCAACAAATTTCCTGTTTCGTCGATGTCGGGACTTTTGGTTCCAACACAGACCAGAAACACCATTGCAATTAATATAAGTCCGAAAATGGCCAAAACTGCAATTTTTAAGGTATTTTTTTTGTTTTCACCGCCATTTTTGCGATACGGAAATTCATTTTTCGGGGCTGTCGGGAATTTTTGTTCCATTTTTACGGCAAGCACTTCATCTGCATATTTCTGCAAGGCCGTCTGGACAGTCACCTCTCCCACCCCGATGGAATCGAGAGCGATTTCTAAAAGTTCATCTAGTTCGTCAAAATCTTCGGCGCGGTCTTCGGCTTTTGCCCGCAAGAGAGCCTTCCATAACGAATCCAGCGCAGAAAGTTCCTGAGCGCTACAGCAATCCAATTCATAAAGCCGAGACGAGACATCGACAGAATCGATAGTCAGAGCTTGAGCCGCTAGTTTGTTGTAATCGCCGGAATCAAGCAAGTCTACCCCAGCTATCCAGCGGAACAGGAGCATCCCCAAGCTGTAAAGGTCACTTTGTTCGCTCGCAGGCTTTCCTTGAAAGCGCTCCGGCGCCGCATAAGCCAAGGCTCCGGGTCCGACAATGCCGCAATCAATCACAAGCGTCTGCAAGCTTTCGCCCGACTTGCAAAGCAAGATATTCGAAGGATTGATATCGCCGTGATGGATGTCTTCTTTATTCAAAGCATCTAGCGTATGCACCACCTGGCGCAAGAGATTCAACGCTACAGGCACCGGCATTGCAGGAACGTCGGCAGAACTTGCGCCATCGACAAAATCGTAAACCAAGTACGGCGTATTATCGCGAACGCCCGACTCGCGGATTCGATAAAGTCCCGGAATGTTCAAGTGCTTTAGGCGGCCCACGACAGCGTCTTCAAAACGGCAACCCGAATGATACCACTTTAAGGCGTATAAATCTTCGCCACATACAAGTTCATAAACGTCGGCTTCGCCGCCCTGATGCAACAAGGCCGATTCGCATGCCTTGTCCAGAATGCTTGCCGTAGACACTACGCTTTTTACGCTCATAGTCTACCCGAAAGCACCATCGACTTCAAAGAATCTTCGGCAACCTGCGTCCAGTAAATCAGGGACCTGTTTGTCGGTGCCTTCTGAAGTCCAGCCGACCAAGTATCCCATGCCGCTTCCACATCGCCCTCATCCCAGTAAATATTTCCGAGGTTAATGTATGCAGACACAAATCCAGGCTCTCGCGTTACAATGTGGATGAATATATTCTTTGCGATATTCAAGTCACCGGGAGCGCTGCTTTGGGCAAGAATCAAGCCCTTCAAGTTATAACTAAAATAGTTCAGGCTATCCAATCCGATAGATTTATCCAATAAGGGCAGAACGTTCGCAGAAGCATCGTGGTTCAACGTTGCTCGGGCCAGGTAGAACAGGCACGTAGAATAATTAGCATCGATTTTTCCGCTGCTATCTAGACCGTATAGAATCTTGAATTCACGGGCCGCACGGCTCCAACGGACAAACGAAGAGTCCTTAAACCGGTCAGTCTGCTCCGCCACGGCGTAATAAGAAAGGGCCAACCCGTAACGGGCGTCGCGGTTTGCAGGTTCGACATCCAAGGCTTTCGAGAAATTTGCAATGGCGCGTTCGTAGTCGCCAATACGCAAGGCGTCGTTACCACGCTTGATGTCGTCTTTGACACAAGACATCAAGAAAAAGGTGAGCGAAAGCACCCCTATGTAACACACACGCCATAGCATAGCCTAAATATATAATAAAATAAATAAAAAGAGACCTTGGCAAAAACCAAGGTCCTTGAATTTCAATCAAGTAAGATATTACTTGTCGAGTTCGCGCTGAGCAACAACGTTACCTTCGGCGTCGAGGGCGCGGATAACGTTTTCATCGCGCTGGAGGGTCATGGTGGCCTTTTCGCCAGCAGCGGTGGTCATTTCAACGGTCATAGAACCGTCAGCATTCTTGACAGCGGCAATTTCGTTGCCCTGAGCGTCCTTTTCATAGTAGGAGTCGCCAGAAGCGAGCGGGTTGGAGCCAGTCCAGAATTCGACAGTGTTGAGGACGAGGAAGTCCACGAACAGAGCGATACCGTAGACCGGGATCACGTTCATGCCGAAGTGCACGATGGAGTTGAGCCACTTGTTACCAAGGGTGCCGTTCCAAGCGAGCAACTTGTTGAAGCATGCGTACTTGCCATAGCAGCCGGAAAGAACAATCATGCCGGCGCAGAGAAGGGTAATGATACCTTTTTTCATTTTATTAACTCCTTAAGGGTTGATTATCGTTTTCTTACGACAAGAAAAATATAACTAAAAAATGATTGTTTGGTGAGATACCCCCTTTTTTTTCAATTTTTTAACTTTCAAAAAATCGTTAAAATAGTTTACAAAACTTTACAAACAAAACTATAGGTCCCTATTCCAATTTAGAGTGGCAAAACAGGCCCTTAGAGGGGTGATTTTTATCACTTTTATGATTTTTTTGTTATTTTAATGTTCAAATACCAAGAAGAAGAAAAATCATAGGAGTTGTTCAAATGGGTATCGGAAAGAATCGTATTATACATTCTATTTTGGCTTTGGCTATTGTATCCACAGCGGCAATGGCTGCCCCCAAAAAACAGCCGCTCACAGTTTGGATTATGCCAAACGGAGCATCTCCGCAAGAAATTCTCGAAAAACGACTTGAACTCTATACCAAGAAGACCAATATTCCGACTAAGGTCGAAGTGCTTGACTGGGGTGAAGCTTGGACCCGTATTTCGCAGGCCCTTGCCGGCCAAACACCCGCACCGGACGTGTTGCAGCTTGGTACCACTTGGATTCCGTATTTCGCTTCTCGCAAAGAAATTAAGCCTTTGAACGAATACCTGTCGTCTATTCAGCCCGAAAGATTTGTACCTGTCAGCTGGAACACGACACATATCGACGAAGATTCGATTATCTACTCGATTCCGTGGTTTATCGACATTCGTCCGGTCCTTGCCAACAAGAGAATCCTTGCTGAACACGGTATCACAAGAGATTCCATCAGGACTTACGAAGGTTTCAAGAACGCTATCCGCAAGGTCAACAGCAAAGATGAAGTCCTTGACGATGGCGCTCACGTAAGAGGTTTCGCCTTCCCCGGCAAGAGCGACTGGAACATTCCGCACAACTTCGCCCCTTGGATCTGGAGTAACGGCGGTTCCTTCATCAAAAAAGATGAAAACGGCAAGTGGCATGCAAACATTCTTTCCAAAGAAACCCTTCTTGGTATTTCCAGCTACCTCCACTTTATTATGGATACACTGGTCACTCCCGAAGCCTTGCAGACCAACACCGCCCAAATTGCCCAGCAGTTTAATAACGGCGAACTCGCCTTTATCGTAAGCACTTCTGAAATCGTGATGCAGACCCGTTTCCACGGAAGCATGGGCGGTCTTTCGAATGCCCGTATCGGTAGAGACAGCGTCATGGTTCTCCCCATTCCTAAGGGAAAGGTCGGAAGCGTAAGCTTTATCGGCGGCTCTAACCTTGCCATTCCGACAAACAACAACCGTAAAGAAGCAATCGACCTCTTGCTGTTCTTGTCCAACGATGAAAACCTGGATGCCTACACCAAGCAAATCGGTCTCTTGCCGCCTTCTAGAAAGGTTCTGCAGGAATGGGCTAAAGACGAAGACTACAACATTCTCGTTCGCGCTCTTGAAACCGGTCGCGCCTACGTGGCTATTCCGGAATGGGGCGAACTGGAACAGTTACTTGTCGCCATGTTCAGCGCCATTTGGGAACAGATGGAAATCCCGTCGCTCTACTCCGAAGACAAGCTGTACGAGACATTCCATCAGTACTCCATTGAAATCGACAAGAAGTTGAATTATCCCACAACCAACTTGATGACCGCAGCGGAATTCAAAGCCGCTTGGAACAAGATTAACGAAGAACAAAAGCCTCAGACCGAAGTCGCCAAGGATTCCACAGATGGCGCCATTAACAGCAACATGAAGAAGGCTCCGTTTGTATTCGTGTTCATGCTGGTCTTCGGATTCCTGTTCGCCTTCATCCGCAAGCGCAAGAAATAACAAGTTTTCTAAAGTAACGTCTTATGCCGATTCACACCATATCAGGTTTTTCGCGAAGCATCGTCTTCAAGGTGCTTATCGTTTTGATTGTATCCATGTCCCTTGTGGTCACGGGTAGTAATTTCATCTTTACGTCTAAGCAGACAAACCTGATGCTAGAGTGGAGCTTCAACAACAACGAGTCCATGCTCACTCAGATTGGCAACATGGCCTCTAGCGAAATGAAGCAGTTCGGCGACCGACTGACACTTTTGGCAAAGACTTCGGAAATTCAAAGTCTGGATCCGACGACCGCTACAAGCTACCTTAAAAGCTATAGCGTCTCGTCGCTATTCATTTCGGGCGAAACCGTTACCTTATACGACCGAGCCTTTGAATTCATCTGCGACAATTCCATGGTCGGCATTCCGACAGAAAGTCCATACCCCATTGACTTTTCGCGCATTACTCAGCATCGTCCGTACATGACCCCTTGGTTCAGGGAAGCAAAAGACGCTCCCCCCAAGCGCCTGTTCGGCATTAGCATTATGAACCGCTCCAGTTCTTCCGGTTTCTTGCTCGCTAGTTTTTCGCTTCGCCGTCTTTGGACGAACTTCCCGAACTATAAAATCGGTAAGAACGGATTCCTGGTCGCCATCAATGGTCAGGGTGAAATTCTTTACCACCCCGACTTGAAGCGCTGGCTGACAGACACGCACAAGATTACGGAACTCGGATTTGCAGACATCGACCCCCGAAACTACGTGATCAAGAAAGCTCATTTCCAGGAACTGAGCGACAAGAAGCAATACCTGGTCAACTATTTCTTTGACACCAATACGGACTTTGGCATTTTTGCTTTCCAACCGAAAAATGAAATCGACGATTTGATTTCTTCGGCTATTCAGGCTAGCATCGCAATTCTGTTTGTGGCAATCCTGATTATATTGATTGTCGCCGCATGGATGTTCTATACACTTGGTCTACCGCTGAACCGCATGACAAGACACATTCGCCAGATTAGCGATGGAAACCTCGACGTCGATGAAATTCATGTGGGCAACCGTAAAGACGAACTGGGCCAGTTGAGCAATGCATTCAATTCTATGCACGATACCATTAAGCGCCAGATTAAAGAACTGAACGCCCATAGGGATATCTTGGAACAGGAAGTCAAGGAACGAACCAAGGATTTAGAAGAAGTCAACAAGAAGCTGGAACTGATTTCGAAGACCGACGAACTGACCGGGCTTCCCAACCGCCGCGAAATGAACGAAACCATCGCAAACGAAATGGGACGTTCCGCTCGCACGCACAAGCCGTTCTGCTTTATCTTTATCGACATCGACCACTTCAAGAATATCAACGACACCTACGGCCATGCTTGCGGTGACATCATCTTGAAATCAGTGGCTCAGACGATTCGCGGCCTGCTGCGCAAGTACGATGTCTTTGCCCGTTACGGCGGCGAAGAATTCTTGACACTGTTGCCGGAAACAGACCTCGAAGGCGCAAGAGTGGTTGCCGAACGCTTCCGCAGACAAATCGAACGAATGACCGTGCGTTATGCGGACTTCACCATCAAGATTACAATCACTCTTGGTGTCGCAAAATTCGATGACCGCCTCGGCGCAGACCGCAGTATCCAGATGGCAGACAAGGCCCTTTACCAAGGTAAGGAAGGTGGCCGTAACCGCGTGATCGTGTGGAAGCCTGAATGGGTAACCGAAGCCGACTACGAGGCTGCCGCCATTGAACTTGCCGCTCTGAAAAAGAACGCAGAAGTTCCCAAGGGTCAAAATTTTGAACTAAGTATCGACTACCTCGACGACGAGCCGAAAAAAGGCAACGGCACGATCAACGACGTGGTAGCAGACGAAGAGTCCACCGAAAGCGAAGACAAGCAAGGGTAAGAGTCCCTTAGACACTACAGATTTCTGAGAAACAAAAAACACCGCTTTAAAAAGCGGTGTTTTTTATCGGGATGACTGAATTCGAATCAGCGACCTCTTGAACCCCATTCAAGCGCTCTACCAGGCTGAGCTACATCCCGTTGGTTCATTGGTGGGTCAAAATTAGATAAAAATAGGCTTTTTTGCAAGGCTAACGCCCCAAAAAAGCCAAAAATTTACTTCCAATAACCGACAATCAGCACGTCCGGTGTAGCCTTGGGGTACTTTTTGCTCTTGAACGATACAATCTTTCGAATGCTCTTCTGCTTGAGTTCCCAGCCTTCGCGAGAAAGGCCTTTAGTCGTAAGCGTGACCTTGAGTCCCGGAACCTTGCCGCCTTCCTTGATTTGTTCCAGTTTGTCGACGTTCAACATAACCGGTTTTGTAGAAATGGAAAACTGCTTGGCCGATTCGGCATCCAAAGCAATATCGGGGCGAGCCTTCTTGTCGGTTTCCCAAATGTAGAACGACCATTCGCGCTTTTCGCCCTTGGCATAATAGCCAGCATCAAAGAGCTTTTCGCTAAAGACAAACGGAACCTTCACAATGCCATCCATGTTGGCGAGATAAGGTTTGCCCGTAGTATCGACCAGCACCACCACCGGATTGATTTGGCCTTCCATTTCGGCAGAGCTAAAATCAAACTCAATCGTCACCGTTCCTTTTGCAGGAATCTTGTTAGGGAACTTGAAGTTCGACATGCCATTGCCTTGACCGAACACATTTTCAAGCACGATTTCTTTATTCGTGATATTCGCGCCCTTGAGAATAATGTGCTTGGTATCGCCCTGATTCAGCATACCAATCGGGTAATTTTCAGGAACAAAGCGAATCGCTTCATCTGCCATGGCAGCCGATGCGAAAGCAACAGCCGAAACAAATACAATGCTTTTGAAATTCATGGCTACAATATACAAAAAAACGTATATTTCGGGCATGAAGATCAAATTCGCCATTCTGTTTCTCTTAGCCATATTGCTCTCAAGTTGCGCAAGCGGGTTAAAACCTTCTAACAAGACAGAACCATTTATAACCGAAAGTTCAGTCAACGCTCTCGGCGGCTTAGTTAAAAAAGTCAACCGCACCCTATATTCCCCCATTCCCAAACCGCTTGCTTTCGAATTGGATGGCAAATGGAATATTAAAGTGGAATTTTTCTCCCTCGAAAAGAACCTTGCCGCATACGCCTTGCTCAAAAAGCCCGAATACGTCGAGCTTAGAGGAATGAACAAAGCAGACCTCTACCGCGACCCAGGCTTTACAATCGAAAAAGACGCCAGCGAAGAAGCGTTCATTCTCTACTATTTAAAATGGGATCATGATTATTGGCTGAGCAAATCTGCCGCCTTACGAGCAGGCAAAACCATCGGCCCCGTATACAACAAAGAAAAGCATTACGGAACCGTCAAGGTTGTAAAAGGCGACTTCCAGCGTTGCGTTTTTGCAGCACTCGTCGACGACGCCATCTACATGATGACAGGCAAAGCAGATGCATCCGAAAAAGACATCTGCGAAACGGAAGCAGAAATCTGGGAAAGCCGAGAATCGTACTAGCTACAAGTTTATCTTAGCCGGTTTTTAAGGGCTTCGATTTCCGAACTTTCCAAACCGAGCGAAAGCAGGTAGGATTCTGTTGCTGCGGCAAGGTCTACGTTTTCGAAATCCGAAATATCGACACCTTCCACCTTGTATGCATTTTGCATCAACCTCACGATAACCGCTTGAATCAGTTCCACTTGCGTTGACGTCAAGGCTACTTGATAGTCTTTGATAACGGTGAAGAAATTCTGGTGCGTTTTCACGTAATCGGCCTTGATTTCTTCGGCAGTCGCCCCCATCAACGCCTCAAGCACGGCAATTGTATAGCCAGTACGGTCCATGCCATAAGTGCAATGCACCAAGTACGGGCCTTCGTGCTCAATCATATAGCGCAGCCCCTTGACGAACCCTATCTTGAACGGCGAATTTGCAAAAGCGGGTTGCACATCTAGGTACACCACGTTCTGCGATGCGTAATAAGATTCCGCATAGCCATTGTACAATTCGACATTTGCCTCATTGTCTGTAAGATTCAAGAATGTCTTGACGCCCGCGACCCGAGACAAGGAATCGGCATACTTATTACGGCCAATCGAAGGGTCCAGCGGATTCGACGAACGGTACAAAGCGCCCTCGCCCATTCCCGTGGTTTTCACCATTCTGAAATTGGCAAAGTCTTCGATGGACAAATCTGGATAAGCCTCTACGTAATACGATATCGAAAGCGATCGCAAATTTTTCAGGTGATCGATATAGCCACCTCTTTTCTGTATTCGAATGGTAACGTCAATCGGGAATGTTATATCACGCCCAAAACCAACGATTTCAGCCATCTGACCATAGCGAGCCTCAAGCTTGATGTAATTCAAGCCCGAAGATACATACAAAAAGAATTCGCCCGGAAATACATCACTATAACTTGCAACAACGGGGACGTCTAATGTGTCATAGCCCGGAATCATCACTGTCACGAAATCGCCGTAATCGAACTTAGTCAAGAATGAATCTGCCGCAATATTGAAAATGACACTTCCGAAGGTAAATATTTCAAGCGTATCTTCGACAACGGTCGTTGAAAAATACAAAGAATCTTCTGGAAGTAAATATTTTGAAGAATCTACAGAACTAGAAGAAACAAGCGAAGAACTGGAAACATTTTCAGAAGACGAACTTTCCGTTTCCGAAGAACTTTCTTTAGCAACAGAGGAACTAGAAGTCTTTTTCGACGATTTTACAGACGACGAACAGGATTCTTCATCAACAACGGCGCTGCTTTCGCCCTCTGCAGAGGTTGAACTGCTGGCATTATCGCCACAAGCGGCCAGAAAGAAAATCACAGCCGCTTGACACAAGAGACTTATTGAGCGAAATAGAATTTTTTTCATAGTCCCTCCACAGTTCATTCAGAAGATAACTTTTTATGTGCACGCGTTCAAAGCTACACACATTTCAGCATAGCTTTCAACCGTATTTTCGGGCTTTAGCGGGAGTAAATTCACAGGTTTTCCAAAGCCACAAAGGAGCGTAATGCAATCGACCCCGGCATTACGGGCTGCAAGAATGTCCGGCTGGTCATCGCCCACCATTACCGCATCTTCACGAGAAACGCCCGCCATTTCAAGAATCTTGAGCAAGCCAGCGGGGCTCGGCTTACGTTCGGGCGTGGTATCGCCACAAAGAATAAATTCAAAACGATTGCGAAGTCCAAAGTGATTCAGGATTTTTTCGCTAGGGCGAAGCGGCTTGTTCGTGAGCATTGCCACGCGGGCTTTGGAATTGTTCAAAAATTCAACGATTCCCGGATTCGGAAGCGTGCGTTCGGTGCAATGTTCCCAATAAAAATCCGAATAGACCTTGTGAACCATTTCGATGGTCACACCGGAGCGAGCCATATTTTCAGGGAGCGCGGCCTCCCCCATACTACGCTCGATAAGCTTCATGGAACCGTTTCCGATAAAGGTTCGCACGCGCTGTTCTTCGTGTTCCGGGAGCCCAAAATGGTGCAGCGCAAAATTCACCGCCACGGCAAGATCACCAAGCGTATTGAACAGAGTCCCGTCCAAGTCAAAAACAATGAGGGATTTCTTTTGGAGCATAGCGCGCCCAAATGTAGAAATTTACCGAATGAATTCCATCTCGACAAGGAATCGGTAAAAGCAAAGCGCCGACACACCCAGAATAAACACAACAACGATAACAAACTGCACCGGATGCTCATGGAAATCATAATCCGCCTTGCCGTAAGAAAACTTTCCACGGACAATGGCGCTAATGAAAAGCGCTAGAAATAAAAGAGCAAGCAGAAGGGACATGAAACTACGCGTTATTGGGATTGCAATAGTAGTTTATTATTTTCCTGGAGGCCGTCATTGTCAAAGCGGACGGTCGGATTTTTGCCACTCTTGAAGGCATCTTCGCTTTCGTAGAGGGAAAGGGCGATAGCGATGTTCGGCTGCGTCACGATATTCGCCACACCAGTTGCCTTAAAGGAGAAATCCTTTGATGCGCCATCCTTGAAAGTCGCCTTCGGAATGCGGACGGTCTCGCCCATTTGCGTAAGAGCCTTGCCCGTACTATCCACGAATTCAGCCACCATGTAGACATCAAAGAAGCAGGGTGCTACGCCAGTATTCTTGACGGTAATGTTCAATGTGTTCGTAGTTTCAGCTGTATTTGCGACAGTCACCAGTTCCGCCTGTGTCACCGTAAAATTGTAGCCGATGACCTTGCTCATGGAATCCGCAAGGGCCTTATTGTCCTTGTAGAAATTGTAACCGCAATCGTTATCTTGATCCAACACGTAATAAGTCAAATGAGCCGTAGTAATCGCGTCCACCCAACGCTGCGGAGTCCACTTCTGGTTACCCCCGGGAATCAGGTCATCGTAGGTCAGCATCGTCTTGTAACCGGCTATATTTTCGGCAATAGTCGGTAGGTTCGCATTGTACGCTCGCAACAAAGTATCCGGCCTGCCGGGAATGCCAATGAACCCATCATCTCGCTTGGTAATGCCGAGTTCAAGCGCATGCGTATAAACATCGCCAAAACCGTTAGATGGCAGAACCAGCTGGGTTTTCTTAAACAGGGATGCGTAATAGTCCAGCATGTCAATCAACACCGAATCGGCAGGCATTTCGCTCCCCAATATGTGAGACGTATGCCATTCGCCCCATTCGCCAAAAGTGCGAATGTCAATGTATTCTATGCGCGGATCGCCATCGTATTTTTCGGCCAGAGCCTTCGCGAACTCCTTCGCCGCCCAGATGTAGATGGAATCGTCCCAGACGGGAGCGTACGCATGGTAGTCTGTCCCGCGCAAGTCAATCTGTATTTTCTTCGCCCCCATTTCGTAGACAAAAGGCGGAGTCCAGTCGTAATCCTCTTGGGGCGGGAAATCGCTCTTGATAAACGAAGGCGTGTATGGCAGCACACGCAGGGCATAGCCCATGTTGTGTTCGGCAAGAGCGTTCAAAAGCTTTTCCAGTTCCGTCCAGTCGTAAACGCCCTTAGCCGGGTTCAACTTGTTCCACTGCTGATAGCCGGAACCGTACGAGACCAGGTCCCATGCCCTGTTGTTCAGGGAACCGTAAGGACCGTATTCGAACTCCGGAACAAAAGTCCACGCGCCACCGGTCGGCACCGTAAAACCCTTGTGCGGGTTAGAAAGCGGCCCGTCAAAAGGCTTGAGAGCGTATGTGATTTTGGTTGTGTCGGGAAAACTGCTTTCGCCGCCCTCCGGGCCGAAGCTACTCCCGTCATCGCCACAGGCGATAAACAGCGTTGCCGCAGTCATCAGAACAATCTTCCCCAAACATTTGCTAAAGAGCTTCGCCATATTTTAAGTATAGTATAATTTTTGAGCCTCAGGAGCACCCCTTTTTCAAGAATGTTTTAAGAAACACAACTGTCAAATTTCAACTAAAATCGCCATTTTTCAATAAACTCCCTTGAAAAAGTGTATTCAAGAGTATAAAAGTGGGTCGAAAAAGTGTATTAAAGTATTGATTTATCCCTTGAAAAAGTGTATATTTAGAGTATGTTCAAGCGAAAAATCCTGAAGGAATTCGAAAAATGGAAAAATGGCGGGGGCAAGAAAAAAGCTCTTGTCGTCAAAGGTATGCGCCAAATCGGCAAAACATCCAGTGTACTTGAATTCGCCAAGAGCCACTACAAGCATGTGGTCTACGTAAACTTTAAAGAAAATGACAGTGCGCGCAAAATTTTCGATGGCGACTTCAATGTCAATCGAATGACTATCGACCTTTCAGCCCTGCTACCCGATGCACGCTTCGAACCTCAAAAGACCATCATCATTTTTGACGAGATTCAAGAATGCGCAAACGCCCGCGCAAGTATTAAACCATTCATGGAAGATGGTCGCTACGATGTCATCTGTACGGGGTCACTCCTAGGAATAAAGGGGTACAACAAGAAAAAGGGCAAGGGCGTTCCCACCGGATTTGAGCGAATCATTTACATGAAGCCCATGGATTTCGAAGAATTTCTGTGGGCAAAGGGCATTGACGAAAAAGTCATTGATTATCTAAAGGAATGTTTCAACAACAAGAAACCCGTCAGCGAAGCCACGCACAACGCCATGCTGCGCTATTTTAGGGAATACCTCTGCGTGGGAGGCCTCCCATACATCGTTTCCAGATTTGTCGAGACAAACGACATGAACGTTGTTTGGCAGGAACAGCAGGACATTCTCGAAGAATACAAGGACGATTTCGGCAAACACCTTGACGAAGATGAAAACGAGGAAATTGACAGGACGCTTCTAGGAAGAATCAACCGAGTATTCGATTCCATTCCGGCACAACTTGCCAAAGAGAACAAGAAATTCGTTTATTCTTCACTTGAAAAAAAAGGTCGTTCTGAAGCATACCAAAACGCAATCCAGTGGCTTTACGATTGTGGCATCATCAATCTATGTCACAACCTTACAAACATATCCACACCACTAGATGGCTACAAAATTGAAAATACTTTTAAAATTTACATGCAAGACTCCGGACTGTTCGTCGCGATGCTCGAAAAGGGATGTGCGGCAAAAATCCTTAGCGGAGACTTAGGATTTTACAAGGGCGCTATTTACGAGAACATTGTCGCAGACTGTTTCTCTAAGCAAGGACGAAACTTATACTACTTCCGCAAAAATTCCGGCCTTGAAATTGACTTTGTCGAAACTATTGCGGGCGAAACAGCTTTGATCGAAGTCAAGGCGACCTCGGGGCAAACCAAGTCAGCAAAGACGGTCCTACAGAACGAAAATTATGAAGTAAACGCCTGCTACAAGCTTTCAGAAAACAATGTTGGCGTTGTCGGGAAAGTTGTAACTCTGCCATAAAAAAACAATGAAAGCAATTCTTTTACTCATACCGTTTTACATACTACTAATCGGATGTGCAACCGGTTCATCCAATTCCCATATCATTACAGAATCTGACAATAAGAAAATCGTCACAGTCAAATCATTCAATCTTGATATAAACAGGTATTCATATCCTATGGCTTTCGAAATGAAAGATGATAACGACAGTACGCATGTATATAGGAATCATGGATTTTGCTATGACAACAAAAGAGACGAAATCATCATGAGTCCGTTAGAAGGATGGGACGGAAATTCCAAAAATCAAATTATTGCAGTCCAGCGAGAATCTATCAACATTTGCAAGACAAATAAAATTAAAAGTCCTGATGTCATCACTGAAGATAATGGATTAAGAAATGGTATTATCGGCTTTGGACTGGGATTTGGAATAACATTTGGTTCAATCTGTTCAATTAACATTGGTGGTGCGTTACTTTTGGGAGGTCTAGTAGGAACAGGAACCGGAATTATTGGACTAGCCACAGGAACCCCTGGCGACATTACAGGAGAACATGAATCTTGTGTAGACAATTTTGCCAACGAACAAGAAGAACTAGAATTTTTGAATAATTATCGCTGTCTTTAATTTTTCTATCTTGGGCTCACTTTACGCTCCAGAATGACTTTTCTAAGCTCTAAGTTCTAAGTTCTGCCAACTAAAAATGCTATCTTTACCCGCATGAAAAAATACCACTTGGCCACATACGGCTGCCAGATGAACGAGTACGACTCGGCGATGATCGCCCAGGAACTCGACATGTGCGGTTGCGTTGAGACGAGCAACCAGGAAGATGCCGACTTCATCATCGTGAACACCTGCAGCGTACGCGAAAAGGCCGAGGAAACCGCCATCGCGAACATCAGCAAGCTCAAGTACCTGAACAAGAAGAATCCCGACGTGAAGGTTGTCGTGTGCGGTTGCATGGCTAAAAATCGCGGACCGGAACTTTTGAAGCGCCTCCCGAACGTGAGCTACGTCGTGGGCCCGGACCAGTACAAGAAAATCCCGGAACTGCTGCTCGGCGACGCCCAGAGTCCCTTGCACCTGACGCACCACAAGATGTTCATCGACGAGGACCTGAGTGAAAACTACTTAGGCGAATACGCGAAGCTCCAGAACGACTTTACCACCTTCGTGGCTATTCAGCGCGGATGCAACAAGCGCTGCAGCTACTGCATTGTGCCGTACCTGCGCGGGCCGGAAAAGTACCGCGACATGAATGACGTGCTCGCCGAAGTCCGCAAAGCCGCTGACAAGGGTATTACCGAGGTGACGCTGCTGGGCCAGACGGTGAACGCCTACAAGACTGAAGGCGGCAACTTTGCCGACCTCCTTACGAAGGTTTCTGAAATCGACGGCATCCGCCGCATTCGCTTTACTAGCCCGCACCCGAGACACTATACGAACGAACTCATCGACGTGTTGCTCAACAACCCGAAGGTCTGTCACTACGCGCACATTCCTATCCAGAGCGGCTCCGACGCCATGCTCAAGAAGATGCGCCGCCAGCACAATATGGAGCAGTACCTCTCGATTATCGAGCAGCTGCGCAGCAAAGACCCGTTCTACGGAATTTCGACGGACGTGATTTGCGGATTCGTGGGCGAAACCGAAGCCGATTTCGAAGACACGCTCAAGGCATTTGAACAGTGCCAGTTCGACAGCGCCTTCATGTTCATCTACAGCCCGCGCAAGGGCACAGAATCGTACAAGGAAGCCGAGACGCTCACCGAACAGGAAAAGCAGGAACGTCACACGCGCCTTGTGGAACTACAGAACGCCATTACACTCAAGCGCAACCAGATGATGCTCGGCCGTACCGAGGAACTTTTGGTGGAAAAGAATTCCGCACGCGACGAGACGGAACTGCGCGGCCGAACCGACAACTTCAAGAAGGTGGTTTTCAAGCCCGAAGAAGGCCGCATCGTGAAGCCCGGCGACTACGTGAAGGTGAAGCTCGACGACATTCGCGGATGGACGATTAGAGGAAAGTTAGTTTAGACGAGAGAACGGCGCAAGCGCCTACAGACGAGAGACGAAAGATGGATTCCAAAATCAGCGTACTTTCTATTCTACTTGCACTTTGCTGCATAAACTCATTCGCACAGACGATGGCTGATGCGCAAAAGGCATACGTTGCCGGCAACTGGAAAGAAGCCGCTGCCGCCTACGAAGTCGCATGCCCCAAGGAACCGGATTCACTGCGCGCCGAATGCTACTTGTGGAACGTGCTCGCCCTTTCGCAAATGGGTAGCGCCCAGTCGTTCAAGATTGCAGGCAACCGCCTCGACAGTCTGATTAAGACTACGAACCCGCAAAGAGCGATTTATTCGGACTTGATGATGACGAGCGCCCAGTTCAGGCTCTACCTTGGCAAGTACGACAAGGCCGCCGAAGACTTAATTCAGGCAATCGAAACTTCGCACCCGCACCAAGCCATTGTACTGCAGAAGGTTTGCAAGGCCGTAAAGGCAAAAGTAAAGTCGGAAGACTTGGATGACCGCTGCAACTTGCTGAACAATCCGGATTCAATCAAGGCTATTCGCACTGCATCGCAGACCAAAGCAGCTCCGGTTGCACAGCCCGTTACCCCTGAACCGGCACCGAAACCCGCCCAACCGGCTCCGGTGGTTGAACAACCTAAACCCGCTGTCCAGGCTACAGCCCCAGCACCCGCGCCGGCCCCCGCTCCTGCCACCCAAGCCCCCGCTCAGGAATACTGGACCCTGCAGTTAGGCGCATTTGGAACAAAATCTAATGCTGATTTGTTGGTTTCGAGCCTGAAAAAGCAAAAAATCACCTGCACGATTATTGAGCAGCCGCGCGGCGAAAGAACCCTCTATTTAGTCCAAACAGGCAAGTTTGAAACCAAGGATAAGGCGGTCGATTTCGCGGCAAGCAAGCTTGCCCCCCTAAAAATTGAATATCAACCCCTTTTGAAAAGGTAAATTTGCACAAAAAAGAGCTTTTTTCGCGGTTTCCCCTGCAAAAAATGCTAAAATTGTTCTATATTTGAACAAACCCCGAGCCGGGGTGGTGAAATTGGTAGACGCGCCGGACTCAAAATCCGGTACTCGCGAGAGTGTGAGGGTTCGATTCCCTCCCCCGGCATTACTTTTGAAGGAAGAAACTGATGGCGAATTGGTGCAAGATTCTCACAACGGTGCTTTTGTGCGGCTCCATTGCGTTCGCACAGTTTGACGATGAATCTTCCGAAGATTCCTATTCTTACGGGGCTACTGAGGAAACGGACGACGTTTTTGCCGACAACAGCAACGAAGAAACTCCTAGCGCAAATGTTGGCGAAGCAAAGGCTACTGCCGATGAATGGCAGGGCTTCAACTACGAAGAAATGGGTCTCACTCAGTGGGAATTCCAGCAGGCCAAGCAAGAAGGCATCTCGAGAGACAAACTCACGAACCTCGTAGAAATGGGCATTCGCCCCTCCGAATATCTCCAGAAACCTTGGGAAAAGCTCGGTGTTTCCGAACAGGAATGGATCAGCCAGCGTTCTGGCGGCCTTGAAGACGCCGATATCGACCGTTCTTACCGTAACCGCTCTGGCGACCAGGGCTATGCATACCTTTCCTTGCTGATTCCGTCGCTGTATCAGTGGCACAAAGATGAATCGATGAAAGCCATTTGGATGGATGCCCTGTGGGGTGTCAGCGTCGGTGCAACGGTTTACCTTGCAATCGACGGCAATTCCGCTTGGTGGTATGGTCTGATTTTCGTTGCGGGCGCACACATTTGGTCCTTCGCAGACGCATTCTTTAGCACTCAGTGGGACAGCAACCCGGACGCAAACCGTTTCAGCTACGGAATCCTCCCGACCCCGGATAAGGGCGTTGCCGGATTCTTCAACGTAAAATTCTAAGCGCATCATGCAGCTAGAATTACTCAAAAGCAAAATCCATCGCGCTACTGTAACCGACGCAAACCTCAACTATGAGGGTTCGATTACTATTGCCCGCGATTTGATGGATGCCGCAAATATTCTTCCTTTCGAAAAAGTCGGCGTTTTGGACGTTAATAACGGCAACCGCCTTGATACTTATGTGATTGAAGGCCCTGCCGGTTCTGGCGTGATTTGCTTGAACGGCGCAGCCGCAAGACTTGTTCAGCCGGGCGACCTTGTGATTATCGTTGCTTATGCAACCATGAGCGAAGCCGAAGCCAAGTCGTGGAAACCCACCGTTATCCACGTGAACGCCAAGAACGAAATCGTTTAAACACTCGGTCACAATTTTTTTTCATTCTATCGAAAAATTTGAGGTCTGTCATTCCGTGGCAGATCTTTTGTTATATATTTAGAACAAACAAAAGGAGAATTAATTTATGCAAACAAGCATTCTTTTAACAATTATTTTTGCTGTGGTATTTTTCCTCGCCATCATCTTTGTGATGTCGTATATCAAGGCCGCACCAGACGAAGCCATTATCGTTTCAGGCCTTCGGAAGCTTCCGAAAGTCATTATCGGACGTGCGGGCCTTCGAATTCCCTTCTTTGAACGCGCCGACCACCTTTCTTTGCAGTTGATTCAAATTGACGTAAAGACAGGAAGCCCGGTTCCGACAAAGGATTACATCAACGTTTCTGTCGACGCTGTCGTGACAGCCAAGATTTCGGATAATCCAGACCGTCTCAAGTCTTCGGCACAGAACTTCTTGAACAAGAAGCCCGAAGACATCCGCGCCATGATTGTAGATATCTTGGAAGGTAACATGCGCGAAATCGTAGGTCGCATGCAGCTGGTAGACCTTGTGGGAGACCGCAAGCAAGTTTCTGAACTCGTGCTCGAAAACGCTATTCCCGACTTGGAAAAATTGGGTATTGTGGTTCAGACTTTCAATATCCAGAATTTTGAAGATGCTAACGGCGTGATTGAAAATCTGGGTGTGGACAAGACCTCTGCCATTCGCAAGGCAGCCGCCATTTCTAAGGCCAATGCCGAAAGAGATATCAGCGTTGCTCAGTCCCAGGCCAAGAAAGACGCCAACGACGCTGCCGTGGCCGCCGAACTGGAAATCGCCCAAAAGCAGAACGACCTCGCCGTGAAAAAGGCCAATCTGCAGAAGATTTCGGATACAGAAAAGGCTATTGCCGATGCCGCTTACGAAATCCAGAAGCAGACCCAGCAAAAGGCAATCAACGTGGCCCAGGCCGAAGCCGAAGTCGCCAAGCAGGAAAAGGAAATTGAAATTCGCGAACGCATGGTGATGGTGACCGAAAAGGAACTGAAGGCTCAAATCGAAAAGAAAGCCGAAGCCGAACGCCAGGCCCAGATTCAGCGTTCTGAAGCGGAACTTTTCCAGCAACAGAAAGACGCAGAAGCCGACCGTTACAAGGAAGAACAGCGCGCCAAAGCTATTAAGCAGATAGCCGATGCAGAAAAGGAAAAAGCCTTCGCCGAAGCCGAAGCCACCAAGGCGAAAGCCATGGCCGAGGCAGAAGCCACAAAGGCAAAGGGTCTCGCCGAAGCAGAAGCTATCAAGGCACAAGGCCTTGCCGAAGCTGAAGCGCTGAACAAGAAGGCAGAAGCCATGAAGCTCTATGGTGATGCCGCTCGCCAAGAAATGCAGCTGAAGACTATCGAAAGATATTTCGAACAGATGCCGCAAATCGCAGCCGCTATTGCTAAGCCCATGGAAAAGATTGGAAACATCACCATGTACGGCGAAGGCAACACGGCAAAGCTCACAGGCGACATTACCAAGACTCTCACGCAGGTCACCAACGGCCTCACGGATTCTCTCGGTATCGACTTGCGCACGGTTCTTGGTTCCATGTTTGGAGCAAAGCTTGCAGGCGTCACCAAGCCCGACAACACGCAGGAAAACAACAAATAACAGGCAGAATTCGACTTAAGGGGCTGAAAGGGAAATCCTTTCAGTCCCTTTTTCTATATTCTAAGCATGCGGTTAATGCTGTTTTTGATGCTGTTTATGGCAATGACAGCCTTTGCGGAAAGTCCTGCGAAGGCCGATTCCGCTGTTGCAAGCACCGCGAAAAAAAACGCTGCCGTCAAAGAAGCCCCGAAAGACACAATTGTCGATACCGTGTATGTGGTCCCAGACGATGGAATTCCCTGGAATCGTGAGCATTTTAACCCCGAACGTTTAGTCAGGCACGAAACCTTTGACCCCGCGCTAAAAGTCGCCTACTCGTATACAATCAGTTTTATGGGCGGTTCTTTTGGAACTTACGCCCAGCAAAGCTACATGGCACACCTCGCCTACGAATTTACGCCGGAACTACATTTATATGCAAATGTCGGACTCTGGATGCCGCTTTATTCCAACTTCCGTTTTGGTTCACCCGTCGCAAAAGAAGATGTTCGCCAAGGGCGCGTAGGCATTGTGATTCCTGATATTTCCTTGGAATATAAACCCAACGACAACATGAGTGTCAGGGTCATGTTCATAAACGAAAACGACGCTTTCAAGGCATACGGACCTTACCGCCATTGGGGATTTTACTAAATTTGTGCTGACGAATGTACCAAAGCATTTCTAAAGCATACCGCATTATTTCAGCCATCTTAACGGTGGTTACGCTGTTGTTTATTGCAACGGCATTTTTAGGTTGCGAAGAAAAGCCGAAAAAGGCCCAAATTGTAAAGGTCAAACGAACCTACAAGGGCGATGTCGAGGTATTAAACAGCTGCGGAATGCAAGGGGCTGCAGCCAAGATGCGTTCCTACCTGCGCGACAACGGTTTCGATATCGTGAGTTCCAGGAACGACCGCTTGCAGAATTACGACGAGACGGTTCTCGTGCTTAGAAACCCCGAATGGGAAGGGGCCAAAGCTTTAGCTCAAGCGCTCAAGACCGACAACGTGCTTATCGTTCATAGTAGCCGCGCTGTTGTCGATGCCGCCGTCTACATAGGAAAAGACTTTAATCAAATCATTGAACCCGAACAGGGAGAAGAATAATGACAACAAAAATCACAGACCTGCCAGAGTCCGTAAATATCGGAGCCAGCATTCTTTTTGAACTGCGCGCCCAGAACGTCCAGTTGATTGACCTTCGCGGCATCAAAGACGTGACCGACTTTTTCCTTGTCGCCACCTGCGAAAGCGAAGCTCAGATGCAGGCTATTCTGAACGAACTGCGTAAGGAATTCAAGGCAAACAAGCTCCCGTCCGTGGGCGTGGAATACAAGGAAGGCGTGCGCTGGGCTGTGTTCGACGCAGGCCTCGACCTGATGGTACACCTGTTCGAAGAAGAAAAGCGTAACGAAATTTCGCTGGACCGTCTGTATGCCGACGGCAAGATCGAAAATCTCGACGAAAATGACTTTGTGAAGAAGACCTCTAAGAAGAAGAGCAGTGAAGATGAACTCGTTTGAGCAAGAAATCGCAGAAGCGCTCGCCGCTACCGGTTCCTTCGAAAAGGAAGCCGCCCTCAAGCTTATCTCTGTGCCGCCAGACACCACGCACGGCAACTTTACCATTCCGTGTTTTTCGCTCGCCAAGGTGATGCGCAAGGCCCCGAAAATGATCGCCGAAGACTTGGCCGCCCAGGTGAAGCTCCCGGCAGGTCTTTCGAAGGTCGAAGCCGTGAACGGTTACCTGAACTTCTTTATCGACCGTAGCTTCTTGGCTAAGTCGACGCTCGAAGAAATCGCCGCCAAGGGCTTGGAATACGGTCACGCCGCATCGAACGGCAAAGTGGTCTGCATTGACTTTAGCTCCCCGAACATCGGTAAGGAACTCGCCTTCCATCACCTGCGTTCGACAATGATCGGAAACTCGCTTTCCCGCATTTACAAGGCCGCCGGTTACAAGGTGGAACGCATTAACCACCTGGGTGACTGGGGAACCGCTTTCGGCAAGCTCATCGTGATGTACCTGCGCGAAAAGCGCCCGACAGACGACGCCACGCTGGATAGCCTGACCGTGAAGGAATTGAACATTCTTTACGCCGCCTTCTCCAAAGCCAGCAAAGAAGAACCCGGCCTTGAAGATGAAGCACGCGCCGCATTCACCAAGCTCGAACAGGGTGATGAATTCTACCGCAAGCTTTGGACCGCCTTCCGCGCAGCAACGCTCAAGGAACTCATGCGCATTTATGACATGATGGGCGTGGGCTTCGACCACTACACCGGCGAATCCTTCTTCGAAGACAAGATTCCGGCCATTCTCGACGAACTCCGCGAAAAGAACCTGATGGTCAAGAGCCAGGATTTGGACGTGGTGATGCTCGACGAATTCGACCTGAACCCCTGCCTGATTCGCAAGAGCGATGGTTCTACTTTGTACGCTACCCGCGACTTGGCCGCCGCTTGCTACCGCAAGAAGGAATACAACTTCGACAAGTGCCTTTACGTGGTGGACCTCGGACAAGCTCTGCACTTCAAGCAGGTGTTCCATGTGCTCAAGAAGATGGGCCGCGAATGGTACAAGGACATGTACCACATTCCGTTCGGCGTGATTCTGCAGCTGGTCGACGGCAAGTGGGAAAAGGGCAAGACCCGTACGGGTACCGCAAGCCTGCTTCGCGACGTGATTGAAGCTGCCCAGAAGAAGATTCTCGAATTCATCGACGCGAAGAATCCGGAGCTCGAAAACAAGGAACTTATCGCTCGCCAGATCGGTATTTCCGCCCTCACCTTCAACGACCTCAAGAACAGCCGCTTGAAGGATGTGCGTTTCGATTGGGATGCCGTGATGAGTTTTGAAGGCGATACCGGTCCGTATGTGCAGAACGCCCACGTGCGTCTTTGCAGCATTATGCGCAAGGCCGGCTACACGGTGAATATCGCCGATGTGGACATGGCCCAGCTCGGCGACGATGCTGCCTACAGCCTCATTAACATTTTGTCAAAGAAGGGCAAGAAGATTCTGGACGCCGTCGCCGGTGATGAACCGAGCGTTCTCGCCCAGTATGCTTTGGAAATCGCAGAAGCCGCACACAAGTTCATCCACGAAGACCGCGTGCTCGGTTCTGCCGAAGAAAAGTCCCGCCTGTTCTTGGTTCAGGCAACACAGATCGTGCTCGAAAACGTACTCGACCTGCTCGGACTCTTCCCGATTCGCCAGATGTAAAATACGCCGCGCCTTCGGCGCGAGCTTCTCGCTATAAATACAAAAAAGGCCCCCGTCGGGGGCCTTTTCAATTTCGGGGCGCGGACGCGCTAGTTTCCATTGATGCAACGGACAGAGTAGGCGTTGGTCTTGCTCGGCACGAGCTGGCGGACCATCTGGTCACTCATACGGCCCATGGCCCAAATCCAAATGGTTTCGTTACGACCGTTCTGTGCAGACCAGAAACCGGCGTATTCACCCATGTCTTCGTAACGGACGATAGACTTACCCACCATCTTGCGGTAGCCCGAAGAGAAGATAGAGAAGCCGTATTCGTCGGTACCGCCACCGCCCTGCCAGCCAGTGGTAGCCTTCATCTTGTTAGCAAACTTTTCGCACTTGTCCACGCCATCGTAGCAGTGAGTCAGGCCAACGAGCAAGTCCATCCATTCGCGGTCACGCGGCAAGTGCCAACCTTCGGGGCATGCCTTGCGGGCGCCTTCCAAGTCATACAGACGGCCACCGCGAGCGCAGTAGTTTTCCTTGTCTTCGTAGCACCAGGAGTGACCTTCCACATTGTAGTTCACGTTCTGGGCAAACCATTCACGGCCTTCAACCTTAATGGTGCGATACACTTGGCCGTCACGCGGGTCCTTAACCATGCCAGACACATCGCGGAGAGAAGAGCGGTGTTCCTGTTCGGCGCGGCGGTATTCCACCACCTTTTCACGCTTGTACTTTTCGCGGCCTTCCAAAGTGTTTGCCCAAGCTTCCTGAGCCTTGGGGTTCGTGAACTTGATGCGCAAATCGCCCACAGCAAAAAGTTCATCGCCACAAGCGAGGTCCACGCCAGCAATGTTGATAATCAGGTTTTCACCACCGAAATCGCGCGGAGTATTGAAGAACGAAATCCATGCTTCCATGGTTTCGTTGCACTTTTCGTAGAAATGTTCCTTTTCGATCTTGTCGGAAGCAACAGTCATGTTACCGGCCACCGAGAAAGCAAACAAACTATCGTTCACCTTGAAAGAAACCGGCTGGACTTCTTTATAGTGAGTGTACTTACCGAAACGGATTTTGCCTTCGATCTTGGCGGCAGAATAATCACCTTCGCCTTCGGCATTGTAGATAGCGTCCCAAGACTTCTGAGGAACAGCAAATGCCTGAACAACCGCCATACCGAATACGACAGCAAACATAGACTTGAAAGAGAATTTACGACTCATTTTTCCTTCTCGTATAAAGTTTCCGGTTTAAAGTTAGAATATTTTAGATTTTCGGAAGGGAAGCAAAGACTTAATGCCTGCGTTTTTATAATTTTGGGCTATGGCTATTACACGTTACATTTTGCAGATTCATTGCCCTGACCAAAAGGGACTTATTGCCGGAACTACCCAGGTACTCGCCAAGGCGGGCGCCAACATTGTTGATTTACAGCAACATACGGCAAAAGATATCGAAACTTTCTTTTTACGTGCCGTTTTTGAAGCGGAATCCGAAAATATCGAAGAAGTCCGCAAACATCTGGAAACCTTGGAAGGTCACCTCCACCTGAACTGGAAGTTGTTCGACACCACCAAAATTGAACGCGTAGCCATCTTCGTTTCGAAGACGGACCACTGCCTTTATGACCTTTTGCTCAAACACCGCGATGGAGACCTCCCCTGCGAGTTCAGTTGCATTGTGGGTAACCACCCCGACCTGGGCCCTGTGGGCGGAACCTTCGGCGTGCCGTTCTACTATGTGCCGTCGAACCCGGACAAGAGCATTCCCGAAAATCGTTTCCGCGAAATTATCGCCGAAACCAAGACCGATACTGTGGTACTCGCTCGTTACATGCAGATCTTGAGCGAAGCCTTTACCGAAGAATTCAAGTACCGCATTATCAACATCCACCACGGATTCTTGCCGGCATTCAAGGGTGCAAAGCCCTACCACCAGGCCTGGCACAAGGGTGTGAAGATTATCGGTGCAACCGCTCACTTTGCCACCGAAGACCTGGACCAAGGCCCGATTATTTGTCAGGATATCCAGCGCGTGCCTGAAACCGCCAGCATCGACGAACTCGTGGAACTGGGCAAGGATATCGAAAAGCGCACGCTGTCTGCCGCCCTCAAGCTTTGGCTCGAACACCGCGTATTCGTTTACGCCGGCCGCACCTTTATTCTCTAGAATTTTACAGGAGACAATATGTCCGAAGAACTGAATCAAAACGAAGTCACAACCGAAGCTCCCGCCGAAGTTGCTCCGGTTGTTGAAAACGAAACCGCACCGGAATCTAGCGCCGAGAGCATTCCGCAGGAAGCTCCCGTAGAAGAATCCTACGCATCGCCGACCCAGCCGCAGGTGATTGTCCAGCGCGAACGCGGTTTCTCTCACTATGTCGGATTCGCCCTGTTGAGCGTCCTGTGCATTTGCTTCTACTTTATGCCGGGTATCGCCCTCACGTTTGCCATCAGCCTGATTCCGGGTATTTCGCTCGGTGCCGTTGCCGCATGGACTTTCAGCGCTATCTTTAGCGTGATTGCTTGGGCCATTTTCAAGATGAAGATCAAGGGCTTCAAGAAGTCGTTCTATTTCTACATCGGTCTGTGCGTACTGATTACAATCCTCTTGGTTGTCATCGAAATTCTGACCGAAGAAACGAACGTGTTCGCCCGAATCTTCAGCCTTCTCTGCGGTGCAAGCGCATAACTAGCTACTAAGGTTCCATCATGAATAATAAAGACCAATTTGTTCATTTTCTCGTAGAAGCCGGCGCACTCAAGTTCGGTGATTTCGTGACCAAGAGCGGCCGCAATACGCCGTACTTCATTAACACCGGAGAGTTCCGTACCGGACGCACGCTTTCCAAGCTTGCCGAATTTTACGCCGCCGCTTTCATGAAGCATTTCGACGGCAAGGCCCAGAACCTTTATGGACCGGCCTACAAGGGCATTCCGCTGTGCGCAGCCACCGCCATGAAGCTTTCTGACGTGTACAGCCAAGACCTCACCTTTACCTACAACCGCAAAGAAGCGAAGGACCACGGTGAAGGCGGCATGCTCGTCGGTTACAAGTACGCCGAAAAGACGAACGTCGTGATTATCGAAGACGTGATTACCGCAGGCACCAGCGTGAACGAAACGATGCAGGCTCTTTCGAAGATTGAGAATGCAAACGTTATCGGTCTCTTGATTTCGGTGGACCGCAAGGAAAAGCTCGATAACGGCAAGTCCGCGCTCCAGACCGTGCAAGACGAATACGGCATCGAAGCTCACTCCATCGTGAACATCAACGACATTATCGCCTTCCTCGAAAGCGAAGAAAATCGCAAGAAGATCAACGCTCCCGAAGGAATCCTCGACAAGGTGTACGCTTACCGCGAAAAGTGGGGCGCACCGTAATCAGCAAGGATTAATGGCACGCCTCTTTGGAACATTGTTTGTAATGGCGGCGCTACTCTTCACGGGTTGCGCCGATTCTTACCATTGGTCCAGCAGCCATCCCGCCTACAAGCAAGCGCCCTATGGCGAACTTACGGTAACGGGGCTCCAGAAGTCGTTTGTCATTACCCGAACCAAGTGGTTTGCAAACCGCCTGGACTTTGGCGACAGCACGCAAATCAAAGCGACTGAATTTTGCTCCAAAGCCATGGAACACGAATTCCGCGGCGGTTACAGCAAGCTGAACGTTCTGCCCGATTCTGTGCTGGCAAGCTTCCCCGAAGAAAGCCAGAAACTCGACGACCGCATTTTCATGAAGGGGAAACTCCCCGAGCAAGGTGTGACAGTTAAAGCTCCTGACGGCAGCGTTCCTCCGCAGATTCTCTTGATTCACGAAGTCATTATCGGCACCGACTTGAAGCGAGAAAACTTCTTTGACTACGCCTTGATTCACAACGAATTGGAAGACAAGCGCGAAGTCAAGAATATCAGCGCCATTGTATCGTATACATTGTGGGACAATGTAAAACAACGTTCGTTGTTTAGCGCCGTCGACGAAATCCAGCACCCGGTTATCAAGCTCACTTTGAACGACCTTGAACAACTGATGCGGCAAACTGTCCAACAGATTCGCAAGAACATGTACAAGGGGGCCGGCAAATGAGACGCCTTTCCCTAATTGCATTTGCAGTCGTGATTTTTGCGCAAGCCTTTTTGGCAGGGAACGCTTACGCCAAGGACATCTTCTTTGATTCCCACTGGACGCTGTGGCAAAACGCCGACATCTTGATTTGGACTCCCGACAAGGAGCCCGCCATTGACCCCAAAGAATTCTGCCTATCGTTACGCCGCAACAATTCCGGCATTGGCGACCCCAAGTGCAGACTTTTCGGTGAATGGGAACGCGACACCGTCGCCATGCGTTACGCATCTTGGCTTTCCAACAACATTGAGCCCGGCCTGGACGCGCATCTTTTGAAAGCGCGTCACCCCTCCATGATGGCCAAAATCCAGGCACTCGAAGACAAAATCGTTTTGTTTATTGCCGATAAAGGCAAAGACCTGCAAATCGCTATTTTCGACGAAACAACGCTTGAACCGAGAAGTGCAGGAACCGTTGCAAAGACATCCGACAAGATTGCCTTGGGTGATGATATTGCCAGCGCCTTTTTTGGTCGCCACACCAAGCGCCGTTTAACAAAAGAAGAACGTCTGAAAAAAGAGACGGAACCCGACGAGCTTTACAAGGAAACGCCGACATTCAGATCTTGGGCAGGTATTTCTGCTGGATACGCCCAGGCCCAAATTCCGCTCACACCGTACAGCTGGTACAAGCGCAAAATCAGAAGCCGCGTTTCGAATTACCGCGCAACACGAGACTCCGTTAGCCTCTGGAACTTCATGGACGATTCCACCCCGCTCTTTACTCTGTATGCGGGCGGAATCTGGTTTGGCTTTATCGGTGGCGAAATATTCTACCGCTATTCGGACCACGCCGTAAAAATAGACGACCGCGACGAAGTTTACGAAGAACTGGACCACTGGAATTTCTCTCAGCACGAAATCGGCCTGAACGTGATGTTTGCAAGAACCTACGAACCATTCAAATGGCTAGACTTGCACCTGTTCGCCTTCCTCGGATTCCAATACAGTTTCTACGCCGAAGACATAGAACTCAAAGATTCCAAGAAAAAGCCCTCTAGGGAATACGAGACCCGATTCAAGACCGAAGACCCCTACAAGGGCGCCCTCTTTGGATTTGGCACGCAATGCGTATTCTTGCAACACTACGGCCTAAGCGTGCGCACCGGCATTTCGAGCCGCGGTAAAGATGTCTATGTAGAACCCTCGCCCGACGCAGCAGCTGAACCCACAACCATTGGCGCAAGCACTGTTGACTGGTTTATCAGCGTTGGGTTGGAATACCACTGGACACCGTTTAAGTAGGATTTTTCTACATTTGCGCTCACTATGAGTGAAGAAGTAAAAGAAGAGAAGAAAGAAGAAAAAGTAAATCCGTTTCTGACTCCCGTTAAGATTATCGAGCCCGAACACAAGCTCCCCGACTATACTTTTGACATGTTGCCCGAAGAACAGAAGGCTGTTCTCGCTCAGCACGGCTGGACCGACCTGATGCCGGTACAGCGCAAGACGATTCCTTACATGCTCGCCGCCCGCGATATGCTGGTGCAGTCCAAGACCGGTTCGGGAAAGACCGGCGCCTACGTTCTCCCGCTTTTGCAGGTGATTGTTCGCGACCATATTTTCCCGCAGGCTTTGATTCTCGTGCCGACACGTGAACTCTGCTTGCAGGTTCAAGACGAAATCGAAAAACTTTCTGCCGGCACGGGCATTCGCTCCGTCGCCATTTTCGGCGGTGTGAGTTATGAACCGCAGCTGAAGGCCCTCAAGAACGGCGTGCATATCATTGTGGCAACTCCGGGTCGCCTGATGGACCATGTGCAGCGCGGCAATGTGGACTTCTTGGACATCCGCGACCTGATTCTGGACGAAGCCGACGAAATGCTTTCGATGGGTTTCTACCCCGACATGCAGAAGATTCGCAAGTACCTGCCCAAGCAGATTGCCTGCACCATGTTCAGCGCCACCATTCCGCAGACCGTGAAGAGCCTCGCCCGCGAATTCCAGCGTCCGAGCGCCGAATTCCTGTCGCTCAGCTACGACAAGGTGATCGCAAACAACCTGGAACACCGCTGGTATTCTTGCGATGTGATGGACAAGGATTCCATGACCATCAAGGTTCTGGAATACTACAATCCTGAAAGCTGCATGATTTTCTGCAACAAAAAGAGCGACGTGAGCTACCTGGAACAAGTGCTTTCGGGCTACGGCTTCAACGTGGGCGCTCTGAGTGGCGATGTCGCCCAGAATATGCGCGAAAAGACCTTGAACGCTTTCCGCGACAAGAAACTCCGCATTCTCATTTGTACGGACGTGGCAGCCCGCGGTATTGACGTGGACCACGTGACA
>CADBHQ010000007.1 GCA_902794535.1 Fibrobacter succinogenes | reverse complement strand
GAAGGAAGGTTACCCGGTTGCTGGCGCTACGGTTAACGTCAAGGATGTGAGCATCTTCCGTTACCTCGCTCTCGACCTCGAAATGTCTCACGATGACCTCTATGCCAAGAAGAACCGTGGCTTCATCTGGGCTGTCAAGCTCACCAGCCGCTTCGGTGATACTCGCGAAGAGAAAATCGGTGAAGAACGTTATCGTCGTTTGAAGATCGAACCTGAAAACGACTACCGCGCCGCTATGCGTCTCTACTTGAACCGTCAGTTCTTGGAAGCTGCATACGCCTTCGGTAAGGTTCAGACTAAGTACCCGGCATTCCACCTTGTGGACCAGGCCGCCTTCTATAAGGCAAAGTCTTTCGAAAACCTCCGCATGCACAAGGCTGCTAAGTCTGTGTACGAAGACGCTATCAAGCGCTATCCGCAGAGTGACCAGCGCGCCAAGTATCACTTCCAGTTGATGAACATCGACTATAAGGAAGGCAAGTACATCGACGCTATGGCCAAGTACCAGAATATTGCTCAGAAGTTCGGTGAAAGCGACGTGAAGGCTGACGCTGACTACGTTGCCGGCCAGATCAAGTTCGAACAGGGCCTCTATCAGGAATCTGTCGACCTGCTCGCCGCCATCCTTCCGGGTAACGCCAACTACTTCTACGCCCGTTACACCATGGGTATTGCTTACAGCCGTCTCGGCAAGTTCGACGAAGCTGAAAACTGCTTCCGCGACATTACCGAACAGCCGGTGTCCAACCAGTCTGAACGTGACTTGCAGGACGCTGCTAAGGTGAAGCTCGGCCATATCTACTTCTCTGGCGAAAAGGCCGACATTCCGGCTGCCGCTCAGATGTATGGCCAGGTGCAGCCCGGTTCTCCGGTGTACGACGAAGCTATGCTCGGTATCGCATGGTCCTTCCTCAAGGTTAACAAACCGGACGAAGCCATCAAGCCGGCTCAGTGGATTATTAAGAATATGCCTGAATCCTTCCTCGTGTCTGAAGCATACCTCGTTCAGGGTTACTGCTACTTCATCAAGAAGGATTACAACAACGCTGTGAAGTCTCTTGAACAGGCTGAAAAGCGTACCGAACAGCCGGTTGTGACCGTTGCTGCTCGCGATAGCGCCCGCCAGGCTTTCGACGCCATGCAGGACGAATTCGACTCCGTGCAGGTCAAGGCACTTGATCTTGCTCGCCAGCTCCCGACTCCGCGTGTGCAGAGCAAGCGCGAAGCCTTGCAGCCGAGCTTCGACAAGGCTAACGCTGCTATCGAAGATTACGCCGCATTCACTCAGAAGGCTATTCAGAGTGACCGTTTCGAATCTAACCGTAAGCGTATTTTGGATGACGCTGGCTTTACCTTGGCAACCGTCAAGACTAAGATGGGTCAGGGTGCCGCAAGCTCTGAAGCCGCTCAGGAACTTGAAAGCCTGGATGACGAGTTAGACGATTTGGAATAAACAATGAATGAAGTTAGACCTGGCTTTTAAAAACCAGGTCTTCCCCTTTTTTATCTCAATAGGTGGAAAGAGAAAAATGAAAAAATTTTTGCTTGTTGGTGCAATCGTCTGCTCGCTCGTAGGCACCTCTTTTGCAGCGTCAGATCCTTGTAAAGACAAAGTCAATGAAGCCAAGAAATTGGCGGCCAAGTGTAAGGCCATGCCGAAGGGACCGGAAAAGACCCAGTGCGCAGGCTCCTACAAGGTTCTCAAGAACCAGGCCGAGCAGGCTTGCCGTTCCGGTGGCCTCGATGAAAAGGGCATGGAAGATGCCATTAGACAGTGGGAAAAGCAAGTAAACAACTGTAAGGGCAAGCAGAACAAGCGTTGCGCATCTGCTCTCCAGCAGTTGGGCCACTATCAGTTCCAGCTCGAAGAAAAGCACTTCCTCGATAAGAACGCCCAGTATGAAGAAGATGTAGCATGGTGCGCCGACCGCGATAACAAGCCGGCAAAGTGCGCCAACATCGATCAGCTCCCGAAGGCTGATCACCAGAAGTCCTTGGGTTACTTCCTCGAATATATCGACAAGTATCCGAAGGAAGACAAGACTCCGACCGTTATTTACCAGGCTGCTGCTGTGCAGGAAGCTAGTGGTGAAGACGAAAAGGCATACAAGCTCCGTATGCGCTTGGTCGAAAACTTCCCGGACAACGGTCTTGTGCCGAAGGCTTGGCTCCGTATTGCGGAATACCACTTCATGAACCGCAAGTTCCGTGACGCTATCAAGGCGTACAAGAAGGTGACCGGCTTCGAAACCCTTACGGGTAAGGAAGCTGCCCTTGCCATGTACCACTTGGCAGAATCTTACTACAACATTGCTGAATACGAAACTGCTGCAGTCAAGTACTATGAATACATCATCGGTGCTGACAAGGGTAAATATCCTGCTGACTTGCGCGCAGAAGCTATGGACTTCATGGCAGCCTCTTTCTCTGACCTTGAAGGTGGTGGTGTTGCCGAAGCTGAATCTTTCTTGAAGGACAAGAAGGTTCCGTTTAAGGATTCCGTGTACTATCGTATCGGTATGAAGAACAAGGACCACGACCGTAACGAAGAAGCCGTGCAGTCCTTCAAGCGCTTGATGAACATCAACCCGGATTACATCGACGCTCCTCTTGCTGATATTGCGATGATCGAAATCCTCATCATCCAGCAGAAGTTTGAAGAAGCTCAGCAGCATCGCTACACTGTGGTGAAGCGCTATGACCGTAACTCTTCTTGGTACAAGAAGAACCAGAAGTATCCGGAATCTGTGAAGAACGCAGAAACCGCTATCCGCGGCGCTATGCTCGACATTCCGCAGTATCACCATGCTCGCGCTGCCAAGCTCACCAAGGAAGGAGACCTGGAAGCCGGTAAGAAGCAGTATGCAGAAGCCATCAAGGCTTACGAAGCATTCCTGAAGCGCTATGCCAAGGAACCGACTTGGGACGAATACAAGGTTCACATCAACCTCGCTCTCGTTTACCAGGAAATGGGCCAGTTTGCTAACGCTGCCAAGATGTTCAACTGGATCGTCGATACTGATACCACTCGCTACGGCCGTCGCCCGATGGGCTCCACGCCAAGAAGAAAAAGTATGGCGACGATGCTGTGAAGGCTTACAAGTCTGAAGAAACCAAGGCTTACTTCGATCAGGTTAACAAGTACATGGCCAAGTTCGGCCAGAACAAGGAAGCTGCAGAACTTGCATACAACGCCGCTATCGTTCATTACGATGCCAAGCAGTTCAAGGTGGCTGTGGGCGTGCTCCGCAAGCTTAAGCAGGACTTCCCGAAGCATCAGTACATTTTGCTCATCAGCCGTATGCTTGCTCAGTCTCTCTTGGAATCTGGCTCTTACGACGAATCCCTCACCGAATTCGAATGGCTGTATAAGCAGTATACTCAGGTCAAGGAAACTCGTAATGACTCCATGGCCAAGGAAATCGAAAAGGCTATCGCTTACGTGCTCTTCCAGATGGCAGAACAGTCCGTTAAGCAGAACCAGTATCAGAAGGGTGCTGAAGCTTACCTCGCTCTCGTGAAGCGCTACCCGCTCATCGACATTGCTGACAAGGCCGTGTTCGAAGCCGGTGCCGCCTATGAAAAGGATCAGCAGTTCATCAAGGCTGCCGAAACCTTCATGATTCTCCCCAAGCAGTATGCTAAGTCTCCGCTCACCATCAAGGGTATCGTCCGTGCTGGTGACGCTCACAAGAAGGCTGCTAACCTGAAGAAGAACGATCAGAAGTACTTCGAACAGGAATACCGCGAAGCTGCTCAGACCTACTTGTTCATCACGAACAACTTCCCGCAGGATTCTATGGCCTTCATGGCTATCGGTTCTGCAGCTCAGGTCTACGACACCATCGCCGACAAGAAGGCTGCTGCTGTGACTTACGAAATTGCTTACAAGCGCTATCCGAAGGATGAACGAACTCCGGGTTACTTGTACAGCGCCTGCTTGAGCTACGATGAAGCCAAGATGACCGACGAAGCAATCCGCTGCTCTAAGGACCTCGTTCGCGACTACCCGAAGAGTTCTTACGCTCTCGACGCTGCGTTCAGCATCCCGATGGCATACGGCAATGCTAAGAAGTGGGAACTCGCTGCTTCTGAATACCACAACTTCATCAAGGCCTACGGTAACGACGATAAGGAAAAGCTGATCGCTGCCTATATCGGTGCCGCTCGTGCTTACATGGAACTTAAGGAAGAAGAAAAGGCTGTTGAAGACTATCGCAAGACTCTCGAAGCCTACGACAAGTACGGTCTGCAGATCAAGAATGCTGATCCGGGTGTCCCGGCTGAAGCTGCCTTCTACCTCGGTGAACATGAATACCACAAGATGGATCCGTATGTCCTGAAGGGTAAGGAAAAGGAAAAGGCCAAGATTATCAAGCAGTTGGTCGATATCCTGCAGAAGGCTATGAGCCAGTACTCTAAGTCTGCAACCTACGCATCTGAACGCTGGACCTTCAAGGCCACCAACAAGATGGGTATGCTCTTCGTGACCATGGCTGCCAAGATCCGCGAACAGGAACTCAATGGCAAGAAGGAAGAAGAAAAGTTTGCTGAACGTATCGGTATCGTGCAGCAGCTCCCGAGCTACTATGAACAGGCTCGTCCGATCTTCCAGAAGAACATTGACCTTGCTCGTGACCAGGGCTTCTACAACCAGGATGTGATCGAAGCTGAAGAAGGCTACATTGAAATGTACTACCAGGGTTGCGCTGTGTTCGTCGAAGTGGCTGACGCATTCGCTAACTCTCCGCTGCCGGACTCCGCTTCTATCGTGAAGGAATACGTTGAATACGAAGGCATGGCCAAGGAAGACGCCGTTGAAGCTGTCCACGAAGACTTGGAGGCTTACCGCGAAGAATTGACCAACCGTTCTAACGGTGCTAAGGAACTCGCTGTTCCGCAGTGCGCAACTGGTATTAAGGCTGCTGCTCACTATGGTATCGAAAACCAGTGGACCGAAAAACTCTTCGAACTCCTCAAGACTCTCGATGAAAACAACGAGACCTTGAACACCAAGATCGAAAAGTTCGATCCGTCTACCTTGTTCTCTGACCCGGCTTACTTCAAGACCAAGGCTCGCTTGGAACAGATTGCTAAGTCCGAAGTCATGACTCCGGAAGAACAGATCACGACTTACCGTGAAATCATCAAGGACGCCAAGACTGAAAACGAAAAGTTGAAGGCTGAACTTGCTGACCTCCAGAAGCAACTCGCTGGTGGCTCTGCTTCTACTACTTCCTCTTCCATGAGCTCCATGGACGACGAACCGGAAGCTGCCGCTGAACCGGAAGCTGCTCCTGCCCCGAAGGCCAAGAAAAAGGCTGCCAAGAAGAAGGGCAAGAAAAAGTAGCGGTAAAAACAATTTTACGGGGAACCTTGTTCATAGGGTTCCCCTATTCTATAAGGGCAAAAATGGCGTTTTTTGAGTAGTAAACAAGATTTTACCAGCTCAACTACACAATTTTGCTCTAAAAAAGATTAAATATGAACAAAGATTTTTCAAAATAAACCAAAACACTCAATCAAGGAGTACTCTAATGTCTAAAATGCTTCAATCCTTCAGCCCGGAATCTGATGGTTACCAGTTCATGTGGATCATCCTCGTGGTGTTCATGATTGGCCTCGGCTTCTCTGTTGAACGCTTCCTTTACATCATGGTGAAGAGCGCTAAGGGCCGTAAGGATTTCTTGGCCAAGTTCGGCACTCACATTTCTGCTCAGCGCTATGATGAAGCTCTCAGCTATGCCAACGCAACCAAGCTCCCGATCGCTCGCGTGATGGCTGCAATCGTTGCTGCCCGTAACGGTGGCCGCGAAACCATGTCTGCTGCTTGCGACGCAGTGTTCCTGACCGAAGCTCCCCGTCTTACTCGTTATATCAGCATCATTCAGGTTATGGCTTCCATCTCCACGTTGCTTGGACTTATGGGCACCATTTACGGTCTGATCTACACCTTCGATGCTGTGGCTAACAAGCCGGCTGCTGAACGTGCTAAGGCCCTTTCCGATGGTATTGCTATCGCTATGGGTACTACGCTCCTCGGCCTTCTCTCCGCTGTGCCTCTTCTGGTCATCGTTGGCCTCCTCAACATGAACTCCGAACGCCTCATCCAGGAAATGGAAGAAAAGGGCCTCAAGATTATCAACTCCCTCGCTTAATCGAAGATAGAGAGATAATTTTAACGGAGTTATAAAACATGGCAAGACAACTTAAGAAACCAGCCAAGCCTGAAGAACCGGACCTGTTGCCGGCGATGGGCTTGTTCACTATCCTGATTCCTATGCTGTTGTCTATGACCGCCTTCTCCAAGCTTGCTATCGTTGAAATCAACATGCCGGAACGCAGCATGATGAATATGGACAACGATACGCCTCCGGAACCGGACCAGCAGGCTCTTAACCTCTCGCTCGCTATCACTGGTGATTACCTGGTGATCGGTGCCCGCGGTGGTTTCCAGCCGAACGTTTACTTCAAGGAAATGTGGACGTTCCGTTGCAAGTCCGATGCGCAGCTCATTACGTATGCGCCGGAAGATGTGAAGTCGGCCGTGGAAAGCGGTCATGGTCCCAAGTGCAAAGACGGATCCGAAATGGATAAAGAAAAGTATCTTTATGAAATCGAATCCATCGAACTCTGGGCCATCAACAAGGAATCCGAAGAAGACCCGGGCCGCGTGATTTGGGCCGTGTATTCTTCTCAGTCCGAAAATGTGCCTGACAGCGCATATGTGGACGGTAACAACGCATTCCTCGCTGCTCCTGGCGAAGGCGCTATGGGTCTGACCCCGCCGCCGATGCTCAAGAAGCCGAGCGCAGGCGCTGTGCTTGCAACCCTCACTCCGAACTCGGCTCGTACGCTGAAACCGGATGTGGCTGCAAAGAACATCATTGATCGCTAAGGACCTGATTCAGATCCATACGCAGTTCATTGACCTCGAAGACGTCGATAACATCATCATCGTTGCTAACGACGACACCCAGTTCGATAAGATCATTCAACTTATGGACCGTGCTAAAGAAGCCGGTTTCAGCAAGATCAACCTTGCTAAGCTGGGAGGTTAATAATGGCTAGAAAAACTCGTAAATTTAGCGAAGACGTACCTTTCTCTTTGACGTCCATGATGGACATGATGACCATTATTCTGGTGTTCATGATCAAGAACTTGGACGCTGAAGGTCAGCTTTTGACCCAGGCCGAAAACCTCATCCTTCCGGTGTCTACCTCTAAGGTGCAGCCGAAGGAAGTGGCTCTGACAGTCGTGGTCGATAACAACTACGTTGTGGTCGATAACGCAAAGATCGTTCCTACCGAAGACGTCTTGAAGCAAGAAGATCTTCTTGTGACCAAGGTGGACTCCGTTCTTAAGGAACGCCGCGCAACGGAACAGGAACACGCCCTGAAGATGGGTCTTCCTGCTGACGAAGCCGGTAACATCATTGTGCAGATCGACAAGAACATCCCTTACGATGCAATGTATAAGGTCATGGCTACTTGTGGCTTCTCTGGCTATACGCACATTGCATTCGCCGTTATGCAGAAGAACGGAGGGGAGGAATAATTATGGCTAAAAAGAATACTCCCGAAATGGATCCGTTAGTAGCGTCCCTGATGCCGGAATCCGACAAGAAGATGGGTGCTATTGCCGGTATCTCTTTAGTCGTAGCTTTGGCTATCTGCCTTTGGGCTTCCATGTACGAACAGGTGGTGGACGAAGTCGTGTTCGACGACTCTGCCGCTGCTGATCTTACTGCTTCTATGACCATCGATGAAAAGAAGGAAGAGAAGAAGGAAGAGAAGAAGAAGGAAGAACCCAAGAAGCCTCGTAAGAAGGCTGGTGGTGGTGGCAAGCCGCGTGGTAAGGGTCAGCCCAACGCTCCCCAGACTCGTGGTGTGCTTAAGCTCTTGACTGCTCAGACCAAGAATGCCTCTGCAGGCGCCTATGACCTTATGAAGAACCAGAAGTTCTCTAAGGACATCGACAAGGTGCTGAAGGACGTGGCTGGCCTCCAGACGACGGGTAAGACCGTTCTCGGTGGTCGTCGCGGTAAGGCTGATGGTGGCTTTAACGAAGGTTATGCCGAAGGTGGTTCCGGTGGTATCGGTGACGGCCTGGCTGGTCTTCTCGGCGGCGGTGGCGGTGGTATCGCTACCAAGGCTAAGGGCTCCTGAACGCGATATCGACATGGGTGCCGGTGGTGGATCTCGTTCCGCTGCAGACATCATGAAGGTTGTGCGTCAGCGTACTCCGGGTCTGCGCCACATCTACAACAAGTTCCTGAAGAAGAAACCGGGCTTCCAGGGTAAGGTTACCTTGAAGTTCACGATCGCTCCGGGTGGCGAAATCATCAGCATCTCCATTGCTTCTTCTACGACCGGTTACGGCGAATTTGACGGCGAAGTCAAGAACGCTGTGAGCCGCTGGAAGTTCAGCAAGGTGAAGTCTGGTAACACCACTGTTACGATCCCGTTCACCTTCTCCGAATAATTCGGCGAAAACTTGAAAAAAGACCGGACTACCAAGTCCGGCCTTTTTTGTATGTAAAGGCCTATTTCCTCCGCTTGGCCTTTTTGTATAAAAAATTTGGCTTTTGTTTAAAATTTTATTGCGTTTTTCATTTAATTAAACTAACTTTAAAGCAGAATTTTCCAAGGAGTTATCCTATGAATATAAGAACTGCTGCTGCCGTTGGTGCCGCTTTTGGTATTCTTGGCGTGGGTTCCGCTTTTGCAACCTTTGCTCGCGTTGAATCTATGGGTAAGAACACCACTTACATCATGGACGATGTAAGCATCTTTGACAACCCCGCAAACGCATCCCTTTACTCCAATTACTTGATCGGTGGTTTTGGTGCATACACCGACAACAATATGACTGCTGGCGGAAACGTTGACCCGCAGCATCCGACTTTCGGTGGTATTTTCTCTATTTCTTTCGGTGAAGACAACAATCCCGATCCGAAGTTCACGATCGGTGGTCTCTTTGGCCGCATTAACACCGAACTTGCCATGTACTTGCCCGATTACGTGCAGACCGGCAAGAACACTTACACGGTTGTTCCTGAAACCGTGACGAACTTTGACGGCTTCTTGGGCGGCACGTTCTCTAGCGGCGACGCTTGGGGCTTGCATGTTTACGTTGCTCACCAGGATGGTGGCGATGTGGACGAAAGCGGTACCTATCAGCCGGATAGCAAGGCTTATGCCTCTATCGTTCAGTTTGATGGTGGTGTGAACTTCCAGGTGGGTAGCGGAACTTCTTACGAAGCATCTGTCGGCCTTGCTCGTGTTCAGTACGGCCCGGAACGTCACAGCTTCTTCGATGATGGAGACTTCTCTTTCCTTGCTAAGGCTCGTGCCTTCTTCACTCTCGAAGCTATCGATGGTGAACTCGTGCCGGCAGTCTCCATGAAGCTCGCTCAGGCTCCTGGTATCGATGACAAGCGTGCTCAGGCTGGCATGGGTATCAATGTGGCCATGGACCGCGGTTTCTTCTGGCTCGGCCTTGACTTCATTTGGAATCAGCTGAAGTCTCATGACTGGGTTTACGACAAGACTGTAGATGACGGTGCATGGGTCTATGACTCTCGCAACGAAGACGATCCGAACTGGGACAAGCGTTCCGACATCGGTGGCAAGATCAGCTTCGGTATCGAACGTAACATTTGGTGGGACTGGTTCGTTATCCGCGTGGGTGGCCAGAAGTCCATTCTTTACACCGATTGCAGCGTGAACGAAAAGAACAAGTACACCGAAACACGCTATGGTCTTTGCAAGGACGACGGTACCTTCTTCACCACGAATCCGCTTGCTGACGGCACTGCCGACGACCACGTTGGATTCGGCTTCGGTATCAATATCGAAGAACGCCTGAAGATTGACGTGACCGTTGCTGAAGACTTGCTCTTCCGTAACCCGTTCCAGGGTGAAGGCCGCATCTTCTCTAGAGTGGATGCAACCTACTCGTTCTAATTCATACGGATTTATTCGGACTTGAATACGAAGACGCCCCTTTTGATGGGGGCGTTTTTTTGTTTATGCATTCTTTCTACATTATAGCTATGAAATTTTTCTCTATAGCTACTCTATTCCTTGCCGTTTTCCTGTTCGGTTGTGCCGAACCGACAGAACGTATTGAGAACAAATTAACTGATTATTTGCAGGACGACTTGAAGTTCATGGTGGCAGAGACTATGAAGGCTTCCAAAAGCCGCGAAGGGCTCCTGGATACTCCGTATTACCGCGTGAAGGACTTTAGGCTCTTTGATGGCGCCGAAGCCCGTATTTATGCGGCATACGCCGAGGTCGATTTCTTTATCTACAAAGATATCTCCATACACGAAAAACGCAAGTACCGTTATGACGTGAACACCCGTGGCTGGGACCGCTACAAGAAGGAACTTAAATTCGGCAAGGACACGCTGAGATAGGACTCCGTTCACGGTATTGCAGATTTTAATTTTTTTTTGCCTACGGCATTCTGCTATCGGACAACTTTTTTATATTTCTTTACGGAAGTTAAATCTTAAACAAGGATTGGATTTTGTTCGGCCTCTTTTCTTGCGATATCGGTATTGACCTTGGCACGGCGAATACGCTTGTTCATGTGGCGGGTCAGGGAATAGTCATCAATGAACCTACGGTTATTGCGGTGGACAGCAAAAATAACCGTGTTTCTGCTATCGGTTTCGAAGCAAAGAAAATGCTTGGCCGTACGCCTGGCGAAAGCCGTGCCGTGCGTCCGATGCGCGATGGCGTGATTGCCGATTTTGAACTGGTGGAAAACCTGCTGCAGACCTTTATTAAGCGCGTGCAGAAGTACCCGCTGTGGATGGTGAAACCCCGTGTGGTGGTCGGCGTTCCGAGTGGCATTACCGAAGTGGAAAAGCGTGCCGTGATCGATGCTGCTAAGCAGGCCGGTGCCAAGGAAGTCCACCTGGTGCATGAACCGATGGCTGCCGCTATTGGTATGGGCATCCCGGTTGAAGACCCCATTGGTAACATGGTGATCGATATTGGCGGTGGTACTTCCGATATCGCCGTAATCGCTTTGAATGGCACCGTTTGCAACGCCTCTGTGCGTGTGGGCGGTGATGAAATGGACGAAGCCATTGTTCGTTACCTGCGCACCATGTACAACCTTTGCGTGGGTGACAGCACTGCAGAACAAATCAAGATCCAGATTGGCTCTGCTAGCCCGCTGGAAGAAGAACTGACCATGGAAGTGAAGGGTCATGACTTCTTGGCTGGTATGCCGCGTACCACGACGATTAACAGTGCCGAAATTCGTGAAGCCTTGAATGAACCTGTGACCGCCATTATCGAAGCGGTGAAGCAGGCCTTGAGCATTACTCCGCCGGAACTCTCTGCCGATATTTTCGACAAGGGTATCATCATGACGGGTGGTGGTTCTCAGTTGCGTGGCTTCGACGAACGTATCCGTAAGGAAACGGGACTTTCGGTGAACGTGATTGATGAAGCTCTGACTTGCGTCTGCAAGGGTGCTGCTCGCATTCTCGAAGATTTGGACAAATACCGCCCGGTTTTGATAGCATCTTCGAACTAACACGATAGGGTTCGATGCTTAGGGCGATTCGCTTTATTGTCGACTTGTTTACACAAAGGCACGGTATTGTTGCCTTTGTGTTTTTCTTGGCACTAGGACTTCTGATGAGACAGGCTCCGAATCCAATCCGCGAGAGCATTGTTTCAACAGCGGTGTCGACGTTGTATTTTCCTGCGCAGCGTATTGTGTCTGCGGTTGGACATTTCAAGACGGTTGCTCTTGAAAATGAACAGCTGAAAGAAGAAAACGCGCGCCTGAGACAAGAAACGTATCATGCGCGTGAAGGCCTGCAAGAACTAGCTCGACTGCACACGCTAGTCCGGTTTGATGACAAGTGGGATTTCCCGATTGTGACGGCTCGTGTGGTTGGTCATAATCCTGGGCGATTTCTTACGACGATGGTGATTAACCGCGGTACGGAACATGGTGTGAAAGAAAACATGCCGGTGTTCTCGATGAATGGTCTTGTCGGAAAAATTTCGAAAGCGACCATGAGTCATTCCCGCGTTCAGTTGCTGGTTGACCCGAATCTTAAGTTGTCTGTAATGGACCGTCGCACTCGTGTGGTGGGATTCCTTGAATCGATGGATGGCCGCCGCCTGATGGCTATGGTTCCGACTCATGCCGGAATTCATGCGGGCGACACGCTTGTGACTTCGGGTCTTGGCGGTATTTTCCCGAAAGGAATTCCTGTGGGAACCGTGAGGGATGTTCGCAAGTCTGACCTCGATGTGATGCGCTTGATGGATGTTGAACCGTTCCAAGAATTCTCGATTCTTGAAGAAGTGTTTGTGATGGAAAAAGAACCTGATTGGATTATCAAGGAGTTGCTCGATGAATAATTTAGGGTGGCTTAAGGTTCTTGTAATGTTCATACTTGTATTCGCATTGCAAATGACAGTTGCGGAATGGCTTGGCTTTTTTGACATTTCGCCTGATTTTGTTGTGATTTTTATTGTGGCGGTAGCCATTAGAATGGGGCCTACTGCGGGTTGCCTGTGGGGCTTTGTTGCTGGCTTTACGCAAGATGTGTATGCGCCGGTAGAATGGCTTGGTGCAAATTCCATTTCGATGACGGTGCTTGGTTTTGCGGTTGGTCAACTTGAAGAACGTTTCTTGTCGCTGAACTTGCCTGCTAAAGTGGGCGTTCTCGGCCTTGGCTTTTTTGTGTGCGACATGATTTACTTTGCGATTACAGGACTTTCTAAAGATGTCGTCACGAACCTGTTCTTGACAAAATCGCTGCCTGAATGCATTTATACGATGCTGATTGGTGGTATTTTCTTCTACTTGGATTTGGGCAAGAAGAACAAGAAGCATGCTTAAGGGAATGTCTGAAAACGAGACCCTGCAAAACAGGAACTGGAATGTATTGATTTACATGACCGGTGTTGTGGTCTTGTTTTTTATTCTTTTGATGCGCCTGTTTTCGTTGCAGTTTACCCATTACGATGAAAACCTGCAACGTTCTGAAAACAACCGTATTCGAAAGGTTGTCCTTGTGGCCGAACGCGGTTACATTTACGACCGCAATGGCGAAGTTCTGGTGCGTAACCGCCCTTCGTACCAGATTGCGCTTAGCTCCATTAACATGCCGCGCAAAAAGAGCGAGCGCGATTCCCTGTTCATGAAATTGCTTAGCATTAAAGATACTGCGGGAGAACGCTTGTTTGATTCGCTTTCGCTGGATACGGCGTTTCAGCGTTCCCGTTGGATCAAGAACAGACCGATTCGCTTGCTTGAAGATGCTTCTGCAGAACAGGTGGCGATTATCGAAGAACGCTCCGAAGAATTGCCCGGTGTAATGACGGTAATCGAATCGCGTCGTGAATACCCTTACGGAACAATGGCTTCGCATGCGCTTGGGTACACGAGTGAAATTTCGGAAGAACAGCTCAAGTTGCCCGAATACGAAGGTTATACGCAGGGCGACCGAATTGGCCAAAAAGGGCTTGAACAGTTTTACGATAAGGAATTCCGCGGCGTAAACGGCATGAAGCTTGTGGAAGTGAATGCCTCTGGTCGTGAGGTGGGCACGGTCGACGGTGTCGAAGGCACAGAACCTGTGCCGGGATTGCGCTTGGTGTCGACCATCGATTTGCGCTTGCAGAAGGTTGCCGAAGAGGCAATTCCCGATTCTGCGAAGGGTGCGCTTGTCGCAATCGACCCGCGTAATGGTGAAATTCTGGCAATGGTTTCTTCGCCGAGATTGGATCCGAATATTTTCTCTTTGAAAAAGCGTGAGCGCAACAAGGGTTGGGCTCACGTGGCGCTCGATTCCATGAGGCCGCTTACAAACCGCGCTATTTCGGGAACATACCCGCCGGCATCTATTTTTAAATTGGTGACAGCTGGTGCTGGGCTAGAAAATGGAATCCTGACCGAGAACAAGTATTATTCCAAACCTTGTACGGGCGGTTACCAGTACGGGGCGCGCTACCAGAAATGTTGGGGTACGCATGGTAACTTGAATGTGGTGCACGCAATCCGTTTGAGTTGTGACGTGTTCTTTTACCAGGCCGGCCTTGATATCGATATGGCTCGTATCAATGAATTCGGCAGGCGCTTTGGCTTGGGCGAAAAGCCGCTCGGAGTGGATATCCCTGGCGAAAAGGCGGGGTGGCTTCCGGATTCAACGTCTTTCAATGAACGTAACAAGCGCTTGGGTTGGCGTTGGGCTCGCGGCTTGATTTTGAATTTGTCGATTGGTCAGGGACAGATTGTGACGCCTTTACAGCAGGCGACCTTGATTGGGTCCTTGGCAACCGGAAAGGGTGTCTACAGGCCTCACTTTATGAAGGAACTGCGTGATTTCCAGGGCAATGTCGTTCGTCGCTATGAACCTGAAATTATTCGTCCGGGAAACATGAAACCCTACACGCACCGCATTTTGCTTGCTGCCATGGACTCCGTGGTGAACCATCCGGGTGGTACGGGTAAGCGCGGCGCGCTTCCAAATGTTCGTGTGGGTGCAAAGACCGGCTCTGGCGAATGGAAAAAAGGTGAAAAGACGCACGCCTGGTATGCTGCTGTTGCACCTCTTTATGATCCGGAAATTGCTGTGGCCGTGATTATGGAAGCTGCAGGTGGTGGCGGTGCCGTTTCGGGTCCGATTGCTAAAAAAGTGTTGGAAGCCTACTTTGAAAACAAGGCGAAGGATGAGGAGGGCGTAAAGTGAAGTCCGGACGATTCCTGGACCAGTCTCTCAAATTTGACTGGTTGTTCATTGTGCTCACGCTTGCGCTGATGACTTGCGGTGTCTCGCTTGTTTATTCGGCGACGGTAAACGAAGATGTCACGACATTTGATTCCTTCTGGTTCAAGCAGATTGTATACTTTATTTTTGGCAGCGTGTTTGCGGGTGCCCTTATCTTTGTGCGCATTGACTGGTTGAAACGGGCGGCGTTCCCGCTATATGCGGTAGCCCTTATTTTGCTTGTGGTGGTGCTCTTTTTTGCGGGCGATGTGGTAAAAGGCGCTGGCCGTTGGATTGACCTTGGGGTGTTTAAACTGCAACCTTCTGAATTTGCAAAGATTGCGTACCTCTTGACGTTCTCTTATTGGCTTTCGAAGCATCCGGTAAGTTTGTTCAAGATGAAAACTTTCGTGGTGCCGTTTTTCTTGTTCATTGTTCCGTTCGCGTTGGTGCTTAAGCAGCCTGACTTGAGTACGGCGCTTGTATTTATTGCGGTAACGATGGTGGGATTCTTTTTTGCTGGCCTTACGCTTACCGACATGTTCTTGATCGTAAGCCCGGTATTTTCGGTGCTGTTCTCGCATTCGCAAGAACTCTTGTTCGAATTCCTTTGGGGAATTTTGATTTGCGTGGTGGTGTTCGCTCTTTTCCGCCGTAGACTTCCCAAGGTATTGTCGGCCATTTTCTTGATGGCTAACATTTTTGCCGGCTACGCAAGTACGATGGCTTGGAACATGTTGGAACCTCACCAGCAAAAGCGCGTGAACACCTTCTTGGATCCGATGAGTGACCCCTTGGGCGATGGTTACCAGGTGTTGCAGTCGCTTACGGCAATCGGTTCGGGCGGCCTAACCGGTAAGGGCTTTGGAAACGGAACGCAAACGAATCTTGCCTTCTTGCCCGAAGAACACACGGACTTTATCTTTAGCGTGCTTGGTGAACAGTTCGGTTTTCTTGGTTGCGCTTTCATTTTGTGCCTTTACGCCCTGTTCCTGTGGCGTGCGACCTCGATTAGCAAGCAGTCGTCGGACCCGTTTGTGACGCTGATGGTTATGGGCGCGTCTACGATTTTCCTGTTCCACATTATGGTGAATATAGCGATGACGATTGGCCTTATGCCGGTGACAGGGCTTCCCTTACCGTTCCTATCTTATGGCGGATCGTTTGCGCTTACCTGTATGGTGCTGGTCGGATTCTTGCTTTGCCTGCGATTCCAGGCACGAAGAAGATAGTTCCGCTTGCCCCCAAATATTTAGGGGCAAATTTTCACACTTTTTGTAAAGCTGGCGTATATATAAAAGGAGCTTCTTTGGCTCCGAGGAGTTTATATGCGCTGGATTGAACGTATAGAACGATTTGTCTTTGGGGCGGAATGTCTTGGGTGTGGAAATCCTTCGGGAAAACTAGATCCATGGCTTTGCCCTGAATGCGTAAATGAATTGGAGCGTGAGTCGAGGGTTGATGTTAACCCTGGGCCCGAGGCTTACAGTTTATACCCGATGCGTCCTTTGACGCGTAAACTTGTTCATGCGTTAAAGTATAGGGGCATTTCGGGAATGGCGACCTATTTGGTCAAACATTCGGCGTCGGTACGGTGCGGGGCGGTGGCCGAGGATTTCGCGATGCTTCCTAAACCATTGTTCTTTGTGCCGGTTCCCCTTCATCGGGCAAGATTCCGGGAACGCGGCTATAATCAGGCTGAAAAAATTGCGGCGGCGCTTTCGCTTGCGTTTGGAGGGAAGGTTTGCCGTTGGCTTAAAAGAAAGACTTTCGTCGTGTCGCAGACTAAACTTTCAAAAGAACAGCGTGAACGTAATGTGGCCTACGCTTTTGAATGCGTGCTCAAAAATGTGCCAGCGACGGGAACAGTTGTGCTGGTAGATGACGTGTTTACAACAGGGGCGACGACCTCGGCATGTCTTGCTGCTTTCGGACGGGATTTCCCGCTGCCGATTAAGGTTTGCACGTTGCTTTATGACGAACCTGCCTCGGCTGCGGCGGACTATGCGGCGGACAATCGCGTTGAATGGGAAGTGAAATAAAAAAAACTCCTAAGAAGGAGTTTTTAGCGGAGGAAGAGGGACTCGAACCCCCAAGCCTTACGGCGGCGGTTTTCAAGACCGCTGACTTACCAATTAGCCTATTCCTCCAAGGCTTTCCAAGGATAGAAAAATTCGCCTAATTCTGTCAATAAAAGTTGAGAATAATGCAAAGTTTATTTAAATTTTACAATGTATGACGGAACTGGACGAAAAACAGGCAGTAGAGTCCCAAAGAATATTGGATCTATTGTTCGCTTACATGCCGAAGATTGCGGCAGAGCGAAAAATGGATGGCTTGCTTATTCTGATGGCTGACCTGGGTCGCTCGATTGTATCGGCGGACCGGTGCTCCCTGTGGCTTGTCGATAATGACCGTGGTGAATTGTGGACAAAGGTTGCTCATGGCGTAAGCGAACTTCGCATTCCTAAAGATGCAGGCTTTGTTGGCTATTCCGTAAGGACTGGCGAACCGCTTTTAATCAAAGATGCTTACCAAGACCCGAGGTTCGACCATAGGAGCGATGAAAAGACTCATTATCGAACAACGTCTGTGATGACGGTTCCGCTCATGGATTCTGCCGGAAACGTAATGGGTGTGTTCCAGGCTATTAACAAGCAAGGTCAGAACGAATTGGGCGAAGCGGCTGTATTCTCGGTCCAAGATTTGGAACGCCTTCGCTTGACGGCTGTGTATTCGGCTAAGACTGTCGAATCGGCCATGTTGAACATGGAACTGGAAGCGACTCAGCAGGAAATTATCCATATCTTGGGTGAAGTTTCTGAATATCGTAGCGAAGAAACGGGCGACCACATTCAACGTGTCGCTGAGATTTCCGGCATATTGGCGAGGTATTTCGGCCTTCCGGACAAAGAAGTGGAACGCATTCGCCTTGCCGCCCCGATGCATGATTTGGGCAAGGTCGGTATTCCTGATGCCATATTGAACAAGCCGGGTCGGTTTACCGAAGAAGAATATACCGTCATGAAGAAGCATTCCGAAATCGGATACAACATGCTTTGCGGCTCCAAGCGCAAACTGTTGCGCTTTGCGGCATCGATTGCCCGTTCGCACCATGAACGTTGGGATGGCCATGGCTATCCAGATGGCATTGCTGGCGAAGATATTCCGCTTGCAGGCCGTATTTGCTCTGTTGCCGACGTTCTGGATGCTCTTTCTAGCCCGCGTTGCTACAAGCAGCCTTGGCCCGAAGACAAAGTGAAGGCTGAATTCTTGAAACAGCGTGGCAGCCAGTTCCAACCGGAACTTGTAGATGTCCTGATGGAACATTGGGATGAAATCTACAGCCTCTACCGCCATAACCCCAATTAAATTTTTATTAACACCACGCTTTTGAAAAGCTAGTATTGTAAAAGAAAAGAAAAAGACCTCGATGAAATCGAGGTCTTTTTTCGTGGCACCGGTCAGAGTTGAACTGACGACACGCGGATTTTCAGTCCGCTGCTCTACCAACTGAGCTACAGCGCCGACTTGGTAGGCCAAATATAGAACACTTTGTGAGCCCTGTCAAGGGTAAATAGAATATTACTGATATTTTTCCCTTTTTTTTGAATAATCTTCTAAATTTAGTAGCTGGGTGCTAAAGAATATGACTCTGGAATTTGGGATTTCCGAGCAACGTTTTATCATAGGGTAGCAGTGTGTACGTATTCAACAAGATAAAAGGCCTTGCTTTCATTGGCGGACTCGGTTTGGTTTTCTCGGGCTTCGTTGCCTGTATGGAAGATTCCACTTCAAACAAAAATTCCGATGAACCCCTTCCTGTAAGGGTTGATACCGTGGTTCATGTTGATTCGGTTACCGGTGATACGATTACTGAAATTAGAGAAACCCCGGGGCAGAGGGATACTGTCCGTACGATTGACCCGGTTACGGGTGATACGGTATGGAAGGTCGACACCGTTTATGTGCCTGCTGATACGACTGTTGAATGGGTCGGAAACTCTGCGTTGAGAATTACCGAAGTTTCCCCTGTGAATTTGACTTGGCTCGATGAAAATGGTGATGATCCGGGTTGGATTGAAATTTACAATGCCGGAGATGTTGCTGCAAACCTTAAAGGCTATGCTCTTGTTGAAAGTCGTGAAAAGCCGCGCAAGTGGGTCTTTGGTGATGAACTGATTGCGGCCAAGTCTTTCCGCACGGTATTCTGCGACAAGAATAACATTGCTGCTGTGGCACCTTCGGATGATTCCACGATATACAAACTTCGTACCCATACAAACTGGAAACTCAATAGGAGCGGTGGAACGGTTTACTTGATTGACCAGTATTATTCCATCCGTGACTCGGTTGCATATCCGGAACTTTCTACGGGCATGAGCTGGGGCATTGTTGACGGTGGCGTGTGGAAGTACTTTGAAGATCCGACTCCCGAAAAGCCGAATACGGAAGCCGTCGCCTACGATGGCGTTGCTCCCAAGATTTCGTTTGACAAGAAGGGCGGCTTCTACAACGAACCAGTGACCTTGAAGGCTCCGAATGTTCCGGAAGGTGTTTCTGTTCGTTGCACGAAGGACGGCTCTATTCCGACCAAGTCTTCTGAAGCATTCAAGTCTGACATGAAGATTGAAAACAGTACGGTTCTCCGTTGTGCTGCATTCAAGGAAGGTCTCCTTTCTAAGGAAGTGGTCACCAACACCTACTTTGTCGGTGAAATGGCAAAAATGCCTGTGGTGGCTGTGAGCGTGGATCCGGACTTCTTTGAAAAGTACTACAAGAAGACGGACGGTGGCACACCCGATATGGATCATGACCAGATGTATGCTCCGAATGAATCTTATCCGAATGATTCTGGTGAACTTCCTGTTCATGTGGAATACTTTGAAGATGGATCCAACAGCAAGGAAAGGGCCTGGGAAGCCGATGGCGGAATTTCCTTGATGGGTGGCTGGAGCCGCATGGAACCAAAAAAATCTGTCGCTATCGTGATGCGCGAAGAATATGGTGGATCCTGGTTGAAGTATCCTTTGTTCGAAACCCGCAAGGGCGTAAACGACAAGTACAAGGGATTTAACCTGCGTAACAACGGTAACCGTTTTGTGAGCGATTACTTTGCCGATGCTGTGGGTGGTGCAATTCTTGAAGGCAGCGGTGTTGATTACCAGCGTAGCCGCCAGGTGGTGGTATTCTATAACGGTAAGTACTACGGCATTCACGATATGCGTGAACGCTTTAACAAGAACTTTGTTGAAACGAATTACGGAATCGATGCTTCTTCTGTTACGTTCCTCAAGCATTTGGGCGTAAAGGTCGAAGCAAGTAACGGTACCCCTGACGAATATATCGCCATGCTGGAATATGCCGCAGACCACGACTTTGCTACAGATAACGATGCTTACAACTACATGACGACGCTCATGGATATGGGCAACTTTGCCAACTACATGCTCGCTGAAATGTATATTCATAATGGTGACTGGCCGAACAACAACGTTCGCGTTTGGAAGGCCCCGGATTCTCCGCTTTGGAAGTTCATGGTTTATGACCTTGACCATGGCTTTGATTGGGAATGGGGCGTCGAAGGCTTTGGTAAGCACGAAAACATGTTTGACTGGGTCAAGCAGGGTGGGCGCTCTAATGGTTCCTGCTATACAAGTAGCAAGGATAAATTCTCGGGTGATAAGGCTCATTGCTTCCATGTCCTTTACACGCGCTTGATTGAAAATCCCAACTTCAAGCGACTCTTCTTGAACCATGCTGCGGTAATGCTGGATTCCTACTTGAATGCAGATAACGTTGAAGCAAAGAGAAAGTTCCTTGCTGGCATGCTCAATCAAGCGGATATTGATAGAGATCAGGAAGTAAAGGCTTATAAAGGAAGAAGAGAGACTTATAAAGGTGGTCATTTTGATGCAAAGGGTGAAGATCTTACCTCTTGGGCGAAAAGCCGCGATTCGGAGTTCCTGTCCGAAATTCAGGAAGAGTTCAGCGTGGGTAGCTTAGTCTCTGTGACGATTACTGCGACGGATGGTAAGGGTTCTGTTCTCATGGATGGCATGGCTCTCCCGAAAGCAAGTTATAAGGCTAAGTTCTTTGCCGGAAATACCATGGAACTGACGGCTATCCCTGCTGCTGGTGCCGTATTTGGTGGCTGGACGGGTTGCGAACCTGTGCCTAACGTACCGGAAAAGTGTATTGCAACGGTTGCTGAAGGCGCCTCTGTAACGGCAACGTTCAAATAATAGCGCTTTGTAAGTTTTTGGAAAGGAACCTGTGGCTTGATAGCCGGGTTCCTTTTTCTATATTTGGCGTCATGCGAAGCCCTGTGCGCAAGATGTTTGACGAAATTGCCAACCGCTATGATTTTTTAAATCATACGCTCAGTTGCTTTCAGGACATCTTGTGGCGCCGCAGTTGCTGTCGCGAACTGAGACGGCAAAAACCCGGCAAACGTCTTTTAGACTTGTGTGGGGGCACGGGCGATTTTGCGGTTACTTACGAAAAATTCAATGGCAAGCCAGATGTCGCCGTTTTGGGCGACTTTTCGTTTGGTATGCTAAAAGGGGCTGCTGGCAAGAAAATGACAGCGGTTCCCATGCAGCTCGATGCCATGAAAATGCCTTTTGGTGATGCCTCGTTCGATGTGGTGTTGAACGGCTTTGGAATGCGAAACTTGCCCGATGCCGAAGGTGGCTTGAAGGAATCTGCCCGTGTGCTCTCAAATGGGGGGTACTTGCAGGTATTGGAATTTTTTTCTCCGAGAAACGCATTCAACAAGTTTTTCTACAAGAGACTTGCACCGCTTTTTATTCCGGTGCTGGGAGCCTTTTTTAGCAAGCGGGAAGCTTACGAATATTTGGTGAATTCTGTGCTTCGTTTTTTGCCGGTCAAGGATTTTGTCGCAATGGCGGAATCGAACGGCTTTGAACTGGTGCACGTGAAGCCGTGCTTTTTCGGGGTGGCCTACCGCGTATTATTGAGGAGACGAACATGAGGTTCATTTTGGGGGTAACCGGTGCAAGCGGCGCCATTTACGCGACAAGGACCGCAATGCATTTAAAACGTTTAGGACACCATGTGACCGCTTTGGTGACGCCGCCGGGCAGGGGAGTCGTTGCCTACGAAGGTCAGGACGAACTGTTCGATTACGTGGATGATGCTCCTGACGTGAAGAACTTCTTTGCCGAATGTGCAAGCGGTTCTGCCGATTATGCGGGTATGGCTGTGGTTCCGTGCTCCATGGGTACGATTGGTCGCATTGCTGGTGGAACGTCTGACAATTTGCTGATTCGCGCTGCCGATGTTTGCCTCAAGGAACGCCGCCCTTTGGTTGTGGTGCCGCGCGAAACCCCCTACAACTTGATCCACTTGGATAACATGACCCGTTTGACTCGTCAAGGCGGGATTGTGATTCCGGCGTCGCCGCATTTTTATGACCACCCGAAGACAATCGAAGAATTGGTGGATACCGTAGTCGCGAAAATCCTGATGCACTTGGGTGCAATGAGGGACGCTGCCGACATTGTGAAACCTTGGAAGGGAATTTCGATACCTAAAGTGGTAAAACAGAAAACCCCTTCTGTGAAGCACTTGGCCAAGGTGAGAGCTAAAAAGAAATAAGTATGCTTAAAAAGGTTCTTGAATTCGGCCACATGGTGCGCTTTAGTCATTCGCTTTTCGCGATGCCTTTTGCGATTGGCTCCATGTGGGTCGCGGCAAACGGTTTTCGCGGCATGGCTGCCGCGGAGGCGGTCAAGATGATTGCGCTTATTGTGGGCTGTATGGTGACCGCCCGTAACAGCGCCATGAGTTTCAACCGCATTGCCGACGCCGATATCGATGCCAAGAACCCGCGTACTGCAAAGCGTCACCTGCCTGCAGGGCGCCTGAGCAAGGCGTCGGTGATTGCCTTCCTTGCTGTAAACGGAGTGCTTTTCGTGCTGTTTGCGGCGCTGTTACAACCGCTTGCCGGTCTGCTGGCTCTGCCTGTGTGGCTTTTGTTGCTTTCGTATTCTTACTGGAAACGCTTTAGCTGGCTTTGCCATTGGTTCTTGGGGTTTGCGATTGGCATGAGCCCGCTTGGCGCCTGGATAGCCATTCGCGGCGAATTCGCTGTATTCCCGATTTTTTTGCTCGTGATTCTAATGCTCTGGATGGGCGGCTTTGACATCATTTACGCGACTCAGGACGAAGAAATTGATCGCCAGATGGGCCTACATTCGGTGCCTGCCCGTTTTGGCCGCAAACGCGCCTTGCAGATTGCTTTCTGGAGTCATGTGGCCATGCTTGCCTTGTGTGTGGCTTTCGGCGTGTTCTGGGGCATGGGAATCCCCTGGTGGGTGGTAACGGGACTCATGACCGCTGCAATCCTCTACATCCATTTATTCCGCAAATCCGATGACCTCGATGCCATGAACCGTGACTTCTTTTTGGCAAATGTCGCAATCAGTGTACTGGTGATGGCAGGACTCATCGTGTGGATTTGCATGGGAGGCGATGTCAATGCCCTTTACTAACGGTCCGTTCAAGAAGCCCTTCACCATCGAAGACAAAATCAAGATGTTCGACCGCATGGGCGCTACCGCCGCCGTAATTGCGCTGATTATTATTATGCTCATTGAATCGGGACATGTGGGCGAGTACAAGAACCTTGCCGACATGGGCCTTACCGCGATGATCGTGGTGCTTGCCGTTTCTCTGGTCGGCAGCCTCTTCTATAAGACAAGAAGAAAGTAAGGCTGAAAAGAATCGCTGGTTAAATTTCTAAGTCGGCGGAGTAGACGGTTTCGATAGTGCCGTCGTCGCATTTGAACAACAGGCTTCCATTATCTTGCATGTCAAGAATGGAGCCTGTTTTTTTGATGGCGCCTGAGCCGCTGTCGCGATTTTCGTCGGTGCAGTGATTGTTGACGATAATGGTGCCCCGTGCGCCGATAAACTGGTCCATGCGCTTCCAGGCGGCAACCCACGGGCGAATCCCGAAGGCTCGGAACTGCCCAATCGCACGTTCCAGATTTGCAATGAGCATTTGCAAGAGTCTTTCGCGATTGATGTCTTGACCGCAGATGTCTTTCAGTGTTGTGACCGCGCGGCCCAGGTAGGCGTAATCAAGCGGACTGCTGTTCACATTGATGCCCACTCCCATGCTGACCGCTGGCTTCCTTAAGTCATGCTGACGCAGGTCAGCATCGGCTTTTTGTGCCGGAACCCAAATAATCTCCGCCAGAATTCCGCAGAACTTGCTTTTCCCGCAAAGAATGTCGTTCGGCCATTTGACGGTGACTTTCCCGATGTTCTTGTTCCCGCGGCCTTGCGCGTTGGATTCGTCTTGCAGGCTCTTGAATACTTCGGCAAAGGTAAGCGCTGCTACCTGCGTGATTTGCGGGGCAGATGCAAGCGGGATTCCGCCAAGTGGAATCAGAATGTTGAAGTAAAGATTTAATCCGGCGGGCGATGCCCACGTGCGCTCATGACGGCCACGTCCGGCTGTTTGCGTGTCGGCGACAAATAGGGTGCCGGGCGCAATTTCGCCTGCGGAGGCTCGGGCCTTCATTAGGCTATGCGTGCTTTCTAGGCTGTCAAAAAGAAATGCGGGCGAATTTCCGAAACCGCTGAGTTTCCAATCGCTGAAAGATTTTTCGAGGGAAAACATCTACTGGTCTTTCTGCTGGTCCTCAAGCATCTTGAGGGCTTCTTCGGGGAAGACGGCGAAGTATTCCTTCTTCTTGTCTTCGAAGAGCTGTAGCAGGCGTTCCTGTTCGAACTGCTCGCGGTCGATGTTCTGCATAAAGAATTCGTCGCGAGCGAAATCGCGGGTGGTCATCTGCTTCTTGATGTCTTCGGAAAGATCGACTTCGTCCCAAAGAATGTAGTACGACCCGACTAGGCCGTCGGCGAAAATGTCCACGTTCAAGGTGACGGAATTGCTCTTGGTCGAGTCAACCAGTTGCACCTTGGTGTCACGCTTTTCAGGGCGGAACACTTCTACGTCGTTCACGGGTTTATCCAAATCCTGTGCCCAGCAGAAAGCTGCTGCGCATAACAGGAACATTACCTTATGTTTGAACGACAAAATCATAGCTACAATATACAATGAAAAAGCCCCAAATAAAAGGGGCTAACAAAAAAGCGTGATGGAAAATACGGCTGTTTTTGAGCAAATTGCTATACGACGCCGTACAGTTTCCACTTGCCGCCACGCCAGCGGATATAATTCACGATAGAACGGTAGAACTCATCGGCGGCCATGCCGAGCCAAATACCCACGAGACCGAGATCTAGACCGAAGGCGAGCAGGAGGGCGGTACCCAGGCCGCAGGTCCACATCATGGCAGAACCTACGATGGCGGGGAATTTGGAATCGCCTGACGCGCGGAGGGCCGAGGTGATGACCATGTTTGCGGCCTTGAACGGCTGCAGAATCACGTCGCACCACAGGCAGAGCTTGCCCAGGCGGATGACTTCGGGGTCGCTGGTGTAGAACGAAAGCAACTGGGTCCCAAAGAGGGCAACGATGATTGCCACAATGAGCCCGCTTGCGCTACCGGCAATCAGGCTTTGGTGCAGTCGGCGGTTCGCCTTGTCAAAGTCGTGGGCGCCCACAAGGTGAGCCACGAGAATCTGGTTTCCGCTACTCAAACCCACGCTCAAAATGACGGCGAGCATGGCGAAGTTTGCACTAAAGATGCGGGCGGTCATGGCAATAATGCCCAAGTGCACCACAATCGCTGTCAGCACCACCTGGAAAATCTGGAAGCTTACGGGCTCGACCGCGGCCGGAAATCCGATGCGAATCCAGTCGGGCAGAATCACGCGGGAACGTTTGAAGTCGGTACGGCGAATCTTGTGGTGGACCTTAATTCGCAAAATCAAGAACAGAATGCTTGCGGCAATCAGCCAAGAAAGCATGGTGGCTAGTGCCACGCCCTTCACGCCCATCTGCGGGAACCCGAGATAGCCGTTCAGGAAGATGACGTTCATGATGGCGTTCGAAATAATCGTGATGAAGTTTCCGAGCAGGTTCCATACGGTAAGGCCGTGGGTCGCAATCAAAGACGTGAGACAGGATTGCAGGGCGCGGAACGCAAAACCGATAGAGACAATATGCAGAAAGTCGCGGGCGTGGTGGGCGGCCTCGCCTGTAAGCCCCATCCAGCTTACAATCTGGTTGTTTAGGGGGATTATAACCAGTGTGATTGCAACACCTAACAAGAGGCTACCCAACAACACCATAGTCTGGGTGGTGCCAGCTTGCCTGGGGCGTTCTGCCCCAATGAACTGCGAGGCGATGCTCGCCCCTGCTTGGGCGAAGGCGTTAATAGCCATAAAGAGTGCGCCCAGCACAGGCATAAGTGCCCCCACGCCCGCTGCCGCCGACTCCGACGTACGTGACAAGAACCAGCTGTCCATCATGGGCTGGCACGTGGCGATACCGAAGGTAATGAATAGCGGCCACGAAAGGCTTAAAAGGGATCTGTCCTTGACTTGCACTTGCATACGCCGCCAATTGTAGAAATGCCCCAGCCTAAAGGCTAGGGCTTGAAAATTTTTTTTTGTATACAACTGTATCTGGTGAATCACTTTTTAGGGTGATTTTGCCGGATTTTACTCTCCGCGGTTCTTGGCGGCAACGTCCTTGTACTTGTTGTGGTCGGCCAAGTTGGAGCTAAAGAAATGCGTCATGGAACCGTCGTCTTTTGCAACAAAGTAAAGGGCGTCGGTCGTGGCCGGGAACAGCGCTGCCTCAATCGCCTTGCGGCCTGGATTCGAAATTGGACCCGGCATTAAACCCTTGAATTTGCGGGTGTTGTAGGGGCTATTGCTATTGAGCTGGCTCTTGTAAATCGGGCCGGTCAGGTTTCTGAAAATGAACCGCACCGTGGGGTCTGCCCCGAGCGGCATACCGATGCGTAAACGGTTATGGAATACGCCTGCAATCAGCGGACGTTCTTCGGGAATGCCGGTTTCTTCTTCGACCACGCTTGCAAGCGTCAGCACCTTGTGCCAGCTGCCAAGAGTCTTCCACATGGAGCCCGGACGCTTTTCCATTTCGTCGCGGACCTTGAGGTTTGCGGCCACCATGTGCTTCAGGATTGTCTCTTCGTCGGCGTCAATCGGGAAGGGGTAGGTGTCGGGGAGCAGGTAGCCTTCCAGGGAGTTTGCTTCGACTCCGAGCGAGCGGGCGAACTTCGGGTCTTGGACGAGCTTGTTCCAGCGGTTCTCGTTAAAGTCGGGGTAAGCCTTCTTTATATAGGCCGGGATTTCCCACGAGGCGCGGCCCTCGGGAATGGTTACGCGGCGTACGGCGACCTTACCGCTTTCAATAATGGCGAGCACCTGCGGCAATGTAAGGCCAGCGGGGATTTCGAACCAGCCTGCCTTGAGGTTCGGGTTCAACCTTTTCATGGTCAACCGGAAGGCGAGGTCGTCGCTCCAAATTCCGTTCTGTTTTAGAATCTGGAAAACCTTTGCGGGGGAGCTCCCCTTGGGGACCTCGATGAGGGCTGTTTCGGTGTTTTTTGCCAGCTCACCCATCCTGGACTTGAGGTTTACGGTCAAAAAAGTGCCCAAAAGTGCCAAAATGATGGCCAAAATAAGTAAAATCTTCTTCATATCGCAAAAATTTAAAAGAAAATCTGACGAAAGTCAAAAATAAAAGGTATATTCGTACTTGCATTGTCAAGTTTTTAACCTGTTTCTGAGGAAAGATATGAAAAAGGTGCTCTTAATTGCTCTTGCTCTGATGGTTAGCGTTTCTTTCGCTGCCGGCAAGAAGGTTAAATCTAAGCTGGGTGACGTGGACCTGACCAAGGAAAAAGATGGTGGTTCTGTCGTTTGTACCGCAGGCTTTAATGATGAACTGACGATCCTTAAGGACGGCGAAACGGAAGTGCTCGTGAAAGGTCCTTGCGGACAGGGTTGGGTACAGAAGTCTAAGATTGAATACGTTGCACAGGCTGCAGGCGACAAGTCCATGAAACTCGATCAGGTGGACGTGGTCGGCTGGCTCGATAACCCGAGCGCCGTGTTCGTGTTGGAAAACGATGACCTCGACCTCGACGGTGTGAACATCGACCGTGACTTCAAGGAATACTTGCAGCACACGATGGACCGCGAACAGATGGAAATGCACAACAACGAAAACTAATTCGTTTTCTGTCGCAAACGCGTTTGGTTCCCCTGCAGTACGCAGGGGTTCTTTTTTTTGTGGGGTTCATTGTTCCGCATTTGGCGTGGTTAGTCTACGTGTGTAAACATTATCAATTTGTTATGTGCTTTCAATCACGTGGAAAATGAGTTCTGAAAAGCTAAATTTACACACATGAAAATTTCTAGAATCGTTAATCTTTTTAGCCTTACGGTGCTTGCCGCAGGGTTTATTTCTATTTCTTCTGCTGCCGTTACTCCGACCCGCGTTGGCCCGGTGAGCCAGTATGGTCAGCTGCAGGCTGGTAAGAACTCTCAGAATTATGGACGTATCTATGGTAGCTGTAAGGGCGTGACTGCCGGTAATGAAGTTGCCGTGCAGGGCATGAGTCTCTTCTGGAGCATGGCTAGCGGTAATGAAGGTCCGGCTTATTGGAATGGGAAAACGATTTCGGGACTTGTTGAAAAACAAAACATCCAATTGATTCGTGGTCCTGTCGGTGTTGATGGCGATTGGCAAAATGGAAATGGAAACTATTTTACGAATACGAATTTCCATAGGAATTTAATGGATTCGGTGGTGACTGCTGCCATTAAAAACGATATCTATGTGATTATCGATTTCCATAGTCATTGTGCAGAACAGATTACGAGTAACGCACAGTCGTTCTTTAGCTATATGGCTGAAAAATGGGGCGGTTATGACAATGTGATTTTCGAAATCTACAATGAACCCAAGAACAATTGTTCTGACAGCTGGTTTGATTTGAGTGGAGCACAAAACTACTGGAAAGAAAAAATTGCTCCGTATGCAAAAACGATTATCAAAACAATTCGCACTTATTCCGACAACCTGATTGTGGTGGGAACTCCATACTATGATCAGTATACCAATGCTGCTCTTGTTGAACCGCTCAATGATGCTAATGTGGCATATTCGTTCCACTACTATGCGGGTGATGACCCGTATCGTCACAAGACTGATGACCAGGGTGCTAGAGCTGAAAAGGCGATGCAAGGCGGACTTTCTGTCTTCGTGACCGAATGGGGTAATTCTGCGCCGAGCGGCGATGGTGGTTTTAATAAAGATTATAGCAGCACTTGGTATCAGTGGATGACCAAGAATCAGTTGTCGGGTGCAAACTGGTCTGTATCGAATAAGAATGAAACTGCTTCCTATTTTAGTGGTGGCGCTTGGAATTATTCGGAAAGCGGTAAATGGGTAAATGAAAATGTGTTTGCTCCGATTCGTAATCAGGTGTATACTGCCTGCTCTGCAACGCCTGCGTCATCTAGCTCCAGCGTAGCTTCTTCTTCTAGCTCTGTTCCGTCTAGCTCCAGTGTAAAGCGCGTGACCGTCTTTGAACTCACTAGTGGTAATGCGAACCAGACTGTTATTGCCGGCGATTCCATTAATCCGATTGTCTATCGCTATAACGACAATGTGACTGGTCTTAAAATGACGGGTCTTCCGACTGGTTTTGCAGGCGTACTTGATACGAGTGCTAGAACCTACTCCATTAAGGGAGCCTCTGAAGCATCTTTGCGCGATCATGAGTTTACCTACACGGTGGCTGTGACCGGAGTGGATTCGAATACGACTGCGACGGGTAAGATTACCGTTAAGCATAAGCCCGTTACGACATCGATCGAAGTGGTGGAAAATGCTTCTCAGACTGTTGTTGCCGGCGACTCCATTTTGCCGATTGTATTCCGCTATCAATATTTGGATTCTATTGCGGCGAGTGGCCTTCCCGAAGGAACCATCAACTTGCAGATGGATAGGTCTACGAAGACGATTACGCTTGCCGGTGCCGTCAAGGAATCGCTCCGTGACCATGAGTACACTTTGAAGTTGGATATCTTTGGACCGGACAATAATGCCTCTGCTACAGCGAAGGTGATGGTTGTGGCGCCTAAGTCCAGCAGTTCCGTGGAGTCCTCAAGCTCTGTCGTATCTAGCTCTAGCGAAGCATCCTCCAGCTCTGAAGAAGTTTCTAGCTCTAGTGCGGAATCTTCTAGTTCCGTCGAATCTTCTTCTAGCGAAATTTCTAGCAGCTCTGTTGAATCCTCGAGTTCTCAGCCGAAGTCGTCAAGCAGTTCTGTTGCGTCCTCCAGTTCTGTGCCGGAATCTTCTAGCTCTGAACCGGAATCGTCCAGCAGCAGTGTCGAATCTAGCTCCAGTGTTGAAGAATCTAGCAGCTCCTCGAATGTCGATGTGTTGGTGGTTGGCTGCGTAGAACAGTTTGCGGTGCCAAACGGCAAATTTGAAGAAATCGTGTTCCGGAATGTGGTAACGGCTGTTCGCAATACTTATCACTTGCATTTTGTGACCATGGCGCAGTCTGGAAATGAGTATGTCGTTTCCGCAACTACGGTGCCGGACTACTTTAGGCCTGGCGAGTATGCGGACACCTTGACTATCAATGGTGAAAAGTATGAAATCAAGCTTACCGTAACCGAACAGACGACCTTTGCCGCAGCATCTGTGACAAGCCCGGTTCTGCTGGCAGTGGAAAACCGTACGCTCCATGTGTCGGGTGCTGAAATGGTCCGTCTAGACGTGTTCGACATGCAGGGGCGCCCGGTGGAAAGCTTTAAGCAGGTAAAGGGCTCTGTAAGCCTCGAAAACCTTCGTCAGGGCAACTATATCGTGCGCGTGAGAGCTGGCTCTAACAGCCTAATTCGCCGAATTTCGATTAAATAAGCCGTTTTTGTCCAAAAAGGCAAGCGATTTCGTGAACCCCGGTCAAGCCGGGGTTCTTTTGTTTCTTACGAAAATGTTATAAAAATATTCCAATTTGGACTAGGCTAAATCGTCTTTTCTAGCGCGGGGCCTCATTTCTGGGTATATATTTGTTTACATATCGATTTCTCGCAATCGATATTGAGGTTGTTTTAACATGGAATTCACCTAAACCCCGGAGGTCCACCATGAAAACCGCAATCCTTAGCTCTATTTTAACCGTTGGCTTGGGCGCTTCTGCTTGGGCAGCTGGTACACCGCTTAATATTGCGGTAGGTGATTCTATCGTTATCGACAACTTCGCAGATGAAGATTTGAATTCTGCATTCGGCGAATGGTTGATTTACCCTGATGAAGGGGGTAAAACTACAGTGACACAAACGTTCGTTTCTAATGCGGGCGTTGATGGCGCTTCTAAGGCTTTGCGAGTGGATTACTCTTTGGATGGTTCTGGTACCTTAGGTTACGATCCGTACATCGAAATCAAGGCTGCTCTGTCTAATGACAATTCTACGAAGGATTTGTCTAACTGTAACGAAATCGCTTATGATTACCGTGGAAATGTGGAACATTATTTCAAGGTGGCAAGCGATATTGATGTTGCAAGCAATTTCCATCGAAAAAGGGTCGGTCAAAATTCAAGTTGGAGAACGGCTAAGATTCATTGGAGTGAATTGAATCAAGATGAAATTAACTGGTGGGGAATAGAAGCCAGTATCAATGATGTACAAAAGAACATGGCTGCATTGATGTGGCAAGTTCAAGAATATGATGGTACATCGGGATACCTTGAAATAGCCAATGTACGTTGCCTACACAAATCTGCATACACGGTAAGTTTCTATGCAGGAACAACTTTGCTTTATAGCGGTGAGTTCCTTGCAGGGGATATTCCGGCATATTATGGGGACTATAACTTTTCAAATGAACGTTATAACTATTATATCAATGGATGGACTCCTGAATTAAGTGCGGTGAGCGCGGCAACATCTTATCAAGCTGTTTTGGATAGTTCTGTCCGCACCTATCAAGTGGATTTTGTGGATGATGAAGGTGATCTGTTGATGAGACAGAATTTGGAATACGGACAGATTCCCGCTTATGTGGGCATGACTCCTGAAAAATTGCCTTCTTCTAGAAATACCTATTCCTTTAAGGGATGGGGAAAACGTAGTTGTGAAGAAGTGGAAAGAGAAGAGTGCGAGAATTATGGAAAGGGCGATTACTGTTACAACTGGACAGATTATGTTTGCTCGACGGAATACTTTGAAAATCTGCCCCTTGTAACGGAATCGGTTCGCTATGTTCCAGTTTATGATACGACTGTCAATATGTATAGCGTCAAATTTGCCGATTATGATGGTACTGTTTTAAGTGAAAAGAAGTATGCTTATGGAACGATGCCCGAAGATATTGTAAGGCCGGCTAATCCGACTCGTGCTCCCAAGAACGACACGACCTTTAGCTTCCGAGGCTGGATTCCCTATGTTTCTGAAGTGACAGGAAATGTTGCGTATGTGGCGAGCTATAATGCAAAGACTGTTGTTGACGAAGAAGAGGAAAATGTAGAACTCTATACAGTAGCCTTTGTTAATGGCTCTGAAATTTTGCAGACCGGTGAATATGCCTGGGGAGAAACGCCGGAATATACGGGTGAAACTCCTTTCAAGGATCCTTCGGCCAATTATGTTTATTCTTTCTATGATTGGCAAGATCAGGAACATTGGTATGATGGGATTCATGAAGTAGAAGATCATGCGGTGTACGAGGCGCTCTTTGATGAAGAATACAGAAAGTATTGGATTGTATTCTTGCATGAAGATGGCTCGGTTATTGATTCTCTCCAGTATGAGTATGGTGATGAAATCTATGCGTATGAACTTGAATCCCGTATTCCGATTAAATCTCAAGAAGACGGTTATGGCTATGATGAAGATAGCTGGACTCCCGCTTTCACTCGCGTAAAGGGTCGTGCTGTTTATCAGGTGTCTTACAGTTATAGGGTTCGTTTTGTTGATGATTCGGGAAATGAAATCAATCAAGAATGGTTGCGCAAGGGGGAAACCCCGGATTGCAAGTATTGTGAGCCGAAAAAGGCTGCGACTTCGGATTATATTTATGAATTTGTCGGTTGGGACAAGGAATATACTCCTGTGACCGATACAACGACCTATACGGCTGTATTTATGGCTAAACCGGTTCCGGCAGGAACAATGGTTGAAATTGCAGAAGGAGGAGCATGGCTCGCTGACGATTTTGAAGATGGCGATGACGTTTCAAAATTGGGAACGAATTGGTATGTCTTTGACGAAAGCGCTGCAGGTGGTACAACCAATGTATCTGAAATTTCTAAGACGGTCGTAAATGTAGATGGTGGCAAGGCATTGCAGGTTTCTTACAAACAAAACTGTGATTACTGCAACGGCACAATTGGTGTAGGATTGCCGTTGGCACCGAATGGAACATCTTTAGATCTGTCCCAGTGTAATGCAATCCAATATGATTATCGTGGAGTTTCTCATAGATTCAGTATAGGAAGTGTCTATGATGAAAACGATAACCACTTGGAAGCTTACCTTGGAAGTAGCGAAGGCTGGACTACCGCAACAATTTATCGTCGTTCTTTCTGGAATGGTGGAGAAAGAACTTCTGTAGTCTTCTCGCATTTGACTCAGTTTGTTTGGGATGATTTGGACGACGAAGGATCCCTAGAATTGGATAATGTCAGGTGCTTGCATAAACCTAGCTATGCCGTGAAATTTTATGATGGTGAAAATTTGCTGGATAGCGCTCAGTTTACTGAAGGTGAAATGCCGGAGTATAATGGCGAAACAGATGTGTGGAGCCTGGCCTATATGCGTAGTGATGAACAGTATGATTATGAATTCGCGGGTTGGTCTCCGGAACGAGCGCCTGTAAACGGCGATGTCTCGTATCAGGTTCAATTTAACAAGTCCCTTAAAACATTCAATATCTGTTTCTCGATTCCGGGCTCCAGTTACGGAAAGGGATACGGAATGTATGATTGTCAATCTGTTGAATACGGAAAGACTCCTGTGTATGACGGAATCCCGACTCGCGAAGCGGATGAATCTTGTAGTCAGTATGAATTCGATAACTGGACATCTGCTTGCGAATGGGTAGTGGTACCTAATGTTGGCATCACGAACCAATGCGAAAAAGGCTTGTTCCCGGCTACAGAATACAGATCTTATACGGCAACATTTACCTGTAAGCAAGAGGTAAAATATACAATCACCTTCAAGGATGATGAAGGTAATGTAATCTCTTCAGGTGAATATACGTATGGCGAATATGTGGATGACCCTTACCCGGAAAAGACGTCTACGGAGCAATACGAATATGAATTTACGGGCTGGGAACCAGAATTTGATTCTTGGGCCCATGAAGATGCTACCTATACGGCGCAGTTCGAAACTCATGAACGTAAATATACTGTTCGTTTTGAAGATGCTTGGGGCTATACAGTTTACGTCGATGGTGAATATGAAATAGAGTATCCGTATGGAACGTCCTATAGTGAAATCGCTCTGCCGAGTGACGAACCTGAAAAAGATTCTGATTATGATACCCAATACGAATTTGCGGGTTGGGATCTTGACCAGACGGGAGATGGTTTTGTTCGGAGTGATATGACAATTCTTCCCAAGTACAATAAAAAGTATGCGGTTCGATTTGAAAACTATGATGGCGGTAGTTTAACTGTAAATGATGAATATGTGCAGTTCTATCCTGAGGGGACGTTACTTAACGAAATCGCGGTGCCGGAAGAAAATCCGACTCGTGAATCGGGATATAATTATGAGACGGGTGAAAACATAGAATACGAATTTGTTGGCTGGTTGCCGGCAATGAGTAGTGATGTGGCGTTGACTGGACCTGTCACCGTCAAGGCGGCATACAAGTCTTCTGAAAATAAGTATACCGTCGTCTTTAAGAATGGTGATAACGTCCTATATCAATATGAAGTGTCCAAGGATTCTGTACCTGTATATGAAGGATGGGAAACGCCTTATAAGTATGATACAGAAGAATTTACTTACATGTGGGATCCTGAAGATGGTTGGGAACCGGAACTCTCTGCTGTGACAGGACCAATGGAATATCAAGCCAAGTTCAAGGAAACTCGTAAGCAATACGAAGTGGTATTCGTCAATGATGATGGTACAGAACTTTCTCGCAAGATGTATGACTATGGCGCAACGATTACCGATGCTCCGTCGCAGGCGACTGTTCTTGCTAGCAAGTCTGGCGAATATGAATATAGCGATGAATGGTGTACAATGTATGTCTGGACTAGCTATTATACGTATGATAAAGAAACAGGCTTGCCAGAACCAGTTGTACGAAGAAGTATAGATTGCGGTGATCCGGGTTTGAAGACTGTAACAGGTAATGTCACTTATGTTGCCAACATTCTCTATAAAGTCAATTTCTACAATGGTGATGGAGTTTTGTTGGGTAGCGGATACCCTGGTATGCCTGGAGGAATGTATAATTATTTTGGTACCGGTTGGTATCGTTATGGCAGCACAATTGCAAACCTGATGCTGATACCGACTAAGACAATGACTGTTTCTCATACTTATAATTGGAATGGTAAGTGGGAACCGGCTTTGGATACGATAAGGGGCTCCGCAAGCTACACGGCTCTATTTGATAGTACGCTCCGTCAGTATGCTGTCGCATTTGAAGACGAAGATGGTACCGTTCTTAAAGAAGCGGTGTATTACGATTATGGAACTCCGGTGAATAGCATTGCTCTTCCGGCTGACCCGAAAAAGGATCCGACCGAAACGGTGACTTATACCTTTGCGGGTTGGTTCCTTGATCAGGTAACAGAAGATGTGACATATGTGGCAACGTATAATGAATCGCCCAGAAAGTACACGGTAACCTTTGTGGATGAAGATGAAACATCGGTTATTGACGCCGCTGATTACGAGTATGGAACGCTGGCGTCGGCGATTGTGACGCCCAATGCTCCTGCGAAGTCTGGGTATAAGTTCATGGGTTGGACTCCTGAAATTGCCGATGTGACTCAGGCTGCAACATATAAGGCGAATTACGTTGAAAACAATAAATTTGTAGTCACATGGCGCAATGAGGATGGTTCTCTGTTGGCACAAAAAACCTATGCAGAGGGTGATATGCCTGTGTTTGACGGGGAAACGCCGGTCAAGGAATCTTCAGCGCAGTTTGACTTTACTTTCGATGGTTGGTCGCCTGCTGTGGTCGCTGTCGCTAAGGATGTCGAATACACCGCTACATACAGGTCTACGACTCGCAAGTATTATGTCAAATTCGTAAATTACGATGAAACCCTGCTAGATTCGAGCGTTTATGAATATGGCACCTCGGTGGATGATATTGAAATTCCTGAGGCTCCGGGCAGAGCATCGAATGAAAACTATGTCTACACATTTGCTGGTTGGAATCCTTTAATCGGAACTGTCGTTGGCGATGTTACTTATAAGGCCCTTTATGGTAACAACAAGCGAACTTATACAGTTACCTTCAAACGTGAAGATGGATCTGTTTGGAGAACTGAACCGTACTATTACAATGAGGTCGTAAGTCTTCCGAGTTATGGCCCGACGAAGGAAACGCCTGCCTGCTATTATGAATTCGATAAATGGGTTCAGGTAGTCGGTGATGGAAATGTCGTGAAATCAGATATGGAATATATCGCGACCAATTCGTCTGAATGTAAGGAACAGACATATTATGTTGAGTTCTATGATCCGATTCGAGATCGTTGGTACGGTGATAGTTATGCCTATGGAACAAAGGCCGATGCTTTGGATGTTCCTGAGGTGGTGATGGATACGACTATGGATGATTGTTCTTTCCACTTTACCGGTTGGAATCCTACAATCGTCGATGTGACTCGTGATGCCGAATACAGGGCTGTATATGATTATGTTTGCGACGAACCTCCTGTAAGTTCTAGCTCTGTCGAACCGCCCGTGAGTTCCAGCTCTGCAGAACCTCCGGCACCGTCTAGCAGTAGTGTCATTCCGCCTAGCTCTAGCAGTGTCGTACCTCCTGCAAGCAGTTCTAGCGTGCCTCCTGCAAGCAGCTCTAGCGAACCGCCTGTGGTAAGCAGCAGTTCTGAAGTGCCTGAGGTGTCTAGTAGCTCCGAACCTCCGGTAGTCTCTAGCAGCAGCTCTGAAGTGCCTGTGGTATCCAGCAGCAGCGTGACACCTCCTGTCTCCAGCAGTAGCGTCGTACCGCCTGTAAGCTCCAGCAGTGTCGTGCCTCCTGTAAGCAGTTCTAGCGAACCTCCTGCATCGAGCAGCAGCGTGACGCCTCCTGCGTCTAGCAGTAGCGTGGTGCCGCCCGCAAGCTCTAGCAGCGTTGTTCCGCCGGCAAGTAGCTCTAGCGTACCGCCTGCAAGCTCTAGCTGTGTTGAACCTCCTGCAAGCTCTAGCTGTGTTGAACCTCCTGCAAGCTCTAGCAGTGTTGAACCTCCTGCAAGCAGTTCTAGTGGTGGAACTACGAGCGTGAACGTTGCCCAGAACATGCTCAAGTTCGGTTATGCGAATAACCTGCTGACGGTGGTTCAGTCTAGCCCTGCGATGGTACGCGTTCAGGTGTTTGATATGAGCGGCCAGGAAGTAATTGCCTTCTATGAACAGGTTGCTGGCTCCAAGGGCTTTAGCCTTGCAAGCTTGGAACGAGGTAACTACATGGTGCGAGTCTCTAGCAAGACTCAAACGCGCTCGGCAAGAATCGTTGTGAAGTAATTGTACCCTCCTAAAAAAGTAATCCCCGCGACGTGTAACCCACGCTGCGGGGATTTTCTTTATGCATAAATTTGTATATCTGCATACGTTTTTAACGAAAATTTCCTATATTTGGGCGCATGAAATTTTCAAATGGTGTAAAAGACGGACTTCCGATTGGGCTCGGCTATTTTGCCGTGTCGTTTTCGTTCGGAATCGCCGGCTCCAAGTTGCTTTCTTGGCCGCTGGTCACCTTTATTTCGATGACGAACTTGACCTCGGCGGGGCAGTTTGCGGGGCTGCAGATTATGTCCGATGCCGCCGGTACTTTTATCGAAATGGCGATTGCCACGTTCTTTATCAATTTGCGTTATAGTCTGATGGCGATTTCTTTGTCGCAAAAGGTGGCGCCGTCCTTCGGCACCTTCAAGCGCCTGATGCTGGCAACGGGAATTACCGATGAAATTTATGCGCTTGCTGTAAGCCAGAGTGAACCTGTGACGGCGCGTTATTTTGCTGGCCTCATGGTTCTCCCGTATATCGGCTGGTCTTCGGGTACTTTGTGCGGTGCCATTTGTGGCGAAATTTTGCCTGGCGTTGTGACGAATGCCTTGGGCGTTGCTTTGTACGGAATGTTTGTGGCCATTGTGGTGCCGCAAATGAAGGCGCACCGCCCGACTTTGGTTGCGGTACTGATTGCAATTGTTTGCAGCCTTGCGTTCAAGTACGTTCCTGCGCTGAGCGGTGTGACGGTCGGCTTTGCGATTATTATCTGTGCGCTCGTGGCCTCGCTCGTGGGAGCGGCAATCTTCCCGGTTAAGGACGAGGAGGAATCATGCACTTAAGAGATTACTTCCTGTTCTTGCTTGTGATGGCGGGCGTTACCTATTTGCTGCGTGCGGTGCCGTTCGTACTCTTGAAGGGCAAAATCAAGAGTCGTTTCTGGCGATCCTTCTTGGCGTATGTGCCGTACACGGTGCTTGCTGCCATGACCGTGCCTGCAATTCTCTATTCGACCGACAGCAAACTTTCGGGGGCCTGTGCCCTGGTGGCGGCAGTCGTCGCTTCGCTCCTTGGCCTTGGCTTGGTGGGCGTTGCCGTGGTCGCTTGCGTGACTGTCCTCGGCGTCGACGGCATCTTGATGCTTTTCTAGTCATGCTGAACTTGGTTCAGCATCAGCTTTCTTGTTGTGATTTCTACATTTGAACCATGCAGCCCGAATTGTGGAAAAAGATTCAGGACATCTGCGATAAGTTGTCCAAAGTCACTTACGAGAACCTGACGAAGATTATTCGTCTGGAATCCACGGGAAGTTCCACAGCCGCGCAAAAGCTCGATGATAGCTTTCAGAATGATGTAGATGCCTGGATGGGCGGCGGTACCTGCTTTAGCATGACATGGCACTTGTATCAAGTGTTCAAGGATATGGGGCTTTCGCCGCGTTTGGTGATGGGCCACAAGCGCAAGGAAAAGAATATCCACTGCGCATTAATATTGCCCGATCCCGATTCTCTCTATTCACTTTCTACTTCTAACTTCCTACTTCCTACTGAATATCTCTTCGATCCGGGTTACCTGATTTTTGACCCGCTCCCGATTCCCTTGCCGCCTCCGCAAGGCAAGGGCTCAGCCTTTTTCCCGCTGGTCCCGAATACGGTAAGGCTGGACCGCCCGACCGTGGACAGCATGGCCTTATGGACGGGCGGTGCGGGAGCGCCGATGAAGCTCCGCTTCGAATATCCTGTCGAGGGAGTCTCTGTCGAAGAATTCAAACTGCATTGGAATGAAAGCTTTTACCGTGAAATGATGACTTATCCGGTGCTTAACCGCCTGGACCGTGAGCGTGGTGTGCAGTACTATTATCAGAAAGGCAACCTCGTGACCCGCGATGCAAATGGTTCTCGTATCGAAAAAATTGACGAATCTGCACGCGTTGAGACCTTGAGCCGCATTTTTGAGCTAAAACCCGAGCTCATAGAGCGTGCAATGCGCATTTTACATAAATAAATTATATATTAAAGGGCGGATTACTGGCGTTGCCTATTGCAATGCCAAAAGGAGAAAACATGAAAAAATTTGCCCTTATGGCCATTGCTACGATATCGCTTGCCTTTATGGCTTGCGGACCATCCAAGCTCGAAATCCAGGAAGCTTCGTCGCAGAGTGACATTATGCTCGAAGTCCGCCAAGTGCTGAACGACTCCATTAGCCTGTTCGTGGGCAATACTTTTTATCTGAATTCCAAACAAGTTATCACGGACAACATGTACCCGCTGCTAGTAAGTACGCGCGATCCGTCGGAATTGGAAAAGCCGACTGCAACCGATATTATTAACAGCGACGAAGAATTCTTGGAATATTTGCGCCGTAAATCCCCTGAAATGATTAACATCGGACTTGTCATTGGCGAAACCGCTTATAATGAAATCGGTTTCGAAGAAAACGATGCCATCGGAAAGCTTACAAAGATTTTCAAGAAAATGGAAGGCGGTTCGCTTGTTCTTTTCCATGAAAAAGGTGGCGAACTGACAGACATGAAGAAATTGTACTAGTTGAGATTTTCTTAGAGCGACAAGATGTAACAGGCGTTACATCTTTTTGCATTTTTGGTTACCTTGTAAAAAATAACTTGCAGTATATAGGCTTTTCTTATATATTTTGCTTGTTCATTATGGAATAATTAGGAGGTCCGTATGAAAAGATGTTTGTTTGTTATGGCTGGTGCCGCTTTGGCGTGTTCTGCAGCATGGGCGGGTTCTACAAAACAATTCCTTGTACTGTTGCCTGGGAGTGCAGATTGGGTATCATCTGCGCCGATGATCAGTACTGATGGTGGCAAAACTGGCAAGCCGATGGTAATGGATGGTTTCATGTGCGGCTGGTATAAGTACGCCTTTGCCGAAGATGAAATTACCGATAGCGTGTTAATCTACCGTGACGACGACGCAGCCCGCGAAGATATGCTCGGCATGAACGGCAACTGGGAAACGGGAGACTCGGCGGTTCCGATTCCCCTGAAAACGATATTTGAAATGGGAAAAGACAGTGTGTTCTTTGTTGCAGACGAAAGTCAAAAGCTCAATGAGGACGGTTGGCTTTATAGCTTTGCCGAAGCGGATGTGCTTCAAGGTACTTGTTCATTCAGCATTCCGTGGATCGTCTACGATTCCGATGCAAAATTGCATCCGGCATTCTCTTGCTACGCTCAGGAGGGCGAAGGTTGCCAGGCCGGTGCTCAAGGTGTTGACCTTGAAACGGCTCTCAAGGCGGTGAACGATTGTATCGGTGTGACTTCGGGACTTGTAGAAACGACTCTTGATCCTACAACGAAAAAGCCTAAGCTGACTACTTCCGGTAAGAAGTGCTTTATTGATGAAAAGTACTTTAACCAACTGTTCAATTACACGCAAGGCGTAAACGAAATGAGCTGCTACGACATGTCGGTTCTGCACATGGAACGTGGCGGTTGGTGGGAATACAGCTCCGATTACTATATGCCGTTAGGAACCTCTGCTGTTGGAGGATTCTTCCCGGTAGAACAAACGGATGATGCTTCTGTGAAACTTGCAAACTCGGACCAGACTCCGCTTGCGGCTGCTCGCACCAAGCACGATGCCGAGGGTCCGGTGTTCTATGGCCCGTCGCTTAGAAAGTTCGATTCTTTGGAAGGCGTTCCTGTATTTGATTTGTTGTGCAATGGCCCGGGTTGGAGCAAGGGACATAATTGCGAGGGCATTTTTGCTGGTGGTTCAACTACTGAAGAATTTGTTCAAACCGCCCTTAAGTTGCCGAAAAAAATTCCTGATAATTGTGTATTAGGCTGGTCTTGCCCCGACGCAGCTCCTGAAGGTTGGCCGTTCTATGAAAATGGAACTGAAAAGTCTGTGTCAAAAGAGAAAAATCCCGAGGGAATTCGTTGGACATCCCTGGTCAAAGAAGATGGAACCGGTGGACGCAATCATCACTTCTGCTATGAAACGCATGCCAAGTTCACCTACAAGCCGGGTCTTCGCTTAGCTCTTCGCGGTAGCGATGACATTTGGGCGTTTATTGACAACAAGCTTGCAATTGATTTGGGCGGTGTCCACCTGGATGCTCCGGGCTATGTAGATCTTGATGCCTTTGAAGGCGCTAGCGGCAAACTTGAAGTCGGCCAGCAGTACGATGTAGATATCTTCGCCTGTGACCGCCGCACGACCATGAGCAATTTCGAAATCAGCACGAATATGTTCCTGGCTCAATTGCCTCAGTCTGCTATTACCGTAAAGGGTGCAAAAATGTCGGAACAGCCGTCTGCAACGTCTTATAGCATTTGTTACACCAAGTCGGCTAATGTCGGTACTTGCGGAATGTCTACTGAACCTGTGACCGTCTGCGATACAATCACTCCGTCGATTATATCTTATACGCTGGTCAACGGAAGCTCTGTTAAGGATAGCGCTGTGGCTGACTTTGAAAAGGTTTCTACTCCGGGTGTGTACAAGGGTGGCTTTGACCTCACGAATCTTTCGCGGCCTAAGATTGATCTTTCCAAGGTTACTACTTTGCCGGATGGCCGTTACACCTTGTTTGTGACTATTGATGGCAAATCGGCAAAGGTTATGGCCGCAATCAAGCCTGTTGCCCATATTGCAGGCGTAAGCTTTACTGTGAAGAACAATCTGCCGCAGGCCCTCACGATTACTGCGACCAAATCTGCAGCCAAGTTTGCGGTTATGGATTTGCAGGGTCGTGTGGTGCGTCAGGGCGTTACCGCTGGTGCTGAAACGGTGGTGCCGAACCTCAAGCCGGGTTCGTACATTGTGAAGGTTGCCCGCGAAACCCGCCGCGTGAACGTCCGTTAATGCAGCTTCTTTAACTCATGCCAAAGCATGGCCAACCCAATGAAAGCCGCACCTGTGTCGGCAATGGGCTGCGCCATGAATACGCCCTTGAGTTCAAAGAAGTGGGGCAGTATCAGCAAGAACGGAATAAGTAAAATTACTTGACGACAAGCGTTCAGGAACATAGCCCTGAACGCTTTTCCTGTACCCTGGAAAAAGTTCCCCGACACCATGCCGAAGGGAATCATAAAGAAGGCTGCCGCAAAAATGCGCATGGCCCAGGCTGAAAGTTTGATAAGTTCGGGGTCTTTTGGTGCGAAAGGCGTCACAAAGGTTTCTGCCTGCCACATGAGAATGCCCCAGGTCACGAACATGAATCCGCCTGCATAAATGAAGGCAAACTTGAGTGTTTCCTTGACGCGGTTGTTGAGTCGTGCGCCGTAGTTGTAGCCGATAATCGGCTGTGTGCCGTGAACGAATCCGAGAAGCGGCAAAATGATAATCGAAACAATGCTGTTGGTGATTCCGAATGCAGAAATTGCCATGTCGCCACCCGAAAGCGTGCCAGTTGTCTTGACGCTGATGTTTCCGTAAGTGGTTAGGCTCCAGGCCAAAATCGCATTCATCAAGCTGTTGCAAATCTGCATTACAGAAGGCGGCAAACCGAGAATATAAATCTTGCGGACATAGGCGGCGCGCAATTTCATGTGGCGCCAGCGAATGCGAATAGGCGTGCCCTTCTTGATAAAGAACTGCGTAATCAAGGCCGAGGCCACCAACTGCGAACTGATGGTTGCCCAGGCGGCGCCCTCGATACCCCAGTGGAACTGCATGATAAAGAGGTAGTCGAGAATAATGTTCGTGACTGCACCCACGATTTCGCGGAACATGGCCGTTTTGGGGTGACCCATCGAACGGATAAAGTGGTTCATGCCGGGGGCGATTGTCTGGAATACAGCACCGCACAGTAAAATGCGCATGTAGCTGCTGGCCACCGGCAAGGTCTGCTCGCTAGCACCGAACAACTTCAGGAGCGGCTCCATGAAAATTTCGCCGAGAGTGAACGTGCCGAGCGCCATCAAGATCAACAGCGAAAACGAGTTATTCAGAATGATGCTTGCCTGAATGTACTTCTTTTGCCCAAGGCGGATTGCGAAAAGCGTATTGCCACCCACGCCCACCATCATGGACATGGCCATAATGAACAGGCAAATCGGGAAGCAGAGCGTGATGCCTGCGATACCGAGACTGCCTACGCCCTGCCCCACAAAGAAACGGTCCACTACGTTGTAGAGGGCGTTTACCAGCATGCTGATGATCGCAGGAACCGAGAACTGCAAGACCAGTTTCGGGATACTTGCAGAACCAAAGGAATTAAGGCGCTCGGAATTCAGTTTAGACATTTCGGCGCCAAAAATAGAATTTTTCTTTACAATTTAAAAGGCTACCTGATTTCGGCCACCCTCTTTGGCCACATAAAGCAGGCGGTCGCATTCGGCAATCAAATCCTCGATTTTGCCGATTTTTTCGCCCTGACGGCTTGCAAGGCCTAAAGAAATGGTCACCGGGATAATGGTGTCTTTCCACGAAAAGCGGTGGCTTTCCACTGCCGAGCGCAGGCGTTCGGCGCTCTTTTTGGCGTCTTCGGGCCCAATGCCGCCTAAAAGTAGCACGAATTCTTCGCCGCCATAGCGGGCGAGCAAGTCGGATTCTCGCTTTTCTTCTTTAAGAATGCGGGCGATTTCTTTAAGAACCATGTCGCCGCACTGGTGACCCCAGGTGTCGTTCACGCGCTTAAAGTGGTCTGCGTCGACCATGATGGCGTGAACGTAATAGTTGTTGCGGCGGGCCAAAGCGAGTTCGCCGAGGCTTCGGTCTATAAACGTGCGGCGGTTGCTAATCTTGGTGAGCGGATCCATGGTCGCGGCTTCGTAGAGCTCGCGGTCAAAAGCTTCTTCGCTTGCGTCCTTGAAGTCGATTTTCAGGACCATTTTTCCGATTTGCAGGCGGTTGTGGTCTTCGAGCTTGCATTCTGTAATCGGGGAGCCGTCGACGAAAGTGCCGTTGGTGCTGCCCAGATCCTTGACTGTAACGTCAACTCCGTCGAAGGTGACAGCGCAGTGTCTGCGGCTTACCAGTTCGTCATCCAGGCGGATTTCTGCATCTTGCCCACGGCCAAGCACGACCGTTCCTTTTTCGAGCGGTATTTGCTTGAATAGGTGTTGCGGGTAGAGCACAATCAGATGCGGTCGCATGGGGGCGACGGGTAGCTTGATTGTGTTTCCGCTGGCAATTGTTTGGTCCATGTCCTGCATAAGCACTCCGGTTTGTTTAAAAAAGTAGTAAAATAGGCCCTCTACTCTTGAAAAATTTTCTTTACTGTCTGGTCTGTAGATGCGTAAATTTTCGATTTTTTAAGGTTTTTATCGTTTGTTTATAACGCAGCCTTTTACGAAACGAAAAAAAAAGTAAAAAATGTTCTTTTTTGAAAAGAAAAGGATAAATTTACATTGGTTGTTGGCGTCCCAAAAAGGGTCGGTCTTTTTTGGTATGCCCAATTGGAAGGAAGTCATATGAAGAGAAAAACAGAGATTTCTTGGTGGAAATGGGTCATATTGGGCTGTATGCTTTTTGCTGGTGTGCAAAACGTTATTGCCGCTTGTGCAGGTACGTTGCATTTTAAGAAACCCGATGATTGGCCAAGAAACTTTTATATCGCCATGAACAATATCGATGCTCTTGTCACAGCGTCGTATTATAACGCTGCTACAGGGTATTACGAATACGATTTGGCCGATGCTGGTGGCGAAAACATCGAAACCTCATTTGCCCTTGAATCGTCAAAGTCGGCTCCGATGAATTTTATCCTGTCCAATGTATGGAACGGGATTTCTCAGAACGATCAAAGCTATCCGAAAAACAATCGTAATATTAGGTGCCCTGGCGCAGGAAAAGACGTTTATGTGCTAGAAAATCCGAAAAAAGCGGGTACCACATTGGTGACAAACACCGCACCTGATATCAAGTATTTCTATGTCTTGGTTCCCGATGATGAATCCTGGAAGTCTACAGTTCCGATGTGGTCTCCTGACTCTACCTTTGCTAATGCTCAACCGTTCAAGGTTGATCCGAATATGTGCGGATGGTATTATGCTGTTTGGATGGATGAACCGTTGCCGGAAAGATTGATCATCTTTAAGGATGATGACGTGGATTTGGAAGAGGCTATTGGCATGAATGGTTGGGAAGCTGAAGTTGTGGTTCCGTTCCCGATGGACATGTTCTTTAGTATGTTTGAGGAATCTGATAGGGTTTATTTTATTGCAGACTCCGCAAAAGCTGAAGAAGCTGGCCTTACGACAACGTTCGTGGCTGTTGATCCGCAAATTGAAGGTAACTGCACGTATAAGTTGGCAGCTTTCCTTTACGATACCGATGCCAGTATGCATGGTGCCTTTACGTGTGATGCTTATCCGCGTGTGGCTTCGAACGGATGCTATTCGCCAACGGCGAAGTATAACTATCCGGGAGCTGGCGGCGACAATAGCGTGCCTTGTATCGGTGTAACCACGGGAATCGTTAACAGTATTTTGGACCCGACGACGAAAAAACCGACTTACAATACGTCAAGCGGGTGCTTTGTTTCTGCAGAAGCGTTCAATGTCATGTTTGAAGAAACCGCTGGTGTTAACGTAAAGCATTGCCGCGATGTGGTCTTTAGCCAGACCAAGGACGGCATGTGGGAATATGACAGCTATAATGAACCTGCGGGTGCGTTTACTCCGTTGAATGACCTTGCTACGGATGTGACATGCACTGGCTATTGTAAACAGGCTGCTACCCCTAGACCCGGCAAGGGCAATGTGCGCTATGGTGTGGGCGAACAGGGTAAAACCGCGGCCCAGAATGGAATTTCACGTAAGGCACAACTGGCTCTTGGTAATGTCACGGACTGGTCTGCTATTGAACCGACAACCGGTTTGCCCTATATCGACTTGTATCCGGTTTCTGATGGCGAATTCAGCAGTGGTACCGAACCCAATGTTTATGACAATAGCACGTGGGATTTGCGTATCGAGAACGATAATAACCAGATGTTCTGCTTTGAATCGCACGCCAACTTTACCTACCGTGCAGGCATGCAGTTCATGTTCCGTGGTGACGATGATATTTGGGTGTTTATCGACAACAAACTTGCAGTGGACCTTGGTGGTACCCATTTGGCGGCTCCTGGTTATGTAAAACTGGATACGTTAAAGGGAGCTTCCGGTAATCTGCTTACGGCTGGCGAAACCTACGATATCGACATCTTCTTCTGCGATCGCCGTACCGACATGAGTAACGTGCGTATCAAGACGAATATGTACATCCAGCAGAAGACGGCTATTACGGCTAAGGGAAAGAAGGTTCCGGGAAATCCGTCTGAAACGGACTATACTCTTTGCTTTACGAAGACCGGTGACGGTTCTTGCGATGCGGCTGCAGCTGGTATCGGAGAAAAGAAAACCTATTGCGGAGATACCCTTGCTGCTGAAATTGCCGCAGGGCGTATCAAGGCGACTTACACGCTTGTTAATGGTAAGAAAAATGGTGAAAATGTGGTTCCCGGATTCGATAATGTCGCAACGCCGGGTATCTATAAGGGCGGTATCGACTTGACGAACTTTGGTTTGCCGAAGATTGATAGGTCGAAACTTTCTTTGGCAGGCGGTTATTACACCTTGTTCGTGAATATTGAAGGTAAGTCTGCAAAGGTGCTTAGCTTCAAGGCCTCGGGTGAAGTAGATGTCATTTACAAAAATGGCCGTTCTTATGTGTTTGACGAAGAAAGTGGTGATCAGACACAGACGGGTGTGTATAATATACAGACCTCTGCTATGGGTGGCGAATACGTCCCGGTTTATATTTCGAATGTGGCGCTTAATGGCGATTCTACAGAACTTGAAATTTATCCGGAAGATGCGGTTGAAATGCCCTATACGCTAACTTATACAGCCCCGATGGAAGTTTACACCAAGGAAATTGATGCAACTACGGGTCAAGAAGGGTATAAGAGAATCAATCCGGCTGTGCCACGTAAGATTGGTGCTTCTGGCGTCGATACGGTTTATGCACATGTTGATATGCGAGATTTGCAGTCGCCGATTACGCCGTTTAACATTAGTGTTGCCGGTAGAGATCAGAATGCACTGACTATCAACTTCTACTTGCCGCAGATTACGTTCATTAGAGCGATTCCGGAAGATGGCGTCTCTATTGATCCTGTGAAGGGTCAGGATTCCTTACCGGATGGTTCTTACGCAGAAAACTGGGTTGGCTCAATTAATGTGATGTATTTGGCTGTGCTGAAACCCGTTGGCAATGATAATTATGTTCCGTGTTTGGAAGAATGTAATGGAATCTATGTCTACATGGGTTCTGAAACATCCCCGAAGATTGACTTTATTCCTGAAGACCCGGTGTATTTTGTAAATGGATACGCAACTATATCGGTGCGCTCGTTGACCAAATATCGTTGGGATAGGGATCCTTCTATTCATAGGCCGGCAACGGTTGTTGCCCAATACAATGACTATGTGAAGGCTGTTTATTATCCGATGTACTTCCGTGATCCTCCGGTACCGTTCCCGGTCTTGGCAGACGTGTTTGATGCTCATGGTTCCTTGCCGACTATTGAACATCGTATTCCGGCTCCGTACTTTAGTATGGATCAGGAATATCTGGATGGTATCGGCGACTCTGTTGCTGTGTACTACGATCGTCGAATCCATAAGGATTCCTTGCCGACCAAGATTTGCGTGATGTGGGATTCCACTACGGCTGAACCCCATAATCCGTATGCAGAAGGGCTTTCTACAATGCCGAGGGATTCTGCAATCACTTGTAATGTCCTTGTTCCGCTTGATGCAAGCAATATTGATTGCTCTGCCCCGTCGGATAGTGGCTATTGCACCAATGTGATTATGGTGGGTGGACTGAAGTTGTCCGAAGAAGTAAAGACGTCTGGTATTGGTAAGGTTCATTCCTTCGCCGAATTCGAAGATAAGGGTAAAAAGGTCAGACAGGGCTTTGATGGGGCTCTTACGGACCGTATGGCTCCAGTCCCGTTGCGTGCCGAAGTGCGTACCCTCAAGGATGGCGATCAGTTGTCTGACCTTGACAGCCTTGTGGTGGTGATGTCTGAACCGGTTAAGCTTGTGACGACAACGAATAGAAAATCGGCTTTGGACTTCTATCTGAATTCTGCAATTGAATTGGATGAATCTTCTCGCTATGCATCTGCTTTGGCTGGAGCCAATTCGATTGTAACAGCTCAGAATGAACCTGTCGTGACTGTGTCGGAAGGCTTGGGTCGTATCAGGTACTTGTACCTGCGCGGCGGTGTTTCTCCGCATGTGGGTGACTACGTGCGCTTGAGTGGCGACTTGACGACGGTATTCTGGTCCGATACGGCAGATATTAAGCCGGCTGGCACCAATGCTGATTCGCTCCGCTCTGCTGTGGACGCTTCGTACCATTGGAATTCTCCGACTAGTTATAATGAAACATTGCGTTTGCCGTCGATGTGGGTCCAGGTCACTGGCGATGCTGAAATTGCCGTGAATGAAAACAAGTTTGCGTCTACATCGAACGCTCCGGCCGGAGAAAAGGTGCCGGCGGTATCGGTGAATGTGTATCGTACGTCTATGACCAAGGCTGAAATCCTTACTGCTGAAAATGGAAGGCCGGGTCACATTGTGAAGGCGGACATGTATGCATTGTACAATGGTCTTTCCGATGAAGAACGCAAGAAAGTTGCTCCGCAGGATGTCTACTTCTACTATGAAGTCCAGTATTTCACCAACCTGGGTAACTTCGTCGCTAGCAAAACTCAGCGTATTTACTGCGATGACAGTAAGAACACTGAAATCGATCCGGTGACGAAGCAGCGCATCCAGTACTTTAATGGTGGCCTCTGCACCGATGCCGGCATGGACCGCAACTTCTTTATCGGTTGGAACATGCGCTCTCAAAAGGGGCGTGTGGTTGGCACGGGTGCCTATATTGTTAAGCTCAAGTCTTATGTGAAGCTTGGCTCTTCTGGTAAGGAAGCAAAGCAAGAAAGCACTTCTGTTTGGGGCGTCAAGCGTTCTCCGAAAGCAGACACTCGCTATATGAAGAACTTGACAGCTAAATAAAATCCTGTTCAGAATGGTTTAGAAAGGGATGGAGTTAATCCATCCCTTTCTTATATGAAACAGATTTGTTGAAAACTTAATTTTACACTGGCTGTTTTTCTTGTGACAAAACTCACTAGGTTTCGTTTTTTTAAGTTTTTGGACACAAAATGGATGTTTTTTTTCCAAAAAATCACAAAAATAAAATTGGCTTTTCGCTTAAAAAAGAGTAAATTTGAGGGCGGTCTATGGGATATCGAAAAGGTCCGTCCTTTTGTTATGCCCTGTTGGAAGGAAAACCATCGATGGAAACAAAAATGAAAATGAATAAAATGAACCTCCTTGTTAAGTGGGCGTTGGGTGTTTGTCTGCTTTTCGTTGGGGCGCAGAGTGCATTTGCGTTAAACGGACAGGTTTGTGCCGAAGGTACCGTTTATCTCGATGCTCCTAAGAGTTGGACCACGGCTTATGCTGCCGGTGGTGGTAAGTTTGTTCCGTTTACAAAACAAGCTGACGGATGGTGGACTGTTAAGTCTTCTCTCATTGCTCAAGGACAGGATACATCGTTCTTTATCGCTTCGGTCAACAACGACTACTGCCAGTCTGCCGGCATTACGAATTCTGAATTTGACAAGACATCTTGTAATCAGCAAGATGGTATTCCTTGTAGCAGAACAGGTGACCTCTATATTTTTGCAGATCCGACTAATCCGGAAAAAACCGTGGTTAGCGAAAATCCGCCTAACGCAAAGTATTTCTTTGTGATGATTCCGCCTGATATGGACGAATGGATGTCGGCTGTGCCGATGCTTAGTTTGGATGGTGGTCAGACCGGTAAAGCTATGACCGCTGTTGATGGCATGTGCGGCTGGTATTCCTATGTATTCTTTAATGAAGAAATCACGGATAATGTGCTTCTTTATCGTGATGATGACCTTGACCGTGAAGACATGATTGGTGTGAACGGCAACTGGGAAACTGCAGCATCTGCTCAGCCTATCCCGCTCGCATCCGTTTTCACTATGGAAGACTCTTTGTTCTTTGTGCCGGATGAGGGACAGAAAACTACACCTGATGGCTACTATTACCATAAGGCCGATGTGGAAGGTATCGAAGGTTCCTGTGAATACACCATGGCTGCTATTATTTATGATAGCGATGCCAGCCTGCATCCGGCGTTCTCTTGCTATGGTGGACCCGGCGATCCCAAACCGCACGATCCGAATCCGACTTTTGATGCTTGCCAAAAAGTGGATCAAACGAATGCGGCTGCTGGTGTAAACGCGAATGTTGCTCTTAAGGCTATTTATGAGTGTATCGGTGTGACTCCGGGCATCGTGGAATCGACTCTTGATGAAACTGTTCCGCAGTCTCAAAGAAAGCCTAAGCTGTCTTCTGCTGGTAAGAAGTGCTTTATCGATGACAAGTACTTTAACATGCTGTTTAGCTATACACAGGGCGTGAACGAAAAGAGCTGCTTCAATATGCCGTTCCATCGTTCTTCTGACGGTAAGTGGGAATTTGACTCTGACTTCTACACTAGTCCTGGTCTTAGTGTGCAGGGCGGTTTCTATCCGGTAGAAGGCTCTACAGATGCGACTATTCTTGCTGCAGACCCCTCTCAGACTCCTGTTGCTAAGGCTCGTACCCCGCGTATGGCCGAAGGCCCGGTGTTCTATGGCCCGGCTCTTCGTGAAAATAATCCTACCGAAGGCATTCCCAACATCGACGTTCTTTGTAACGGCCCGGGTTGGGATGGTGGTATTGATTGTGATGGTCTCTTTGCCGATGGCGAAGGAACGGAAACTGTTGTTAGAGAGCATTTTGGCCTTGGTAACGATAACACCGGCTGTATCTTCGGATGGAGCTGCCCGAATGATGCTCCGAAGGGATGGGCTTTCTTTGAAGATGGTACCGAAACGCCGGCAGAGCCGGGTGTTGGTGGCCAGGCTAACGGTTCTCCGCGCTGGACTTCCAAGACGGGTCGTAACCAGCAGTTCTGCTTTGAATCTCATGCCAAGTTTACCCATAAGCCGGGTCTGAAGTTCAACTTCCGCGGTGATGATGATATTTGGGTGTTTATTGATAACCAGTTGGCTGTGGACCTTGGTGGTACTCACTTGGCCGCTCCGGGTTATGTGAATCTCGATAAGTTCAAGGGTAAGAGTGGTGCGCTTGTAGCTGGCAACCAGTATGATTTGGATATCTTCTTCTGCGACCGTCGTACTACCATGAGTAACGTGCGTATCAAGACGAATATGTACATTCAGCAGAAGACCGCTATCGAAGCAAAGGCTCAGAAAACTGGTACCTCTGAAAAGGCTTATGAAATATGCTATACCCAGAGTGGTGATGGCTCTTGCGCTGCGGCCATGACGGGTGATGAAGAAGAAAAGATCTATTGTGGCGATGATCTTAAGAATTCTAGTTTCAGCATTTCCTATACGCTCGTTCAGGGCAATTTGGCCTCTTCTCCGGCAGTACCTGGCGTAGAAAATGTGTCTAGCGGTGTTCATAAGTGCGGTATCGATTTGACGAATCCGGCTAACCCGAAGATTGATCCTGAAGCTATTTGTGGCTTGGGTGAACGAAGAAGGTCTACTCCTTCCGTAGAAGTGGTGAAGTGGACGTTGTCTATGCAAACGGTGATGCTATGGACTCTAACCAAGTTAAGATTGGCAGCTACACGATTGAAACAACAGCTATGGCGGGACAGCCTATACCGGTCTATGTGTCTTCCTTGGCCCCTGTTGAAGGTACCGGTAAAGTTGAAATTTATCCGGACGACGCTGTGGGTGTTCAGTACACTTTGCAGGCTTCCGATAACAGTGGTGCGGCCAAGCTTCTGAAGTTCTGTGCTTATGATGGTGGTGATACTTGTAAACCGATCGGTTCTGGTACACCTCGTACAATTGGTGCAACTGGTGTGGACACTGTTTACGTGACAATTCCTATGCAAGACATGTCTGCGAGCATCCAGACGTTTAAGATTAGTGTGTCTGGTCGACCGAATGCGCTTTCTGTCAGCTTCTACTTGCCGCGAATTTCGTTTATCAGAGCAATTCCGGAAGAAGGTGGAAATGCTGTTGCTGTTCAGGGCCAGGATTCCTTACCGGATGGTTCTTACGAAGAATACTGGGTCGGCTCGATTTACGATTTGTACTTGAGCGTGCTGAAACCCAATGCCGATGGAAAAACCTTTAGGGTCTCAAGATTCATAAGGGTAATTTGACTTCTCCGAAGATTGACTTTATCCCAGAAGAAGTTGAATTTAAGGATGGCTATGCAACCATTTCTGTCCGTTCGTTGACCAAGTATCGTTGGGATACCGATGAGACGATTAATAACCCGGCAACGATTGTGGCTGAATACAACGATTTTGTGCAGGCTGTTTATAACCCGATGTACTTCCGCGATCCTCCGGTACCGTATCCGGTGCTTGCCGATGTGTTCGACGTGCATGGCGCTCTCCCTGCTGTGGAATACAAGATTCCGGCACCGTACTTTAGCATGGATCAGGAATACTTGGATGGTATCGGCGACTCTGTTGCTATTTACTATGACCGTCCGATTCACAAGGACTCCTTGCCGACCATGCTCTGCGTGATGTGGGATTCCCTTTCTGCCGAAGAACATAACCCGGTTAAGGAAGGCTACTCCAACATTTCCAAGGACTCTCTGATTTCTTGTAACGAATTGATTAGTGTTGATGCAAGCAATATTGACTGTTCTTCTCCGGTTGAATACAACGGAAAGAGCGGCTATTGCTCCAACTTGATCAAGATCGGTGGCCTTACGCTTTCTACAGGTGTAAAGACGGCTGGTGTGGGTAAGGTTCATTCTTATGCCGTATTTGAAGATAAGGGTAAGCAAGTGAAGCAGGGCTTTGCCGGTGCGTTGACCGATCGTATCGCCCCTGTGCCGCTGCGTGCTGAAGTTCGTACGATTAAGAAAGACGATGAGTTGACTGATGTTGACAGCCTTGTCGTGGTTATGTCCGAACCGGTTCGCTTGGTGACGGATACCTACGCGAAGACTTCTGTTGACTTCTATTTGAATTCCGCTGTTGAATTGGATGAATCTAACCGCTATGTATCTTCTTTGGCTAACACTTCTGCCGTGGTAACCTCTCGGGTTGATCCGCTTGTGACTGCTGTTAATGGTGAAGGTCGTATTAGATTCTTGTACCAGCGTGGCAATGTGTCTCCGCATGTGGGTGACTTTGTGCGCTTGGGCGGTAATCTCTCCAATATCTTCTGGTCTGATGCCGATACGACTCATTATACTCAGCCGGGTAGCGATACTTTGCGTTCTGCTGCTGATGCTGCCTTCTACTGGAATTCTCCGACGGGCTACAATGAAACGAAGAGACTTCCGTCTATGTGGATTCCGGTGACGGGTGATGCTGACATTGACGTGATTGAAAACAAGTTTGCTTCGACTGCTAATGGCCCGGCCGGTGACAAGGTTCCTGCTGTGACGGTGAATTCTTACCGCACGTCAATGACCAAGGCTGAAGTCTTTGCTGCCGAAGGTGGCAAGCCTGGTCACTTGGTCAAGGCAGACATGTACGCTTTGTACAACGGCTTGACTGACGAAGAAAGGGCAAATGTGAAGGCGGAAGACATGTTCTTCTACTACGAAGTACAGTACTTCACTAACTTGGGCAACTTCGTTGCTGGTAAGTCTAAGAAGATTTACTGCGATGATAAGAAGAACACTGAAAAGGATCCGGTGACGAACCAGACAATTCAGTACTTCAATGGTGGCCTTTGCACGGAATCTGGTAATGACCGTAACTTCTTCATCGGCTGGAACATGCGTTCTGATAAGGGCCGTGTGGTTGGAACTGGCGCTTACATTGTTAAGCTCAATTCCTACGTGAAGCTTGGTTCTGCTGGTAAGGATGCCAAGCAGGAAAGCACCTCTGTCTGGGGTGTCAAGCGTTCGCCGAAGGCTGTGACGGATTACGCGAAGGCTCCTGCTAAAAAGTAATCTAGCCGCAAGATTTGAAAAAGGGAACGGATAAAATCCGTTCCCTTTTTCTATATTGTTGGCATGCGAAAGATTTTATTTGCCTTGTGCCTTTGCGCCTTAGCCTTTGCCGCCGAACCGACTGATTTGGATTCCCTGTTCCGCGGCAAGGAATACAAACCTGTTTTGAGTGCTTCTCTGCGTGACAGCTCCAAGAGCGATGCCGTTCCGGGAAAGACTGCGGCGAAAGCCTCCAAGTCCGATGGTTACTATATGCTTCAGTTTGAATCTGTAGCCGACTTTGATGCAGCTCAGCGCCGTCGTGCTCAGCTTTCTGCAAGTACCGGATATGCAATTCAGGTCGTATTCGATGCCCCGTTCTACAAGCTCCGTGGCGGTGGCTGGGGTAACAAGAAAACGGCCGAAGACAAGGCTCGCGAATTGTCGGCTTACAACATTAATGCCTTCGTCGTCAAGGTCAAATAGCTGTAAGCTTGAATGCCTTTGGCATCTTTTGAATAATGAAAAAGTTCCACCCAACGATGGGTGGAACTTTTTGCTTTAATCTTATTTGGGCTGAGTTATTCTAGCAGTCCCATGGTTTGCTTGAGAGCGAATTCGTCCATGTTTTGTGGCATGAGCGCGCGTTCTTCGGGAGCGACAAATGCGAGTTTGCGTTCGAAGTCCGGACGGTTTGCACGATTGCGTGCGACCGGCTCCTTGGCCTTGAGCGAGTAGTAGAACGGGCCTGTCTTGATAAAGCGCTTCTTCTGCAATCCTTGACGGATGGCTTCGGTCAGCACTTGCTGGAGCACAGGGCCTGCTCTGTCGACATGGTGCAGTTCCAGAATTCGCTGTTTCAAGATTTCTTCGTGAATTGGAGCTTCGCTGTCGACATAGAACTTGAGCTGCGTGATGAGCGCTGCAATCGGAAGTTCTGCAATGGGCTTGTCGTGGGCGGTTCCTTCGATTTTCGGGTGCTGTACCACGTAAGGCTCGGTCATGGGCTTTGCGGCATCAAACACTTCGGAACCGTCATCTTCGTCGGCTTCTACTGTGGGCGGGGGAGCCACACTCTGTTCGATAGCGATGGTTGCCACCAGGTGTCCGACTTCGTCCTTGTTGGACATGTACCAGAACGGTAACCAAAGGTTCATGACCTTCCAGCCGAGTTGCCTTAGAATAAGCGGGCGTACGTAGTCGCGGTCTTCGATAGAATCGCGGAAACGTTCCGTGGTGCAATCGTCTTCGATGAGCGACAAGAAATGCGTGGGATTGTTTGCGTCTATGACGACCGGACCCACGGGAATGCCGCCCTTTGAAGTGTGGGCTTGTACCAGAATATTTTCGTTCTTGAGAGTCGCGATGACTTCGTCTCTGAGCGGAGAATCTGCGGGCTCGATTTCGATTACAGGGTCATACTGCCTTGACTGCAGGTGGTTGATCCATTCGCGGAAAAGCGAATTCTTTTGCGATGCAATCTTTGTCTGGTCGGATTCTGTAATGAATGCGCGGAGTTCGCGCTTGGCCAGCGTAGAGCAAACTGCAATCTTGTGGTCGGCAGCAAGGCCGCCTGCGCCCTCGGCTTCGATACAGACAAGGATTGTATCCCTGAATTGATCGATTGCTCTTTCGGGCGTCTTTACGAAATAGCGAATGTCTGCATTCGGTCTTGCAAAGAAATTGGCCGCCGGAGTCCCTGCGATAAGCTTTGCGCGGATGGCGTCTTCAATTTCTTGGCAGGTGGACTGGTGGAATGCGATGATTCCGAGGGTCCTTTCCGGATGGCGTTCGGCGTGGTGAATTGCCGTCAGGGCGATAGTTTCGATCTTGTCGGAAACTTCCTTGATTGAAATGCCCTTGAACAGGTCGTTGTTCGGAGACGGCAACTGCTTGATTCCATGATTGTAAATGCGTTCGTTAGCGAAGCTTACAATGGCAGGATTGTTGAATTGCGTCGAGAACCAGAGTTCTCTGGTCGGAGCTCCCTGACGAAGAGCCGCGGTCAAGATGCTTTCTTGGAAGAGAGCGCTACGAGTAACGGATTCTTCGTGGAAAGCGTCAATCGGTAAGTAGTCGTGGCTCGGAGTGTGCGGGTCGCCAATAAGAATCGTCTTGGGTGCAGCAAACAGAATTGGCAAGGCTTCTGCCATTGAAATGGCATCGGCATCGAGAATGATTGAAATGTCGAAGGTCTGCTTGTTGGAAATGTTGAGTGCGTCTGCAAGCGGTACTACGGTGAGCACGCTTGAATCGGCTTCGACTGCGTTATGCAGTTCCTTGAAGTTGGCGCTTGAGAACTGGTCCAAGAGAGCCCTGTAGTCTTTGCTCTTTTGCGCCTTGGCTTTCGGGGATTCCGAGAACAGGGTTGGGCAAATCTTGGTGGCCGCCTGAATCTGGGCTCCGGTCCAGTAGTGGGCGAGGGCGTTGCAGAAATCGGCGTCTGCGTTTTCGGGGTCCTTGAGGTATTCGACCAAGGCCGTGTTGCAGTAGCTTTCCATTTTCTGGAAGTGCGCTGAAAGCTGCAGATGAATATCGAGGTGACTCCAGTTGTCGTTCCACAACTGAATCTTGCCGAGCCACTTGTCGATGCTCAAACTTTCGAGAGGTGTCTCGAGTTCCATGTCCCTGTTAATCTGCTTGATCGAGGACTGAAGCTCGATGACAGAATTCCAGAGATTCGAAAGTTCCGGTTGAAGGTCCTTAAAGTTGTGCCATTGTTCAAGCAACTGTAGGAGCAGGTCGAGCCTGGGGTCGTCTTTATGCTTTTCACGGAATTCGTAAACATACTGAATTTTCTGATTCAGCTCGACCCAGTTAGAACCTTCGAAGTGCCAGTCGCGCCCGAGCAAGTGGTTGCCGAGCACGGCGCTTTCCTTGTAAGTCTTCTTGTTGGTTTGCAGTTCGAGAAGCGTGTCAATCAAATCCAGGAGTTTGGCGTCGGAGTCGACGGTCTTGGGTTTGCGAATCACCTGCAGCAAACGCTTGCGGGATGTGCGGTAGCGTTCCGAAAGGCCCTTGAGAGAAATGTGCTGGCATTCGGCAAAGTCGTCGCGTGCATTCTGGATGTTTTCGTCGACGGCATTGTCGGTATAAATGTCAGAAGTTTGCCTGCGGTACCGCACCCATTGGTCTCCTGCTTCGGGGAGGTACATGAGGGTATCCCTGTAGGCGGTCCAGTTGTGGCTGCGCAACTGCCAGTCTTCGAACGTGGGAGTATTTTCGTCGAAATTATCGCGAAGAAGTTCAAGAATGTCGATCATGCCCGATAGGAAGATCCCGGTGGGGAAAAGCCCTGTCGATTCCATTTTCTTGATAACGGGTTCCAGTTCTTTTGCGCGGGTTGCCGCGCAGCGGAGTTCTTCGCAAAGGGTTTGTTGCTGGTCTTCTGAAAGGCTAGATACCTTGACCCCTTGGAATGCCTTGCGGGCATCGACTCCCTTTTTGTCGAAATACAGTTCCGACAAAATCTGGATGTCTTTCTTGAGCTCTTGGTAACTGTTGAAGTCCAGTTGGCCTACACCGCGGAAAATACGGTCGGGGAATTTCTTTTTGGGCTGCTTGACGTCTTTGAATTCGCGCAGCAATTCCGGAAGTAAAACGTTGGTAGGCGGAATAGGCTTGTTTACTGCGTTGTAGTATTCCTGAAAACCGTTTCGCATGGCGCGAACTTTCTGTTCAAGTGCGTTGCGGTCGGTATCCGGGAAACTGCGGAAGGGCGGTTTCCAGGCATTCTGGAATGCACGTGCCGTAACGGCGCGCTTGTGGACCACTAAAAGTTTTTTGCCCTGGGCGATTTCGTCGGCGACGATATTGGCGGCCACCTTCATTTTTTCGGTGCCGGGGAGTGCCTGGATCGCGTAGGCGCAGGTTTGCTCGTTTTCGGCATCCACTGTCACTTTATTCGTGTGCGAATCAGTGGTGTAAAGGAAATGGTGGTCTGCCGGCGAAAAGACATTGTCGAAATCGTTTTCTTCGAACAGAGATTCTTGGGCCTGGAAACCTTCCTTGCGAAGGAGCGACGCCAAAATCGGGTTCCCTGCAATGCTCTTTTCGGAAAAGCCTAGGCTGCATCTTTTCTTGAGCTGCAGAAGGTTTGTGTTGAAAAAACCGAGGCATAGCCCGTGACGGGTAAAGCGCCAGTTGCGTTCGCCTGCAATGGCTTTTTCAAATTGTGAAAAATAGAGGAGCAGGCTGAACTTGCCGTTGATAATAGCATCTTCGGCAGAGGGCAGTGCAATCGAGTCCTTGAGGCGTTCGCGCAGGACGATGTTTTCGATGGGGGATCGATTCGAAATAGAAACCGTATTCTTGGTCGGATCGAAGTCGAGCGGAACCAAAAGGCTTGGGGCAAGGGCATTGCCGTCCCATTTCAAAAAGCCGAGAAGCAGGTAAAGATCTGTTTCGCCGTAATCGTCAAGTTTGTGACGAAGCACCGAGGTGATGGTGTCGAGGGCGGTAATCTTTTGCTGCGCCGTAAAATTCTGAGAAACCTGGAAAAAGGATTCCAGGGGAAGGGGCCCATGGGCTTGCAACCATTTTTCGTAGAAAAGGTCTCCTGCCTCGGCGATCAGGGGCGACTGGAAATCGTTTTTGGTCGAAAAACTAAGTAAACGGTCTTTGGAGTCAAAGAGGGCGGCTTCTTGCCGAATTTTGGCGACAATAGCAGAAGATGAAGACATACCCTGAATATACCTAATTTATTGCTAGTTGCGAAATTAGGTAATAAAAAAGGAGTGTAAAAGGCGTGTTTACAGGCGCTCTGCAACCGTTGCTATCGCTTGTTCTAACGTTGTCGGTATAATATGTGACAAAAAACCGGCTTTATGAAGGATTTGCCCCAAAAGTTCCTGGGGAGTCTTGCCGTTTTCTTTTTCTTGACGGAGACTGTAGGCGTGCTCGCGCTTGGAGAGCTTTTTGCCAGTCGGGTCGACAATAAGTGGGTGGTGCAGATATACTGGGCGCGTGTAGTGGGGTATATTTAGGTTGGGGTCGCCTTGGCAAGTTTCGGCAATTAATTGCGAAAGGGCTATTTGGCGGGCGGTAGAATTGCGGATATCTTCACCGCGAACAATATGCGTGATTCCTTGGGTAAGGTCATCGATGCAGACGGCGAATTGGTAGGTCCAGAAACCGTCGCGGTCGCGAATAGGGAAATCTCCGCATTGATTTTTCGGATTTTCGCTAAAGTCACCGAGGCGCTCGTCGTGCCAATTAATTACTTTGTTTGGAATAACGATACGTAGGCTATGAGGTTCGCTGCAGGGCATTGTATGCGTGCGGCATTTGCCTTGGTAAATGACTTCGCCGGTTTCGCTTACGGGATTTTCGGATTGCAATTGCTTGCGGCTGCAGGTGCAGGGGTACACAAGCCCTTGAGCGGTGAGTTTGTCGAGGACTTTCTGGAAAAAGTCAAAGTGCGAACTTTGAATGCTTTCGCTGTCGTACTGGAATCCGAACCAGGCGAGATCTTCGCGGATGCCGTTGATATATTCCTTGCGGGCGCGGCCTTGGTCGTGGTCTTCGATGCGAAGGTGAATCTTGAGACCCCATTTTTTTGCGGCCGCCCATACGTAAAGGGCTGAGAGCAGGTGCCCTTCGTGTAAAAAGCCCGTGGGACTCGGCGCAAAACGGATGATTCCTGGCATACGCGGAAAGATAGAAAAGAATCCGTGTGGTGTTATATTCTGATTTACTATCTTTTTTTATGATGAAGTTTGATTTGAAAGTTCTCTTTTTGACGGCGACGTCGGTAGCGACAGTGTTTGCCTTGAATGCTTGTTCGGGTTCGCCGGAACCGCAGACGGAGCCTGTACCGGCTGCGCAGACTGATTCGGCTGCCCCTGTTGCAGAAAAAAATGCCGAATCGGCGATTCCTGCAAGCTATAAGGACATCCAGTTTCCAGAATACAAGTATGTAGCTCCGTACCCGAAGGATTTCCGCGTAGAGATTGCCCCGGGTATTTCGGGCTATATTGTAAGCGACCGCAGTTTGCCGCTCGTGAATTTTTCAGTCTATTTTGAACAGCCGCGCGCTCCGCTTTCGCTTAAAGACGAAGCGGCGTCATCGATGGTGGGGAGCATGCTCCGTCGCGGTGGCGGTGGTGGCATTTCTGCCAAGGCTTTGGACGATTCCCTGGAATTCATTAGCGCAGGGTTGAGTTCTTCGGTCGGCACGTTTACTTCGATGTTCGATATCGATTGCTTGTCTAAGGACTTTGCTGACATGCTGAAGCTTTCGAAGCAAGTGCTGACGGATCCTGCTTTTGACAAAGACCAGTTTGAAATTTTGCGTGCAAACTTCTTGACGGCCTACGATCGCCGTTATGACACGCCGGCAAAGGTACTTTCGGCGTTGAAGGCTAAAGTGAACTACGCTCCGAACCCGAGATTGTGGGATGCCAATGCCGAAGACTACAAGAAGGTGTCTGTGGCCGATGTCAAGCAATTGGCACAAGGTGTGTATGGGAATGGCCGCGTGATATTTGCACTTTCTGGTGATGTCGACAAGGATTCGATAGTTGTCGTGCTCAAGGATTTCTTTGAAGGTTGGAAAACGGCTGTTTCGAAAAATGTGAAAAAGAATGCGAAGGCTGTGGCCCAGGAACCGACTCCGCTTACGTTTGTGAGAAAGCCCGGAATTTACGTGGTCGACAAGGATATTTCGCAGGCAAATATTTCGATGAACCAGCCCTTTGTGCGTAGACCGCATGCAGACTACTATCCGGCAGCGGTGGCAAACTTTATTCTGGGTGGTGGTAGCTTTACGAGCCGCTTGATGAACCGCGTACGTAGCGATGAAGGCTTGGCATACAGCGTGTACAGCTCGGTGGGAAACGATTATCGCGACACCGCCATGGTAACGATTGCCTTGCAGACCAAGGTGGAATCGGTTGGGTTTGCCCTGAAACTGATTCGCGAAGTGGTGAATGAATTTGCAGAACAAGGACCTACAGAAGAAGAACTTTCGCAGGCCAAAAAAGCTTTGATTGAAAGCTTGCCGAGCCTGTTCGATAGTCCTGAAGCAACGGCGGTAATCTTTGCGAAGGGTGAACTGCTGGGTAAGACCTACGACCACTATTTGGATTATGTAAAGGAAATTAATGCGGTGACGGCCGACCAAGTGAAGGCAATGGTCAAGAAGTATTTTGATATGGACAAGATGACCACCTCGATTGTCGCTCCTGTTTCAAAACTTGAAGCCATCAAGCCGTTCACGGTGATTCCACAGGATAGTCTGGAGTTTAGGAATTAATGAAGATTCTTGGATACATAGCGAAGTCTTTGACTGTGGTCCTGTTGTGTGGGGTGTTTGCTTTTGCTGCAGATGCTCTCGCGACTGATACGCTCGCTCGCCACAACTTGGTCAAACGCCTCCAGAACGAAGACGATGTGCGCTCGCTGTGTTCTGGACTCAAAACGTGCATGGATATTGATTATCCGGGTTGTTCCGTGGGTGACAAGCATCCATGGCCCAAAGTAAAGTACAACGAAGAATTTTGCAAGCCTTACAAGGAACTTGAAAAACGTGGCTACAAGGTAGACCCTAAGGCTCCGATGGTTCCTGAAATTTACGCGAGACTTGGCCGCCAATACCGTGTGGAATACGTTTATGCGGGAACGCTCCCGCTTGATGAAAACGTAATCAAGTTCTTGTTTGACAATATGCCGTTTACGGCGCAGTTGATTAACGCTTACCTTGACGAAAACTACGTGCTTGAATACACGCCCCCGAACAGACGATTCTTTAGTGGTAGTAATGGCCGCAGTCTTTCGGGCGAATTCTACTGGGCTTTGCAGGATAGTGCGGGACAAAAGCTTGGCATGCGCGACTTGTTCTTTGGATACGGCCATGCGAAAATCCTAAAGTGGGCGCTCCATGGAACCGCAATCGCGTACTTGGATATGGATCCAATGCCTGGCAAGATTATTAAGTACAAATTAACTGCTATCGTGTTCCCGGGCAACTCGGTGCTCAATTCTATTATGCAGATGAAGGTGTTCAGAAGCGTTGTGAACACGAAAATCGAGCAGATTGTGAACGACATCAAGAAAGCGTCAGGAATGTACTTTAGCGGCAATAAGGAACCCATGCTTAAGAGTGCGACTCTCAAGTCCGAAGAAAACGTGCAGTACGTTTTGGATTTTGAAGAAGTCGTAAACGGTGCGCATTGGGAACTTGGCGATTTTGAACGTCTGCAAAAAGCCCGCAAACAAAAGCGTGAGCAGGATATGCAGGCTGTGCCTATTATGGTGAAGGACCTTCAGGTTATCAAGGAAAAGAAATGACGAACGAAACTTTGGAATCCCTTTTGGAACGCGTGACGGAACGCCGTCGTGAACTTTTGACGTCTGTGGTGGATCGCCGTACCAGACACTTTTGCATGGTGCTCGAAGATTTGTTCGACCCGCACAACATTTCTGCCGTGATTCGTACTGCCGAAGTGTTTGGCCTTCAAGATGTTCACATTATCGAAGAAGACAATGCCTACAGTGTGAATAAGTCCATTCTGAAGGGCAGTTACAAGTGGATGAGCCTGTATCTTTACAAAAAGCGCATGCTTTGCATGGAAAAGCTGCGCGCGAAGGGTTACAAGATTGCCGTGGCGAGCACGAATACCACCAATTCTGTTCTGGATTTGGATTTGAGCCAACCTACCGCTTTCTATCTGGGGAGCGAATTCCATGGGAATCACCCCGATACTTTGGCCCATGCCGACTACGAATTCAAACTGCCTCAGTATGGTATTACCGAATCAATGAATGTGTCGGTGGCTGGCGGCGTTTTGATGACTTACCTAGATGTGTTCATGCAGAAGGAAGGCCGCGAAAAGTTCTTGCTCCCTAAGGCAGAACGTGATGCTTTGCTTTTGGACTGGCTTGACCGCCATGTGAACGGTATCGAGAACAACAGCCCGATTGTTCGAATCGACGAGTAACCCCTTAATCAAGCCTTAAAAGCTCTCTTTTAAGAGGGCTTTTTTTGTTTTATATGCAAAAAATGCTAGATTAAAACCCAAATGAAAAAGTATTCGGCTCTTTATTTTTCAGTAGGCTTGGTGGTCATCCTTGCCCTGATTATTCTTGTTTTTGGAATATTCTTCTTAAACGAGAAGGACCCTCGCGAAACCTTTAACACCTATTATCTGCGGTTTACCCAGGTGAGTACCTTGGTGCTCGATGACCCCGTCAAGGTGAATGGTGTGAAACTCGGTAAGGTCGAATCGATCGATTTGGCTGGCCACCGCGTGGTTGTGACAATCAGACTTCGTACCGACGTGAAAATCCCGAAGGATTCCGAAATTCGCGTGCAGAACATCGGTATCATGGGTGAACGTCAGATTGGTATGATTCTGGGTGATTCGGCAAGCTACTTTGCCCCGGGCGATACCATTACGGGTCAATTCGATGCCGGTATTGCCGAAGCTCTTGGTCTTGTGGGCGAGGTCTGCGACTCGACGAAGGTGCTTTTGGAATCGGTCAAGCAAGCTTTGAACCAGACGATTGTGAATCCGGAATTCCAGGAACGCTTCAAGACACTGCTCGAGAAGGCCGAAAAGTTGGAAGACCGCGTGCTTGTGATGCTGAATACGGCTGACCCGCAGCTTAGGAAGAGTCTTGAAGGCTTGAACCAGGTGACGGTCAAGGTGAATAACTTGATTGATGGCGTGAAACCGCCAATCGACAATATGTTTGCGAACACCGAAAAGGTGATGGGTAACGCCGACAAGTTGCTGGGCGAACTGGAAACGGTGACGAACCATTTGGATCAGCTTGTCATGAAGGTCCAAAAGAAGATTGAATCCAAGGACAATACGGTGGGAATTTTGCTGAACGACCGTACCTTGCATGACGACTTGGTCAAGACTGTCCATTCGGCGGATAGCTTGGTGCGCATTATTTTACAAGATGGTCTAGACATCAACGTGGATTTTTTCTGAGGAAAACAATGATTGAGAAAGCATTGGTGGTAACAAACAAGTTGGGGATACACGCAAGGCCTGCCGGAATGATAGTCGATATCACCGGCCAAGCCAAGAGCGATATATCCATCGTGTTCGAGGGCTCGAAGGCGAATGCCAAGAGTATCTTGAATGTGATGATGCTTGCAATCCCTGCGGGTTCCGAAGTCAAATTCGAAATTGATGGCGAAGACGAAGAACAGGTCGCGTCTCAGTTGGAAAGTCTGTTTAATGACCACTTCAACGAAGAACCCTGCTAAAAAGCCGGAACAAGTCCGTACAGTTTTGACGGGCGTTCCAGCATCCCCAGGCTTTGCCATGGGGAGCGTTTTCCCGGTTACGAACCGGAAAATCTCGGTGGTAGAGGAAACTCTCCCCGAAAGCCGTCTGCCGGACGAAGAACAGCTTTTCTTGAAAGCGGTCCACAAGACGGTCAAGGAAGTTTCGCAGATTAAGGAACTTTCTGAAAGTCGCACCGGGATGAAGGATAGCCTCATCTTTGCGACGCACTTGATGATTTTGCAAGACCCCACTTTGATGAATGGGGTTCTCGACAAGATTCGCAAGGAACGCAAGAATGCCCGTTGGGCAGTTCATGTGGTTCTTGGCGCCTTCATTGATAAGTTTGAACAGATTGATTCGCCTGCCATGCGCGATAAGGCGGCCGACCTGAGGGACGTGTACAACCGCTTGATGGCGGCCATGGAAGATTCCGGACCGGTGCTCGAGGATGTGGCTACTGAAGACGGCGTTGTGCTGGCGGGACACGAACTTTTACCGAGTCTTTTGATGTCGATCAAGCCCGGCCAAGTGGCGGGGCTTGCGATGGATACGGGTGGCCGTACGAGCCACGTGGCCATTCTTGCGCGCTCGCTCCAGATTCCGCTGGTTTCTGGCTTAAGAAACTTTGCTGCGTTAGTGAAGGCCGGCGATACAGTTATCGTTGATGGCTCGAGCGGCCAGGTTGTCATTAATCCGAATCAGGATGACATCAAGGAATTCCACGCTCGCCAAGAAGTCTTTGAAAGACAGCGTCGTGAATTGTTCACGATGCGTCAGCTGGAACCGATGACGCGTGATGGCAAGTATATCACGCTGCATGCAAATATCGAACTTCCGTCGGAATCAGAAAAGGTGACGGATTTCGGTGCAACCGGTATCGGCCTGTATCGTTCTGAATTCTTGTTCTTACGGAGTGAGGCTCCGACTCAAGATGAACAGCGTGATGCCTATCGCTACATTCTTGAAACCATGTACCCCTGTCCGGTGACAATTCGTACTTTGGATGCCGGCGGTGACAAGCTGGTGAGCGGCATTACGGCGGTGAACGAATCGAACCCGTTTATGGGTTGGCGCTCGATTCGCGTTTGCCTTGACCGCGAAGATATTTTCTGCACTCAATTGAAGGCTTTGCTCCTTGCAAATACCAAGGAAAACCTGCGCCTGCTCTTGCCCATGATTTCGGGCATGACAGAACTGCGTCGTGCAAAGGCCTGCATTGCAAAATGCCGCAAGGAACTTGAGGAAAAGGGCAAGAAAGTCGCGAAGGTAAAAATCGGCGTGATGATTGAAGTTCCTGCCGCTGTGATGATTGTCGACAAGCTCGCCAAGGAAGTGGATTTCTTTAGCATCGGTACTAACGACCTTGTGCAATTTACGCTTGCCGTGGACCGTACGAACGAATTGATTACGGACATGTTCCAGCCGCACCATCCGGCAGTGCTGAGCATGATTTACCAGACAGTTCAGGCGGCTCACCGCGAAGGAATTCCGGTGGCGGTTTGCGGTGAAATGAGTGCGGATCCGTTGAGCGTGCTGTTGCTCGTTGGCCTTGGAGTCGATGAACTTTCGATGACTCCGTGGAGCGTGATGTCTACCAAGAAAATCATCCGTTCGATCAACTTCGAAGATGTGCGTGATTCTGCGCTGACGGTGTTGCAGATGGATGATGCTGAAAGCGTGAATGCCTTTATGCTAGGTAAGTATGCCCAGACGATTCGGGACTTGGGTATATCGAGTTTTGTGGGGCAAGTCGATAGCAGTAAGAAATGACACGATAGGGTGTGAATGTATAGGATTGTTTTGTTGGTTGTGTTTTTAGGCGTGTTCGCTTTTGCGGATTCGTCATCTGTGGCACCCTCTGTAAAAGCATCGTCTCCGAGTCCGCTTCCGTCGCAAGCAACGGATAGCTTGATTGCGTCGATGCCGTTTACTCCCCCGAATCCGTACGAAAGTCTGGAACAGATTCCGCCTTCGCAATTTCAGGATGTGGTGGTGCGTTACAACCGCCTTAAGGCTTTGAGTGAAGACAAGTCTCAGCCTAAGAACGTGCGCGACTTTGCACGTGCTGCCCAGTTCTTTTACAAGGAACAGTGGGATAGCGCCTACTTTGCTTACGATTCTCTGCGTGGTCGCGATGCTCAATTAGATGGTGCTGTTATCTTGCGCATGGCAAAATCGCTGTTCAAGTTACGCGATTACAAGAACATGCGCGTGGTGCTCGCTCTTTATAAGAACCTGGATCAGGACGCCTCTTTTGAACGCGCTGCTTCTAGGCTTCGTATTGAGGCCGCGATGGCGGACTCCTCCTTGAGTGACCGAGCTCATGCGGATTCCCTGAAGGTCTTTGTTGAAAAGTATCCGAAGTCTGATGATGCGGCGGCTTTAAGATATCGCTATGCCCAATACTTGGAACAGTTCAGGCAGATGAAAGAAGCAAAGCGCATTTATTTGCGACTTTTGACGAGTGCCTCTAACTACAAGGATTCCGCCTTTGCCGCAATCCGCAGACTCCGCAAGGTGCGTGGCGCTCCCGAGACCTTGGAAGAAAAGGTTGCGTATGCCAAGATGGCGTGCGCCAAGGATAACGCAAGCGAATGCCTTTCTTTGCTCGATTCGATTCATGTTCTGGATTCGATGCTTGTATCGCTTTCACCGGAAGCAGCGCTCCCGCCGCCGGAAGATTCTTTGCAGAAAAAGCTTGCCCCGAGTTCCTTGGACATAAATACCCGCATTACTTTGTGGGAAAAGCGTGCGGTGACTTTGCGTGCGCTTAAGCGCGATGACGAAGCCATTAAGCAGTTCAAGTTCTTGTTGGATTCCGTGGAAGCGCGGCCCTTGTGGATGCAGTCTATTTTGCGCCTGTACCGCAATAATGCCGGTCGCTACGAAAGAGAAATTCGCAAGATGGATGCGACCCTGCAAGATGCTAGCCAGTTCAGTAAGGAAAACGCGAACAACTTGTGGGTGAAAGGCTTTGAATACGAACAGAAAGAAATGTACGATAGCGCCGTTGCCTGCTACAAGACTCTTTCTCACAAGCGCTTCAAGAATAATATCAAGCGCCAGTGGGCCAAGTTCCGCATTGGCTTTGTGTACTTTAAGCAAGAAAAGTGGGCTGAAGCAATTCCTGCCTTGATTGATGCGACCAAGGAACCCTTCCTTTGGAGCGGTAGCGGTGCCCGCATGTTCTTGGGCGATGCCTACATGCGACTTGGTAAAGATTCTCTGGCCCGCGAAGCATACCTCGACTGTATTCGCGATTTCCCGCTGGCTTACTATGCGCACCGCAGCCGTCTTAAGCTTGTCGGCTACAAGCTGATGAACGAAAAGGATGTTCCGTATGCTCATGGCGTGCTCATGGCACCCGAACAGACGCTTGCTTGGGTGCGCGCTTCGCAGCCGAAGATTGGCAAGCCCGATACAACTTACAATCCGGAACGTTACAACCGCATTCGCACACTGTTCCAGTATGGCTTTAGCGAACAGGCTTTCGCCCTTTATGACGAAGCCCGCAAAAAGAATGCGAAACGTTTGGATTTCTTGTACGAATACGGCAAGCTGTTCTATGAAATGGGCGAAACCGCTGCCGGCTATCGCCTTGCTCGCCAGTTTCAGAACAATATCGATCGCCGCCGCCTGATGACCCCGCCGATTGATGTGTTGCATTACCTGTACCCGATTCCGTATATGGACCAGGTGAAGTTCCATTCCGGTGACCGCATCGATCCGTTCTTTGTGTACAGCGTGATGCGCCAGGAATCGATTTTCAATTTTGAAATCATGTCACCGGCAGGTGCTTGCGGTCTTTTGCAGATTATGCCTGCGACAGGCAAAATGCTTGCCGAAAAGGAAAGTCTTCCGAATTTCGAGCCTCGCCAGCTGTTCAATGCCTACATGAACATTCGTTTGGGTATTCGTTACCTGATTGATTTGAAGGCCGAATACAACGATGACTACATGTATGTGCTTGGTAACTACAATGCGGGCCCGAAGCCGACGAAGCGCTGGCAGGCTGCTGGTGAGGGCAAGTCTTGGGATGTTCGCGCCGAAGACATTAGCTACTGGGAAACCCGCGACTACGTGAAGCGCGTCATGGGCAATTACTGGATTTACCAGGAAATTTACGACGGAATCTAGCCGATGCTGTTCCTGTTGCTGACAATCGGTCCTGCGTTTCTTTTTGCTTGCGGGAACATTCTCGAAAAGTCGGGTGTGTCTACGGTGGGCAAGCGCACTGGCGGAACTTCTCGCCCGTGGGAATTCTTTAAGGGCGTAATCACTAATAAGTTCTGGTGGCTTGGAATTTGCTGTTCTGGCCTTGCAACGCTTGGCTACTACATTGCCATGGCGCGTTATGACCTGAGTCAAGTGCAACCGATGATGGTCTTGAATCCGGTGCTTACCGCCCTCATGGGATTCTGCATTCTGAAAGAAGCTTTGACCAAGCGCATTGTGATTGCGATTTGCTTTGTGGTGGCGGGCCTTCTTTACTCTGTCGAGAACTTGGGTGAATCGACTGCGATTCAGAATATCGGGATGCTTTGGGCGTATGCCGGCGGACTGAGTGCTGTAACGCTTGTGGCGCACTTGTGGGTCAAGGACCGCGAAATGGTGGATTCCTTGATTATGGGCGTAGGCTTTGGACTTTCTGCAGCATTCTACAAGAGTCTCGCGATGGATTTTGACTTGGACCACATTGAACTTTCTTCGATTGCGAACTTGCTTTTGGATTTTAGGACACTCGGTTATATTGCGACTTATAGCATTGCTTTCTTGTATTCGCAGGTGTCGTTCTCTCGCGGTCGAGCGCTGTTCATTATTCCGTTCAGTGCGGCTGTTGGCGCTGCAGTGCCGACTTTGGCCGGCGTGCTCGTATTTTCGGAAGCGTTCCCGATGGGCAAGGTGATTTCGGTGAGCCTTGTGCTGATTGGCGCCTGCCTCTTTATTGTGCGCCGCCCCAGAAGAAAGAAATAGAGTTTAGAGCTTAGAACTTAGTGATTAGATTTTTATTTTAAGTTCTACCAACTAAGCTCTATCAACTCTTCTCTATTTCTGAAGAATTAATATATATTATCCCTGATGTGTAGGGATGTTTGTACAATGAGGGGCTTTTTTGCCGTATGGATTGCGTTGCTTGCGCTGTGTTTTGCAGCGTGTTCCGATAATGATTCCAGTTCCTCAAAAGATTCCGAACAAGAAACACCTGCTGATAGCGTAATCGACTCTGGCACGAAACTTCCGTTTGTGGGTGGTTCGGTCATGTTTACTGAAGTCGACCCGATTAACATTGTCTACGAAGATCATGAAGGTGGCGATGCGGGCTGGGTGGAACTTTTTAATACCTCGGCCGATACGGTAGATTTGTCGGGGTTGTATTTGACGGATTCGCAGGCGGAACCATTCAAGTGGAAATTTGGCAATGCAAAAATTGGCCCGAATGAATTCTTGCTGGTGTTTATGTCGGGCAAGAACTATCCTGACTATCAGCTGCCGCATGATTCGCTGAATATGATTGGCCCCGGTTGCTGGACATGGACCGATTCGCAGAATGATCCGCCTGGGGAAAGCTATGCAGAACCTTTGCCCGATCAAAAAAAGAACTGCTTTAAGGAAGATGCCGTAAGACGTTTTGGTTCTGTGATGAGGCTTGGCGAGAATGAAGATTTGGGCTGGTCTTCGATTGCGGTGTTCGTGGGTACAGGAAGTTCTGATAAAGAAGATGTACTCGATATCTCGGCGGCGAATGAAATCTTGATGCAGGCTTACATTACCAAGGATCGCAAGGTGTCTTTCAGACTCACGCAGCCCGATATTGATGACTGGAAAGGTTACGAAATCGTGTTTACGGGTACGGGCGATTCTTCGACGGTTTACCGCGCGGCTCTCCCGACTGGGACGACTTTCCCGGACCTCAAGAATATTTACGGCACGCGCATGAGCCCCGAGGCGAATGAATCGCAAGAGGTGGCAGTTAAAGTTTTTAGCTATATCGCTCGCAACCGTGGGCATGAACCGCATGCGGGTTTCAAGATTTCTGAGGCGGGTGGGCGCTTGTATTTGGTGAATGCTGATACGGCGATTGTAGATTCCATTGCATACCCTGAAATGCCTGTAGGAAAAACTTGGAGTTTCGGCACGCTTGCCGACGGTACGATGGGCTTTGGCTTTGGTGACGCTTCGCCCTATGGCCTTGTGACGCAGCCGGTGGTGCAGTCGCGTTCGCCCTCGCTCGATACTTTGGCCGAAATTCCGCCGTCTGGTTTTTACGATATGCCGTTTGCGATTGCTTTGCCTGAGGGCGCGAATGTGCGTTGCGAAAAGGGTGGCCTTGCGCCTACGGCGGATTCTCCGGTGGCGGTTTCGCTTGCGGTGGATTCTTCGATGACGATTCGCTGTGCCGCATTTGAAGCGGGAAAACTCCCGGGTGAAGAAATGGTGCGCACCTATGTCTTAGGCGAAAAGCATTCCTTGCCGGTGGTGTTCTTGACGACGGATCCGAATTCGCTTTTTGACCCTGATTCGGGCATATACATGGAAGGAAATTTCGCGCAGAGCAAGGCTCCGCATTACGGCGCGAATTACTGGCTCGATAAAGAAATCCCCGTGACGGTAGAATTCATGGAGCCTGGCGTGAATGCGCCTGCTTTCGTGAAGCACGCGGGCCTCAAGATTTTTGGAAATTACAGCCGCCAGAATGACAAGAAATCGGTCGCGATTACCTTCCGCGAAAAGTATGGAGACAAGCGTTTGCGCTACAGCCTGTTCCCGGAATTTCCGGAGCTGAACAAATTCAAGGTCTTTATTCTGCGCAATAACGGAAGCAATTTCGGCAATGACTACATTCGCGATCGCTTGGCAAGTTCGATTAGCGAAGGCTTAGGTGTGGATTACCAACGCGGGCGATTTGCGGTGGTGTATTACAACGGTGAATATTATGGTATCCATAGCATTCGCGAGCGTTCTACTGAGTACTACTTTGAAACACATTATGGGTTGAATCCCGACGATATCGATTTGCTTAAGGCGGATAATTCCGTGTCGGCAGGATCCGCTGTCGATTACGTGGCGCTGATGGATTGGCTAGAATCGAACAGTCTTGAAAGCGAAGAGAATTATGCTTATGTGGCTTCGCAAATTGATGTTGACAACTTTATCAATTATATGCAGACTGAAATGTATGCGAATAACCGCGACTGGCCGGGTAACAACCTGAAAAAGTGGCGCAGCAACAATCCGAAAACGCCGTGGAAATGGTTCCTGTACGACATGGATTTCGGAATGGGGAATGGTTATAGCGAATACACGAATAATATCTTTGAATTTGCCGCGGCAGAAGATGGGGAATCTTGGCCGAACGGCCCTGAATACACGCTGCTTTTTAGGCGCTTGCTTGAAAATTCGGGATTCCGTGCGGCTTTTGTGAATCGTATGGCGGTGCTGTTGCAAATGAATTTCTCGAGTGAACGTGTGCTTGCCCGCATTGAACGTATGATGAATGAAATTGAATCGGAAATTCCGCGCGATCAAAAACGGTGGAAGTTGAGTGCTTCGAAAATGAATCGACAACTTGAGGAAATTAAGGATTTTGCACAGGAGCGCCCGGGCGTTGTGTACGATGAACTGCGCGAATATTTTGAATTGGGTGGCCCGATTGCGTTGTCACTTTCGGTAAGCGGACCGGGTATAATAAACGTTCATGGTCTGAAAATAGATTCGTATCCGCTGACGGTCAATTTCTTTGAGGGACTCCCCGTGATGCTTGAGGCTGTGCCGACAAATGGTGGTGTTTGGGCGGGTTGGAGTGATGGCGTAATGGAGCAGGCGCGTTATGTGTCCCCGGGGGAAGTGGATGCCCTGACCGCCGTTTTCAAGTGAGTTTCTTTAACTCAATTTTACATGGCTTTCCACTGCGAACATATAGTGAACGGAAAGTTCTAATATAAACCTTACGAACGTGCTCATCGGGGTTTTCTTTAGTTATAATCTAGGTCAGAAATTCGGTATTTTGCTAAATTTGGGCACATTATGAGTTACAATACCAAGATTCTTTGCATTGGCGCGGGCTATGTCGGTGGCCCCACTATGACTGTTATTGCCGACAAGTGCCCCGATGTGAAAGTGACTGTGGTTGATATCAACCAGGCCCGTATTGACGCTTGGAATAGCGACAACCTCCCGATTTTTGAACCCGGCCTCGATGACGTGGTGAAGCGCGCCCGCGGCCGGAACCTCTTCTTTAGCACCGACATTCCGGCTGCTATCAAGGAAGCGGACATTATCTTTGTTTCTGTGAATACCCCGACCAAGACGTTTGGCCACGGTGCTGGCAAGGCTTCAGACCTGCAGTATTGGGAAAAGACCGCCCGCAATATCTTGGAAATCGCCGACGAAGGCAAGATTATTGTGGAAAAGTCTACGCTCCCGGTGCGTACCGCTGCCGCCATGGAACGAATCTTGAACTCTAACGACAAGGGCTTGCACTTTGAAGTGCTTTCTAACCCGGAATTCTTGGCCGAAGGTACCGCAATTAACGACCTTTTTGAACCGGACCGCGTGCTGATTGGTAGCCACCAGACGGAATCGGGCCTTGCTGCCTGCCAGAAACTGGTGGATGTATATGCCCACTGGGTGCCGCGCGAACGTATTCTCACGACGAATCTTTGGAGTTCCGAACTCACGAAGCTGACTGCAAACGCCTTCTTGGCGCAGCGCATTAGCTCCATCAACTCGATTAGCGCCCTTTGCGAAAAGACGGGTGCCGATGTCGATGAAGTGGCTTTCGTGATGGGTAAGGACCGCCGTATCGGTCCCAAGTTCCTCAAGGCCTCTATCGGCTTTGGCGGTTCTTGCTTCAAGAAAGATATTTTGAACCTCGTGTACCTGTGTGGCTACTACGGTCTCCCTGAAGTGGCCGCTTACTGGGAATCGGTGGTGAAAATCAATGAATGGCAGACCCACCGCGTGGTGGACCGCATGCTCGAGACCATGTTCAACACGATTGCAAGCAAGAAGATTGCCGTGTTCGGTTTCGCCTTCAAGGCAAATACCGGCGACACTCGCGAAAGCCCTGCAAATCTTGTTGTGCGTGACCTGCTTGCTGAACATGCACTGCCGGTCGTTACCGATCCGAAGGCTATTCCTGATGCCAAGCGCGATTTGAAGGACGTGCTTGACCAGGTGCAGTTCGAGGAAGACCCGTACAAGGCCGCCGAAGGCGCACACGCTGTGGTGGTCTGCACGGAATGGAAGTGCTTTGCTGAACTGGATTGGAACCGCATTTACAAGGGTATGGCCAAGCCTGCCTTCGTATTTGACGGCCGCAACATCCTGGATGCAGAAGCTCTGAAGAAGATCGGTTTCGAAGTTTCAAGTATTGGTAAGGGGAAAGCGGAGTAAAGTAAAATGGGGTTCGATTCAAAAACAGGACGTCCTGTGCCGCTATCTAGGGCGCAGGTGCCTATTTTGAAAATCTTTAAGGAAATAAAGCCGGTTCTTGAGGCGAATTCGATTCCGTACTATTTGTTGGGCGGAACCTTGCTGGGTGCTGTCCGGCATAAGGGATTCATTCCTTGGGATGACGATATCGACATTGGCATCGTCCGTGAAGATTACGAACGTTTCTTGAGACTTGTGCCGAAGATTCTTCCGAAGCATTTGGAATTGCGCTCGTACCGCGATAAGTCCGACCACCATTATTATTTCTCGAGAATTGTGGACACCCGCTACGAGATGAACCGTAACGGAAGTCTGGTCTCTAGAACAGAAAATCTCTGGGTTGATATTTTCCCCCTCGATGGCATGCCGAACAATTGGTTTGTACGCAAGATTCACATGCTGGAACTGTTGTGGCTCCGCTTGCGTTACCATGTAGCCTGCTTTGATAAGGTCAACCTGAATCGCCCGAATCGACCGCTGTCCGAACGAATCGTGATTGCGCTTGTTAAGGACTTGGGCGTTAACGGCCATAAGAACTACAAGAAGTGGTTGATCAAGCTTGATTTAGTGCTTCGCCGCTATAAGGTGCAGGACACGAACTGGATCGTGAACTTTATGGGTCAGTACAAGTTCAAGGAAATGTTCCCGAAGTCCTATTACGGCAAGGGCAAGCTTTATCAGTTTGAAGACATGCAACTGATGGGCCCCGAAGATGCCGACAAGGTTCTGACGCAAATGTACGGTGACTACATGAAGGAACCGGAAGATTGCGACAAGAACGTCCATGACGCCCAACTTGTGGAGCAGCAGGCGTAGTGATGGATGAATCCCTGCGCAAGTTGCAACTGAAAGAACTTGACTTGCTGAAGTTTTTTCAGCGAGTTTGTGAAGAAAACAATATTAGATATTTCGCCTTGGGTGGAACCCTTTTAGGCGCCGTTCGCCATAAGGGTTTTATTCCTTGGGATGACGATATCGACGTCGGTATCCCGCGTCCGGATTACGATCGCCTTTGCAAGATTCTCGAAGGCTTGCCTGAATCGGGCAATATCAAGTTCCGCTCGTATAAAAATTCTGAAGATTGCATCCGCTATTTTGGTCATATAGAAGATACGACGTTCAAGGTCGTGCGTCATGACAAGCTGAAGGCCGAAGAAACCTATGCGTGGATTGATCTTTTCCCACTGGATGCAATGCCGAATAATGCCTTGCTCCGTAAGTTGAAAGTTTTCCAGGTGCTCGTGTTGCGTGCGCTTTTCCGTTTTTCATGCTTCGATACGTTGGTAGATGTGCATAAAAAGGGGCGTCCCTTGCACGAAAAAATCCTGGTGTGGATAGGCCTCCATACGCCAATCCAGAAGTACCTCGATACCAAAAAGTGCCTGTTCGCTCTTGAACGCGCGTTGACGTCAACTCCTTACGAAAGGTCGAATTACCTGGTAAACGCAATGGGCGCTTACAAGTTCCGCGAAATGTTCCATAAGGATTATTACGGCGATGGTCGCATGTATCCGTTCGAGGATACGAAAATCTGTGGTCCCGTGGATTATGACTTTGTCTGTAGGCAACTTTATGGTGACTACATGACGCCTCCGAAAATGGATGACCGCAACCATCATGGGCTTGAAACAGTCAACGGTGCCGAAAACAGCTAGGTTGATTTATGCCTGTGGTAAGCGTCGTTATTCCTGTTTATAATTCGGCGAAGTATTTGCACGAATGCCTGGACAGCGTAATTGCGCAAACCTTTTCGGACTGGGAAGTTGTCGCCGTCGATGACGGAAGCTCGGATGATTCTCCTGCAATTCTCGATGAATACGCTGCGAAAGACGCCCGCATCAAGGTGATTCACAAAGTGAACGGCGGCGTGTCGGCGGCTCGCAACGACGGCCTTGCCGCTGCCAGTGGCGAGTATGTGCTGTTTGCGGATTCAGACGATTTGCTCCTTGCGAACGCGCTTGAGGTTTTAATCCAAAAGATCTCTAGCGAAAATGCGGACGTTGTTTTTGGAGACCATTTTTCATTTCAGGGAAACGACGGTCCGGAAAAAGATCGCCGATACATCTTTTTCAATGAACCTTTTGCTACATCTGATCGTGAAACGATTGTTCGAATTCAGCAGACCGTGCTGTATAGGGGCTTTTCGCCGTACTATTCAGAACGCAGCGGATATCTTTTGGCTACCCCGTGGGCGAAACTGTTCCGCCGCCAGTTGCTTGTGGACCACGGAATTAGTTTTCCGCTGTCTATAAGTTTATTTGAAGACGGCATTTTCGTATTGCGCGCCTTGCAGTGCTCTAGCAGAGTTTGCTATGTGCAGGAGCCGATTTGCCGTTACCGTGTACTGTCGACATCGCTGTGCCATGCGCATGAAATGTCTCCAATAGATGTGTACAGGGCTATTTCGAAAGAAGTTCTTCACTTTATTGAGACGAATGGGGCGGACCAGCTGACAAATGCTTACCAGTCGCGATTCCTTTATTATGCGAAGAAACAAGCCGGACAGCTTTTTTCTGGCTCCTTGTCGTTCTGGGCAAAATACAGGAACCTTAAGATTTTGCTGAATGACCCGTTCTATAAGCCGTTCGTTGCGAAAGTTCCTTCGATGCGTTTGGTGGGGACAGAGAAAGTCTTTGGAATTTTAGCCTATCGAAGGCTTTATCTTTTGCTTGCCATCATTCTTTGGCGTCGTCGAGGCTAGGATTTTCTTCGGCCTCTAATTCATCGATTTTTTCTTTTTCGATTTGTCCGAGTTGGCAACCGGCCAACAAGAATAGAAATTGAGAGCAGTTTCCGATGGTTCCTGACAAGGTGACGAATACCGTGCCTGCGGCAACCAACGCGAATCCCCCGGAAATAAGGGGCGACTTTCTATGCCTGAATAGGACGATGAACATCCAAAGCAAGAGAAGGTAATAGGAGAAAAGCCCGAAGAAACCGCGGTCTATAAGCAGGGAGAAAACAACGGATTCAAGCCCTCCCAAATCATCGCCGTAATTGTCTTGTGCTCGGGTGTCTTCTGCAAAAATCACATGGGATGTAAACTTGTTCCCGTTTCCTAAAATGGGGGAGTTGCTGATGGAAACCATCGTGAACAGAAGCTGCCTTTCTCTGAAATCGAGAGAAGATCCTTTGCCCGCGTGACTGGTCTGGAAATTATCCAGCATGAAGGAGAACAATGCGGAAAAGGAGAAGACGACGATTCCTGCAATGAGAAATTTAATGAATGGTCCCACTCTGTCGAAAATTAAAAGCGCTACGCCCAATAAGGCGCATACAAGTGCCGTTCTTGATCCGCAGAGAACAAGGTTCGCGGATAGAAGTATCAGTGCGAACAGAATTCTCTTACGATCCAAAGCGTCTTTCTTCAAATAGGGCAGGTAAAAAAGGAATAGCGACATTAAAAGCATTCCAAAGGCCGTGGGATGCTTTGTGGTGAAGAATGTTCGCAGACGCCAGCTTTCAATAAGGCTGACTTTAGAATTCAAGTCGAAGGAACCGTTGTAGTGCGGGAAGGCTGCGCATACCATCCTGTAAGGGATGTTGTCGCTGAGCAAGACTTCTGCAATGCCGCAGAAGCACATGATATAGACGAAGGGGATGAGCTTGATTGCAAAATTGTTTATCCCGACATGGCGAGCGTACAGATAGGCCGCGTAAATATATCCTAGGCAGTCTATGGCATCGCGAATGCCGTAATACATGTCCTTGGAGGCGATTCCCGAGTTGTAAAGGGCCGTAAAAAAGTAGCTGATGATGTTGAGTAAAATGGGAATGGTCAGGATGTTGAAGAAGATGCTTCTGTTGAAATTTTCGCGATCCTTAAAGAACTCAACGATGAAATAAACGTACAGTATGATGTGTTGCGGCGATATGGAGGGATTGGTCGTAAATAGTGCTACGTTTGGGAAAATAATCGTCCCAATAATGAGCGTAAGAAATCGCTTTTCTGAATCGGAGTAGATTATCGTAAAGAGTAATCCAAAAAAGAATAGCAGGACTGCGACGCTCATTTTCCAAATATACTAATAATTTTCCCCGCTTAGTTCAAAGCGGATTGTGACGGGGGAATGATCGGAGGGATAGCGGAACTTTTCTCCGTCGTAATAGGTTTCGTTCAGTATTCCGAAACGTTTGACTTTTGTGCCAGGGGCGACGAATATGTGGTCGAGTTGCCAAATACCGAAACGCGATGGGTCGAAGTGGTTGTAACTGCCGTTGGGCGTGCTTGTGAATTCGGCGATTTTTTGAGCGTCGACCATAACCGGGGTTTCCAGGTTTTTGTACGATTTGGAGCTCGAAGTAAAATTCATGTCTCCCGCAAAGATGAATGGTGCGTTTCCGGCCATGGAGTAGATTTTCCGGTTCATCAGCTTTGCGCTTTCGGCCTGTGCGTCCTTGCCATGATAGTCGAAGTGAACGTTGAAAATGTAAAGGGAATCCTGATTGAATTTAAGTTTCGCCCAGGTGCAGTAGCGGGCATGCTTGGAATCCCAGCTCTTGCTTTTTTTCTCGGGTGTTTTCGACAGGTAGAAACGTCCGTGGTCGGCGACGGTGAACAATCCCTTCTTTATTACAATGGGGTTGTATTCCATTGTGTCGGAAACAATGATGTCGTATTCGGGGAGCAGCTCCATCAATTGTTTTAGGCGGTAAGGGCTCCCTTCCTGAAGACCGACAATGTCAAAATCGTAGAATTTGATGACGTTGGCAATGGGCTCTTTTCGTTTTTCCCATGCATTGCCGTTTTCGATATCCTTGGGGTCTTCCCAACGGATGTTCCAAGAGGCGTAACGAAGTTCCACTCCGTAAGAAACAAGCGGAATGCAAAAAAGTAGAACGAAAAAAATGGCAATATGCTTGATCATTTGCGAATAATCAGACCGCAAGCCTTGTCGATGGCACGGTAAATCGGTTTCAGGTGCTTGTACATGAATACGATTGCCCTGTAGAATGCCGTTCTTTGGACTTTTACGGAGATGAGGTCGGCATTCACATCTTGCACAGAACTGAATGCGATTTTGGGATTTGCCAAGATGGCGTCCAGTTTCTCGTGAGTTTTTTCGAGGATGCTTCTTTGGACATCTTTACTTGCCAGGTCAAAGCAGGTGAGGCCAAAGCTTGCATAGTAGTGCATGATCTTTGCACTGTATAGGTGCTTCAGGAACGAAGACCTACGCGTTACCTGGCAATTCCAGGTGCCGTCCATTTCTTTCACGATGCCGCCTAGACGGACGTTGACTTCGTTGAGGGCGGTCTGGTCGTAAACGACAGAGTATTTTTCTAGTGTTTCTTTCCAGAGATTGTGCCATTCGTCAAAGAACTTTTGGGCCTCGGGCGATTTTTTGACCCAGATGACGCCACTGTTGAAATGCATGTCCTGGTATCCGGCGCTCCAGTGCAGAGGCTTGGAACGTTTCTCGTAGAAATTCTGGTAGCTGCCTTCGGAAATTTTCTGGTGACGGTCAAGAACCATTCCGATAGCCTTGTCTTCACTAAAGTCTGGCTTCAGCTCTTCGCATACAAGGGTGTCACCGTCGATAAAGAGAAAATCCTCGTCGACGTAGTGGTACATCGTGGTCTTCAAGAATCGGGAACGGTCTCGGTTGTTGTAACTTTCAGGAACCTGGATTTCGCGAATTTCAACACCGAGCTTTTCGTGGAATTTCCTTTTACCAGTAAATGTTGCCGCCGTGCCCTGGTCAACGATAATCACGACCTTCGCGTCTTTATTGTGCGCAAGCAGGCTGGACGCGCTTATCATGGTCTGTTCATAATAAGTGTCTTTTTCATTGCTGACGAGAACGTAGACGAAAGTCATGGACAACTCTTCTGTATGGATTACTTGATGATCTTAAAAAGTCTCTTGAAAAATTTGATTTTGTGTCTTATTATTCGCAAATTGCCGATAAATATGGAAAAATCAGACCAACTTTTGCTTTGCTTGAAATGTAGAAAAGATCTGCGTACGTGCCTGTATTGCTGGTCTGTAAAGTCGGGATAGATGCCGAAACTGTTGGCGAAATCTTCTTGTTCCAGCAAAGATAAGATGTCCCTGCGAGTCATGTTCTTTTTAAATGTCTTGGCCGTCCAACTGTCGTTGATTATAGATTTGCGATGGTCTGCAGCCACCAACGACGAACATCGAACCTTACCTTTGCAAAAACAAAGGAGCGAAATTAAAACGTCTCCGTTGGTGTAATCCATTGCAAAGTATTTTTTCTCTAAATCGGCGGACATTTTTTGAACGATATTTCTATACATGCGGGTACAGGTTTGACCAAACATGATTCCCTCTTCAAGATCATGAATGGAATAATCCCTGTCTTCCATATTGGTGTATGTGTCGAACCATTTTCGCCATATGGGATTATCCTGAGTCATGGCGTTCCCATTGTCATCAACGATTCGCACATTGTGGCCAATGGCAAAATAGTCATCATGACTTTCGAGAAAATCGGCCTGCATTTGCAACTTGTGCGGGTTAGTCCAGTAGTCATCGCCTTCACAAGTGGCAACATATTTGCCTTTCAAAGGAGCGTTGGATGCTCGGGTAAGGGAACCATCTCGCTTGCTGTATTGATTTTCCGTTTGGTAAACGGGCTTTACGATAAGCGGATATTTCTTTTCATATTCCCGAAGAATGTCTGCTGTCTTATCTGTAGAAGCGTCATCATGAACAATCACTTCAAACGGAAAATCGGTTTCCTGCATTAGGAACCCATCTAAAGTTTGTGCAATGTATTTCTCTTGATTGAAGGCCAAACATTTTATGGATACCAGTGGATGTTCGGTATCCATACTTTTCCATTTTACGGTAATTTCTTCTTGAGTTTTATTCAGCATGGCTTTAAGAAGATGTCTATTTGATCAGTGTGTTTATTTTTTCAAGTCTGTTTAGCGCGGAATTCAATGTTTCGTCTTTCTTTGCAAAGTGCAGACGGATGAGATGATGAACGTTTTCTTTGAAAAAACAGGATGCCGGCACGGCTCCGACACCGATTTTTTGAGCAAGATCCACGCAGAACTCAACATCGCTTTTGTAACCGAATTTACTTATGTCTGCTAGCACGAAATAAGCGCCTTGAGGGTCGGTGAATGCTATTCCCAAATCTTTGAGGCCTTGCGTGAAAAGATTTTTCATGTGGGTGTAATGTTGCTGAAGCCCGATATAGTAATCGTCGCCAAAGTTCAAGCCGACAACGGTGGCTTCCATAAGTGGCGCTGCCGCACCGACGGTCAAGAAGTCGTGGACTTTCTTGACTCTGTCAATGATGCGTTCGCTTGAAATGACATAGCCGAGACGCCAGCCCGTAATGGAGAAGGTCTTTGAGAGGGAAGAGCAGACAAGAGTCCTTTCTTCCATGCCCTTCAGGGTAGACATGTGCTTATGCTTGTGCGGGGCGTAGATGATGTGTTCGTAGACTTCGTCGGTAATGACGTAGATGTCATATTTGATGGCAATGTCGGCGATAACTTGGAGTTCCTGTTCCGTGAAAACCTTGCCGCTCGGGTTCGATGGGTTGCAAATGAGGATTGCCTTTACGCCTTCGGTGCTGATGGCTTTTTCAAGTGCATCCACGTCGAACTTGAAGTCGGGCGGGATCAGGGGTACATAGATGGGCTCTGTACCGCAGAGAATGGTATCTGCGATGTAGTTCTCAAAGAATGGGGAGAACAGCACGACCTTGTCGCCTGGGTTTGTCACGGCCATCATGGCTGCCACCATGGCCTCTGTACTGCCGCAGGTGACTACGACGTTTTTCATGGGGTCGATATACTGTCCGGTAAAATGGCTCTGCTTTTTTGCTAGGGCTTCCCTGAAGTTCGGAGCACCCCAAGTGACTGCGTATTGGTGGGGGCCTTCGTCGGCGACCGTTTTCAAACGGTCGGTAATTTCTTTAGGCGGATCAAAGTCTGGAAACCCCTGGGAAAGGTTTATTGCCCCGCAGTCCAAGGAAATGCGGGTCATTTGGCGAATCATCGAATCGCTGAATCGTGATGTTCTAACACTTAAATCTTTCATAAACCTGATGTTGTTTATAGTTCTAATCCGAATTTCTCTTTATATAGTTGCTTGTAGGGAATATCTGGAAAGAATTCTATGGAATGCCAGTTTCCGCGTTTTTCTACAGGAGGAAATTCCATGTAGTTACCGTAGTAAATGGTCATCAGTTCGTGATAGCCAGCGGGAACGCGAATAGATATGGATTCGAAAGGAATGTCCTTGTAGGAATCGAAAATGCTCTTGGGGAATATGTTCTTGGAGGGAGCGAATATCGTGGTGACAATCGTGGACCAATAGCCGGTTTCGATGCTGTTGTCGGCTGTGGCTTCCTTGTTGATTTCGTTCCAGATGTCAATGGGCTTCTTGTTCGGATCAAGATAATCTTTGATCTTTTGCAAGTCGTTTTCACTTTTTTCAGGAAAGTCCTTGCGCATGTAAGCGGAATTCTTGAGAATCAGTTTTTCGATTTTCTGCATGCGGGGCGCGATGTCTTCCATGGTGGCGTTGTCCAGCGGGAAGATGTCGATGTAGATGCCCTGATTGAACTTTGCATGGGTGAAAGGCTTTACCACCACGGACGTGTTGGAATTGCGCAAACGCATGAATGAGTAACCGTATTCGGGATCCGTAACCGTAGATTGCAAGAAATAGGGGCTCTTGAATTCGCTTGCCAGCTGGTGCAGTTTTTCGTAGTCTTCGCGTGGAACGCAAATGTCGAGGTCGTCATCCCAGGGGATGAACCCTTTGTGGCGAACACCGCCCAGCGTTGTTCCGCCATCGGTGAAATAGCGCAGGTTGTACTTGTTGAGAACCCGGGTTACTTCTCTATATAGGTCCATTTCGATGGCCCATACTTTTTTCATCTCGGCAGATACCAGATATTCGTCTCGGATTTCTTCGTTCCAGAAGTTTTCCGGGAGCCAACCTTCTTGCTTGATTCTTTCAATTTCAGTCATTTGAAGTTCCGGTTGTGAATGCTTTTAAAAAGTCGTTAGAATTTGTCAGCAACAAAAAGCCCGCCGGCCATCGGTTCGCTTGCGGTTCCGTCGTTGTGCATTGCGGTCGTGATGTAGAGTTTGTCGCCGGCGATACATACGGAGGTGACGTTGAGGGCAGGGATTGCGAGTTCCCCGACTTTTTGTCCTTCCTGGTTGTACTTCTCGATGCGTGAACCACCCCAAATGGCAACGTAGAGGTTGCCTTGGTCGTCGATATCCATGCCGTCGGGATCGCCCATGCCTTCTATGGATACGATGTATTTGTCGAAGATCGCATTTCCATTTTCGTCGTAGAGGTAACGACCGACTTTACGTGTCGGCGTGTCGATGAAGAACAGATTGTTCTTGTAAAATCCGATGCCGTTGGAAATGCTTGTGCCGCTGACTAATACTTTGGCCGATTTCCCGTCATGGCTGTATAGGGCACATTGCTTTTCCTTGAAGCACTTGTAGCCGGTCGTCCCCAAGAGGAGTCTGCCTTTCGGATCCCATTTTCCGTCGTTGTAGCGAATTTGCGGATCGCTAATCAGATGGTAGAGGAATGTTTCTTTGCCTGTAGAAATATTCAGGCGAAATACGCCCTCGTAAGCGGCGTAGATAATATGGTCGTTACCATCGAAAACGGCGAAACCAACTTGTCCGCGGGTCTTGAATGTCTTTACAGTTTGCTCGTCCGGATTAATGAGAAATAGGCGTTCCTGCTCAATAGAAACGCACAGAATCTGGTTTAAGTCCTTGCTGAAGGAGGGACCTTCGAGCAGTGTTGATTGCGCGTAAAATACAAGCTTTGGAAAGTTGTCGGCTGCCATGATTAATCTTCGAACATGTCGATGCGCACTTTGTGCTTGCCGCCCATGAAGTCGGTTGCAAGATAGATGTCTGTAATTTGCTTGCAGAGGTCAAAATTGATAATGCGTGCGCCCATGCAGAGAACGTTTGCATCGTTGTGGAGCCTGGTGAATTCGGCTGATTTAGTGTCTCCGCAAACAGCTGCGCGGATGCCCTTCTGCTTGTTTGCCATCATGCTCATGCCGATTCCGGTACCGCAGATGAGAATGCCTGTATCGACTCGTCCGCTTGTGACTTCTTCGCAAACTTTCTTGGCGTAGATGGGGTAATCGACGGCGTCTGTGGTATCAGTGCCAACGTTTACAATTTCATAGCCTTTGGATTCTAAATATTGGATAAGGGGCTGCTTGTATTCCACTCCAGCGTGGTCTGCGCCAATTGCAATTTTCTTGATCATATGAATCCTTTGGTTAGGAATTGAACAGCTCTTCGTCACTAAACTTCATCAAAGCCTTACAAAGAGGAATGTCTTCTTTGCGGGTAATCTTGATGTTGTTCGTAAAGCCTTTGGAAAAATAAATGCGTTCACCATAATAGGTGCAAACAAGGTCTGCATAAATAAAATCGTGTTTGTCTTCGGCTTCGGCTTTTTCGTACATGGATCGGATTAACTTGTAGTTGTAAGCTTGCGGGGTCTGTACACGCATAATGGAACTACGATCCAATTCTTTGAGTCCGCTTTTGCCACCGTCTTCGGTAAACAGCACCGTTTCGTAGCAGGGAATAGCGAGAGATGCGTTTCCTTTTTCGTGCGAGACTTTTAACATCTCGTTGATGGCTTGCTGGGGCAGAATGGGGCGGGCTGCATCGTGAATAATTACCTGGTCTCCATCTTCCAGTTTGTCCTTCAAAAAGAAAATGCCATTGCGGGAAGAATCGTGACCGGTCGCGCCACCTTCAACAATCCATTTTACCTTGGGAATTTTGAATTCATCTAAAATTTCTTTAAGGTGCTCAATCCAGTCCTTTATGCAAACGACGAGAATTTCATCGATGTTCTCGTTCCGCTGGAAATTTTCCAACGTGTAAACAATGACTGGCTTGTCCATCAAAGAGAGAAATTGCTTGGGCATGGCTCCCCCCATCCGGGTTCCGGAACCACCTGCCAGAATAATTGCTACATGCTTCATTGAAAATCCTGTTCTCGCTATTGAATTAGGCTACGTCAATGTCCACAAGTTCTTTCATGAACATTTCCATATATTTTTTGTCCCAGATGGTGACGCGCAGGAATCCGGCGGAATCACCCTTGCCGCAGAAGATAAGTATTCCGCGATTCTTGAGTTCGTCGGTGATGTATTCTGCGGTCTTGTGCTTTGGCGTGATGCAGATAAAGCAGCCTTCGGTTGGAATGAAGGAGTAGTCGGTTTCCATTAGCGCATTGAGCAGGTAAGCTTTGCCCGCTTCGAATTTGTCGGTGAGTTCTTTCACGACGCGGTCATAGTTCGCAACCATTTCTTCGGCAACAGCAAGTGCTACCGCGTTCACCGTGTAGTGCGGCTTGTAATTGCGGATGTACTGGGCATTCTCTGCGCTCGAAATCACAACACCGATGCGGAGTCCCGGCATCGAAAGCATCTTGGAGAACGTACGGAGAATGACGAGGTTGTCGTATTCCTTTAGGAGCGGAAGCGCCGTTTCTTTGTGGAAAAGATAATAGGCTTCGTCAACGATGACAAGCGCATTGTTTTCCTTGGCCTTGTCGAGCACCTTGCGGATTTCGTCCATGGTGTAGGCGTTGCCGATAGGCATGTTCGGATTCACGAGAGAGACAAGGCTTGTGCTCTCGTTGATTTCGACGAGAAGCTTTTCGATATTGAACGTATAATCTTTTTCGTAGTGTACAAACTTCGTGTTCATGCCTTGCATGTCGGCATAGACTTTGTACATGCCGAATGTCGGGGTGACGCAAATGAGGTCTTTGCCGGGTTCACCAAATACCTTGATAACGTAGCCCATCGCAACGACGCTTCCGTCGGTGAGTGCGATGTTTTCTTCTTTGAGACCGATGACCTTGGCGTATTCAGCTGTGAGCTTGGATTCTTCCGGATAGATGGAAAGATATTCCGGCGTGACTTTTGCCATAGCTTTGTCAAAGAGCCATTGTGGAATTCCGTCCGGATTTTCGTTTTGGTCAAGTCTTACGTATTTACCGCGGCCTTCGGGTTGGTTTGTGCGGAAAAAACTCTTGATAATGGGATTAACGTAGTACATGGTGCTTCCCGTTGAAGGTAGTTTATAAATTCTTTGCTTAAATATAGATTTTTTACGGCTGGCAGTATGCCTTCCGCCATTGCAAAATAGGGCTGTTTGAAACCCTTGGCGAGTACGCAATGTTCTTACAGCAGGGTAATTATTTTATGCGGGTCGATTTCGAATTTTTCAAGGATTTTCAGAGCGCTCAGAATGCTTTTCTCATCAAGATTTGCAATGATGATCTTGTCAAATTCTGTGTTTGGAATTTCGTCGAAGTCTTTTACGTTTAAACCATGGGCTTGGTAAAAGACGGCGTCCTTGTCGAACCATCCTGTGATGGGGGCTATTTTCTTGGTCGTGTAGATGGAATAGATGTTTTGGCCTACGATTCCGCTGTTGAAAATGGCCACACGAGTTGCGGAATCCACATTGAAAAAGCGATTCTGTGAAGGGTCTTTGGTTTCTCCGTAGCGAATAATCCTTAGGCTGTCGATGTAGCGCTCTATTTGTCCCGTCAAATTGTATTCTGAGGGAGTGTCCTTCAAGGAATTTACTAGATAATTATTTAACCAACCGATTTTCTCTTTTTCTTTTTCTAGGGAACCCATGCTTTTCAGCATAGAGAAAGCTTTTTGATAGTAATGGTAGCTAGCGTTATCGCTAATGTAGAGCGAATTAGACTTGAGCAATACGGAATAAACGACGGAGGTGTCTTCGCCAATGGAAATGCGCGGGTCTACTGCCATTTGGCAATCGTAAAGCAATTCTTTTTTGAATAATTTATTCCAAACATAGGAACAGACGCCGAAATAGAAGTAGGGACCTGCGCAAATCATTCTTGGATATACTTCGGCAATCATTCTTTGTTTGTCGTAAAGACCAGAAGGGATTACATTGGCGTGCTCGTCGGATATGTCCCCGATGTCTTTAGAAAAACCAGCCGCTACAATATCAACGTTGTATTTCTGTTGGCAATCGATGAGGTTTTGGATAAAATCTTCTTCAATCCAGTCGTCACCATCGACGTAAGAAATGAACCGGCCCGTTGATCTTTCAAGACCGCTTTTGCGCGCATTGACTAGGCCTCCGTTTTCTTTGTGGATGACCACGATGCGGGCGTCTTTGCTGGCAAATTCGTCGCAGATTGCTCCGCAGTTGTCGGGGGAGCCGTCATCTACAAGAATGACCTCGATGTCTTTGTAGGTTTGTGCTAAAATACTGGAAACGCATTTGCGTAATTCCGCTTCGACATTATAGATGGGAACAATGATGCTTACAGTAGCCATGAGATTAGATCAGTTCTCCACCGTTGACTTTGAATTCGGTGGCTGTTACCATAGAGGATATATCGCTGAGCAAATAGACCATGGCGGGAACAATGTCTGACGCCTCTGTCATTCTGCCCATGGGAATTGCCTTTGCTGCTTCTTTGCGTAGTTCCTGTTCGGACATGCCCTGGGACTTTCGTAAAGCGAGTTCGCCATCGGTGGGCGTCCAGCCCATGACGAGGTAATTGCAGCGAATCTTGTCTTCGGCGTAGTGCTTGCCGATGTGGTTGGATAGCGTGTAGAGGGCTCCCTTGGCGCAGGCGTAAGCGGTACGGTCCTTGTTGCCTCTGGTGTGGTGCGTGGAGCCGACTAAGATAATGGAGCCGCCGCCTGATTTCTGCATAAGCTTTACTGCTTCCTGGCAGCAGAAAAAGGCCGCCTTGATATCAATGTCAAAGACATCGTCAAAAAGGCTTTCGGAACATTCTGTAAGGGATGCGGCTGGAGTGATGCCGGCGTAGTTCACGAAACCGTCTAGTTTGTTGTACTTCTTCGCGACGAAGGCAAAGAGTTCGCGGATGGAACTGACGTTGTGCAAGTCCGTCTTTTTGAATTCGATGGAGCCGGGGGCGTCCTTGGCTGCATTCACAATGCTTGCGGCGCTTGATTCGTCGCGGCCGGAAATGACTACATGTGCACCGTCAGCGGCGCATTGCAGAGCCAGTTGCTTGCCAACGCCTTTTGTGCCGCCCGAAATGGCAATGACTTTTTTGCTCAGTGAAATTTCCATGGTTCCTCCTACAAGACGTTCAGTAAAGACGGTAGAATCAAGCTTTCGCCCTTTTCGTCGGTCACGGTCAAATGGCTTTGGAAATCCTTGAGAATTGTCGCAAGCTGCGTTTTGCTATCGCAGTGCATAAAGATGCGCAGGAATACCTGGCGTTCTGTGCCTAGCATGTTCGGGGTGATTTCGTCGCCGATGTTAAAACGGTCAATGACGAAATCGACGGAGGGATGATTCTTGACAAAGTCCAGTCCCTTGATATCGGCAATTTTTCCGTTCTTCAATAGGAACCATACGACCGCGGCGCTTTTACCATGCATATTCGCGTCGTTCTTTTCGTCAAAGTTTCCGCCGGTGGTTTCTGCGTAGTCCATGGATCCGGTGAGGGCGAAATTCACCAGCATTTTGCGCTGGTCAAAGCCGTTCATGTATTTGAGGATTAAGTGGAAGCCGCCGCCTTGGAGGCGGAAACCGGGATCGTAAACATAGAAGTGGCCGTCTTCGCAGAAGGCGGAAACATAAAGCACACCGTTTTTCAAACCCAGTTCGTTGAACATCTTCACATATTTGGGATGTTCGTTCCTTACAAATTCATCGTAGTACTTGGAAACGAAAACATCGCCTACGCAAATGGGGGTGGCGCTGGTATTCGTGCGCAAAGTGTAGCGGTCCGAAAGGCTCGAAAGGTAAACTTGGCCATCGACAATGGTGTAGTAGATGCTCAGGTCGTCGCATTTCATGTAACGTTCAATCAGGACGGTCTGCGTTCGGGATTCCTTTTGGGCGCGTTCTATGGCACTGTCCAATTCCTCACGGTTGCGGCAAAGTGTGATTCCCTTACCGGAATTGCTGTCGGCAGGCTTGACAATCACCGGAAACTTGACCGCGTCCTTATCGTCAATGGAATATTCGGGGATGCCTTCGATGCCGAATTTCTTGCAGGTTTCCTTGAAATGGCGCTTGTTTGTAAACGCCTTGACTGTTTCCTCGTTGCCGTAGCAAGGGACTCCAAGGCGGGCGCAAAGCTTCTGGTAAGGCGCAATCAATGGGTCTGCTACACCGACAAGCACTCCGTCCACTTTCTCGCGGATAGCCATATCGTAAAGGGCGTCGACGTCCATGGCATCGATGTTGTAGCTGATATTGGAAACTTTCTTGGCAGGAGCCTGCGGATCGTAATCGGTTACGATGGTTGTGACTCCCATTTCCTGGGCCACTTTGACAATATTGGCGGTTTCCGGGTTTGCTCCAAGAATAAGAAGTTTTTTCCCTTTTGTATTCATGTGTCTTATCTTTTTATTTGTTGAAATTTATTTGGCCTTTTAACCACGTAAAATGCCTGTTTATGATGATGGCAAGTATGGTTGAAATAGTTATGCTTGTAAGGAATACGCAAAAAATTCTGCAACTAACACTCAGCATGCTGAAGTGATTTTTCATGATAAAGTCAAATGTTTTCCACAATGGAATATGAAGCAGAAATATCATTAGTGAATTTTTGCCAAAAAACTCAAGGATGCGATTTTTGGAAATGGCCACGCTGGCCAAAAATGCGGCGCTGATTCCGACAAGTGCGTTTAAAATAAAAAACAAGCTGTTTCCGTATCTGCTCGTGTTCATGTCGACGTTTCTGCTAGTAAAGCTTGTGAGATATGCTAACAGAACGAACAAGGCTATGGATCCGATGGTTGCGAAAACTCGCATCAGTTTGGAGTCGCGTAACGCAAGATTCTGTAGGCTTTGATTCGTATTACAGACATGTCCTAAAGCGTAAAATGAGAATGCAACGAATGAGGTCGCGATTAACTGGTTTGGCTGGTCGCTGACATTTTTTGCGTAGATAAGGCCAAAGACCATTGCGATTAATGCGTTTGTTAAAATAATGATGCCGCGTCGTTTGGAATTAGAAAATATTTTTTCCGATAGCATGTAGTAAAGACATGATACGTATAGCAATGTTCCCAAAAACCAAAAGCCGCCAAAGGCAATTGTGTCGTGGAACGTTTCTAATCCCAATATGAAAAGAATTCCATAGGAAATGACATTCAGTGCTTGAAAGAATATCATTGGGAATAGCAATGTTTTTACTTTTCCCGAGAGATAAGTTGCATAGTCTTTGCTTTTGAATAAAAAGCCTGACAGGAAAAAGAAAAGTGGCATATGGAACGAATAAATCATCATAAATAGCTTGTTATGACATTCGTATGCAAGGCAGTGCCCTAACACAACAAGGATAATTCCTATACCCTTGGCAATGTCAATAAAATTAAGCCGTTTGATAGATTGTTCCATTTGCTAATGGTTATCCTTTGTTGACGATTATGTCGACCACTCGTTCGGCATCAGTGTCGCTCACTCCAGCAAACATCGGCAGGCACAATACCTGGTCTGCGAGCTTGTGTGCGACAGGGAGATTTTTGGGGTCGGCCGATTCCAATCCCTTGTAGGCGCTGAACGTGCTGATGAGCGGGTAGAAGTAGCGACGGCCGTAGACGTTGTGTTCTTTCAATTTTTCATAAAGAGCGTCTCGGCTCAAACCATATTCTTCACTGATAAAGATCGGGAAGTAGGCGTAGTTGTGGCGCACGCCCTCGATGTCCTGCAGGCAGCGCACGCCGGGGACGTCCTTGAGGGCTTCGCGGTACTTCTCGGCGGTGGCTTTGCGCTTCGCGATGGCGTCGTCCACCTGTTTCAGGTTTAACAGGCCGTAGGCGGAACGGATCTCATCCATCTTGCTATTGATGCCGGGTGCTACGACGGTTGTTTCTCCAGCAAAACCAAAATTCTTGAGATAATCAATACGTTTCTTTGTTGCCTCGTCGTGGCAGACGAGGGCGCCGCCCTCGATAGTGTTGTATACCTTAGTGGCGTGGAAGCTGAGGGTGCTCATGTCGCCGGCCTTCAGGACCGATTCGCCGTCCTTCTTGACGCCGAAGGCGTGGGCCGCGTCGTAGATAATCTTCAGGCCATAGATGTCTGCAATTTCTTGGATGCGTTTCATGTTGCAGGGCGTGCCGTAGACATGCACGGGCATGATCGCCGTCGTGTGTGGCGTGATGGCGGCCTCGATTTTTTCAGGGTCAATGTTGCCGGTTGTTTCGTCCACGTCGACAAAGACGGGCTTGAGGCCGTTCCACCAGATGGAATGGGTCGTCGCGACAAAACTGTATGGGGTGGTAATCACTTCGCCCGAGATGCGCAGCGCCTGCAGGGCCGTGATCAGGGGGAGCGTGCCGTTGGTAAACAGACTGATGTATTGGACTCCCAGATATTCGGCAAGAGCTTTCTCAAGCATTTCGTGGTAGAATCCGTTGTTCGTCAGCCACTTTCTGTCCCAAATATCCTGTAGCATCGGGATAAAGTCTTCCAATTTCGGAAGTAGTGGTGACGTGACTGTAATCTTCTTGTTTTCGCTCATGGTAGTTAATTTACAATTTATTTTTCTTTCTGTTTAATAATTCTAGAAGTTCTTTGACGGTAGATCTGTTAAATATCCAGTTACTGACCAAATAGTAGGTGGCGCCAGCGGTTATTCCAAGGATCAACTGAATGCCATATTCCTTTTCGGGGAGAAGCTTGGTGACGCCTAAGCAAATTGCTCCCATGATTAGGGAATTCAAAATGGTGGGAATGTACATTTTGAGTTGGGGTAAAAGTCCGGCATTTAGTAGTTTTCCAGAATAGTATGTGTTTATAACTAGTCCAAAACAGGCGTTGAACCATTGGCCAAAACACATGGCGATAATGCCGTGGGGAAGAGTTATGCAGAGTACTGTTATACCTTCAATTTTCTTGATGATTTCCAGTTTCAGGAATAGGTCGGAACGTCCCAATACCTGAAGCATGTTCAGGTTGATAGAATGCACCGGGTACCACATTTGGGCAAAGCAGATGATTTGCAAAATCAGGATGGCGTCGACCCACTTGTCTGTAAGAACCAGGAGAATGAACGGCTTTGCAAGAGCCGAAAGACCGATCATCAGCGGGAATACGACCAGGGTGGCCATGTTGAGGAACTTCAGGTATCCGACTCTCAGTTTGTCATGGTCGTTCTGGATTTTGCTTAGAACGGGGAACGTGACTCTCTGGAAAATTCCGTTAATGTTGCTTGACGGGAAATTGGCGAAATGGGATGCCCTGCTGTAGTTACCAAGGGTGCCTGCCGAAAAGACTTTACCGATAATCAGGTCGTAGACGTTTTCGTACAGGGTGTTCAGCAAACCGGAAATCAAAAGTTTGGACCCGAAACCGAACATGTTCTTGAAAGACGTCTTGTTGAAAAATGTCTTGGGACGCCAGTGAACAAGAGTCCAGAACAGAACCACTCTCGTAGAAGTCGTGACCATTTGCTGGATAACCAGCGACCATACGCCAAGTCCATTGTATGCACTGATAAGGCCTGCCGTGCCGCCCACGATGGCTCCAATCAGGGAAACCTTTGCCAGCGTTTTAAAATTCAGGTCAATGGTCAGATTCAATCGCTGAATTGATCCGAAGGCCTGAATAATCAGGTTGATGGCGAGAATCCGGAGAATATCCGAAAGCTGCGGCATCTTGTAGAACTGGGCTACAAAGGGCGCTCCCAAGAAGATTATGCCATAGCAGGCCGCCGCCATAAAGATATTGAAGAAGAATACGGTGGCCTTGTCGGCTTCGTTGCGGTCCGGCTTTCGAATGAGTGCGTTTCCAAAACCGCTATCAATGAAAGTTTGGCTCACCGCCATAAAGATGGTGAGCATGGCAATCATGCCGTAATCGTTAGGCGTCAGAAGTCTAGCTAAAAGAATACCGAACAGGAACTGAACTCCCTGGGTAGAAAATCTTTCTACAGCACTCCAAATGACGCCTTTGAAAGTTTTTTGCTTCAAAGACATTTTCGGGGCATAATATAGAATTATATGTTCTCGTCAACCCACTGGATTCGCGCTTCTATCCAGGATTTTAGAGCGTCTACGGCGTCCTGGTAGCTGTCGAATTTTTCATGGAAGGGCCACCTGGAGTCGTTTTCCAGAATGGGCCATTTTTTGAATTCGTTTGCCGATGCTCTCTCCAGTTTTTCGGACATGGAATCAATGGAATCCAGGGTCGCGACAAATGCGGAACGGTTCTTTTTCCAGTATTCCCTTACCCGCGATTCGTAATCCTTGTTCTTGAACAAATAGCGGTCCCACCCGTACTTGCGAATCAGCCATTCCTCGGGTCCGCTTTTCACGTCTGCCGAACTTCCGTAGCCCAAGTCAAAATCCCATACGGGTCCCATTTTTAAGGCGCAGTCCTTTTCCCAGGTGATAAAAATGCTTCGCCTGTGGCCATCGATGTTCTTGGAGAATTCTTGAATCCAGTAGTATCTTACAAAGTCATTGATGTCGATCCATTTGCCAATGCTGTCCAGTTTGTAAATGCTTTTGGATTGCAGAAAAATCTCAAAATTGTTGATGTGGTTCTCGAGAAGTTCCTTGGACTCTTCGCTCGGTTCCTTGGGCTGGCGGAACTTGAAAATATAGCCGAGACTAGACGTGAACAATGCCCCGTCTGTAGTGGTGGCAGAGGTCTTTTCAAAAAGGAAACTGGAATCGCTTTTGGGAATGTCTACGCGGCTCTTGGAAACCTTGACGTGTTCGACTAAGAGGTAGATTCCCAAGTATTGCCGGTTCAGGTATAGTTCTATGAATTCGCACTTCGGAAAGTATTCGTCGCCGAGGATTCCCGCGAGCTGGTAGGTGATGTAGTTTCGCAATAGGGACCTGTCGCGAAAGTTGGAAATCAAGTCCCATTCCTTGTCCTTGGGCATTCCGAGCAGGGAATCTTTTTCGGCGAGCTTGATCTTGTAACCGTATTTGGTCATGACAAAGCTGGAATTGCCTCGTCCCTTGATCATGAGGTCAAGAATTTCGCTAGAGGGTTTGTTTTTGCCGTAGAATTGCAGACGTGCCGGGACTTTGGTCTCCTTGTTGTTAATTTGCCTGAAATTCTCCGTCTCAATTGCCAGGCGTGGCAATCCGGCATAGGGGTATTCGGAATCGTCTAGCGGTAAATACGCCGAATCAGCGGCTTGCGACGAATTTTCGCCCCAAGTGCCGCAAGAATTGACAATAAATGCTAAAAAAAGAAGAACGAAAAACAATAGAAGCTTCTTGGACTGACGCTTCATTGTAAGTCTACTATTTCTTTAAAGTTTCCAGATCTTTTTTGATTTGGGTCGTGCTGATTTCCGGCGTGCGGGGCAAATAAACCACCTCGCAGGAATCTTTAAGGAAATCGAATTTTCCTTTCCAGTCATCGCCCATCACAAAAGTATCTACGTGGTATTCCTTGACGTCCGTTTTCTTCTGGTCCCAACTTTCTTCGGGAATCACGAGGTCCACGTAGCGCACGGCTTCCAGGAGCTGTTTACGCTTCTCGTAACTGAAGTAGCATTTTTTCTGCTTTTGGTTCCAGTTGAATTCGTCAGTGGAAAGGGCTACAATAAGATAATCGCCTAAAGCCTTGGCGCGCTTCAGAAGGTTAATATGTCCGTAATGTAAAAGGTCAAAAGTACCGTATGTGATTATCTTCTTCATGATGAGCCCTAATATAGATAATCGTTATGGAATTTCCAACCAACCAAGCCTGCAGGATTGTCTTTTTTGTTAAATTGTAGTCATCTAGCTGTGAAACGATATCTTTCTTTAAAAATAATTCCCTTTTGTGTTCTTGTCATGGCGCTTTTTGGCCATGCCCGCGAAACCGTATCGCCTGTTCGCGGGCCTGCAAGCTATGCTTTGTTCGGGAGCCTAGCGGAACTTCGTGACGATGTCTATAGTGTCGACTTGAATTTGGCGGGGGAGTATGCCCCGTGCAAGTGCTTTAGCATTTATGGCGATTTCTCGTATAGGCTTTTGAGTTACGAATACGACCTCATGCTCCACGATCAACGTCATGAATCGTTGAACTTGCATGTCAACGGACTTAACGAATCGTACTTAGGTGCCAAAATGATGCCGTTCCCGTTTTTCGGCGTCGATTTCAATTGGCGACTTCCGCCGCGCGAAGGCTCTAGGGTGAATCGCTTTCATCGCCTTGGAATTTCTCCGTTTGGTCTTTACGATTTTACCAAAAACTTGACATTTGGTCTAGCTTTAGAATATTTCACGTTTCTCGAAAAACAGAATTATCAGCCAGGCGATGAACTGGGCGTAAAAGGCTCCTTCTCGTGGAAATTGCTTTGGGACCCGGATAACCATACCGGTTGGCAACTCGATTACACCTTGTTGTATCGCTGGCGTATCCAGGAATCCGAAAACATGAACATGGACAAACCCTACCGAAAAATGGATGACTTGGAACGCGGCTTTAGAATTCGCGTCGATGCTGCCCGCTACATCTCGGTGTTCAAGAAATCCTTGGGAATTGCCCTCTTTTACGAAATAAACCGAGGCTATTTATTTGGAATGGAAACCGGCCACACATTAGGGCTTTATGCAAAGTTCCTGTTCTTATAAGGCAATCCTGATTGGTAATGGAACCATGGGCGAGCGGCACAAGCGGCTGTTCGAACAAGACGGCGTTGAATTCATCGGGGTGGCGGACACTTCGGCCGAGGCTACTGCCTTGTTCAAACGAATTAAAGCCGGTGAACTTGCTCCCGATTTTGCCGTTGTTGCATCTCCTGCCGTAACGCACGATGAATACGTCAAAAAATGCATTAAAACGAAACTCCCGGTGCTTGTGGAAAAGCCTGTGTCGGTGTCTGGGCTTGATGCTCTAGAATACCAGAAACTTGCCCTGAAATGGTGCGCATTTGTCTTTGTCGGGCATTCGGAACGCTACAATCCGGCAATCGAAGAATTTGTGAAGACTGGCTTTTGCAAGGAAATGCAGGATTACTTGAAATTCTGGTACCTTCAGAAACAAGATTTCTCTCCGGTTTCCTTCAAGTTTACGCGAACGCACGGTTTTTCACCGCGCAATCGCGACGTCTCCGTGGAATACGACTTAATGATCCACGACATGGATTTGCTTAATTTCTTTGTAGACAAGAACGCCATGATGTACAAGTCGTTTCATTGCGAAGAATTGTCGGACGACCGCGTTCACGCCTTTTATGATTTGAGTACGCTAAAGGCTGAATTTATTGCGGACCGCAATTGTGCTACCGATTCTCGCATGGTAGAAATCTCGATGAACGGCCGTTCCGTATCGCTAGATTTGGGCGCCTATCGCAATGGCAATCCAGCGTATGCATTGCAAAAGGAACATCACGCTTTTCTAAATTGTTTAAGCTCTTATAAGAATGCCACACAAGATGAAGATTCCGCATACGATTGGTATCGTGGTTTTTACGACGCCTGCAATGCGGTCGTACTGGTTTCTTTGATTGGTGAAGTATATAAAAAGGGGAGGGTAAATGAAACTGATGCAAAATAAGGCAGTGTCTGCGCTGTTTTTGTTCTGTGCAGCGTGTGCCTTTGCTTATATTCCGGGAGAATCGGGTTTTGTTTCGCTTGAAAACGAACACGGTATTTGGGGCAACCCGGCTGGCCTTACCGCCTTTGATTCCAAGGGCTTGCTTCTCAGCTACGATTACGATAAGTCCATCAAGAACTTCCGCGTCGGTGGTAATTTGAACCATTGGGCAGCCGGCTTTGAATACATTCAGGGCCCGCACCATTTAGATATTTCGCGCTGGAGCCTAACTCACGGAAATTCGTTATGGAATCGTCTAGTCTTTGTGGGTGAGCGTGTGAACGCCATTCGTACGGCAGATTATTCTGGCACGGAATGGAGCCTAGATTTGGGTTTGATAGTTCGTCCGTTTTCGTTTATGTCGCTTGGCTATTCTTGCGATAACGTGCTTTATACGGGCCCGCAAGCTCCTGAACGCGTGCAGAACTTGGGCGCCACCGTTCGCATTGGCTCCATGTTTAGCGTAAGCTACGATGTCGAAAATTTCGAAGACCATCGCCTGCTTGTTGAACTTGGACTTTATGGTGTGCGCTGGGGTTTGCGCGTGCCGCTCTATGGCGACGACGAATACCGCCTTACATTTTCCACCAGTTTCGGTGGCTACAACAATGTCGCCTTGCATGTGTACGACGACTTCTTGCCCAAGGGTGGCGCGTGGGGCTATCACAGTTCTCGCAACCCGAACGCTTCTTTGAGTGCCCAAATTGTTCGCGTACCGCTTGACATGCAAATCTCTGAAACCGAAGACGAATTCTCGTTCTTCCGCAAGAGTTCCATTAGCATTTGGCATGTGCGCAATCTGTTCGAACACATGTTGCGCGACCCGGCTTGTGGCCTTGTACTTCTTGATTTCTCGGGTTACAAGGGCAATATCGGAATTTCAAGCGAAATTGACCGCTACGTCAAAAAACTCAAGGCCCGCGGCAGCAAGATTGTCGCCTATATGGATGACATCCGCCCGTCTGTATTGCTCGCTTCGGCGCATGCGGACCGCATTGCGGTGGAACCTTCAGCCCACATGAACTGGCGCGGTCTCGGCGGAAACATTCTCTTTTATAAGGGTTTGTTTGACAAACTAGGCGTGAAGGCGGAATTCTTGCGTCATGGGGCGTACAAGTCCGCTGTAGAACCTTATGTTGCAGACTCCATGTCGGCAGAGGCTCGTGCGAATTTAGACACGCTGTATACGGATTTGTGGACGGCTTTGCAGACCTACATTTCTATGCGCGGCGTAAGCGCTGAAATGACTGCTCCCAAGATGTATGCCCATCTGGATTCCTTGGCGGGCGAGCCCTTGGTGACAGCTTCTGCAGCAAAGCGTGCTGGCCTTGTGGATACCTTGCTTTACTTGGATCAGGTGCCGTCGTATGCGTTAAAGACATTCTTCGATATCGACTACCCGAATGCAGCGTACCGCACTTGGACGCCCACGGATAAAAAGATTTTCAACGAAAGCTGGGCTCCGCGTGCAAAGATTGCTCTCCTCAATATCGATGGCACCATCGATTCCCGCATGGAACATTCGGTCCTTGAAATGATTCGCAAATTGCCTTCGTCCGGTGCCGAAGCCTTGATCGTGCGTATTTCTTCGCCGGGAGGCTCCGCAATTGCTTCCGACAAGATTTGGGCCGCGCTTCGCAATGTGAGCGAGCAGGGAATTCCTGTGGTTTCTAGCATCGGCTATATGGGCGCTTCGGGCGGTTACTACATCGCCTGTGCCGGCGACAAGATTCTTGCAGAACCGATGGCCATTGTGGGTAGCATTGGTATCTATGGCGGTAAAATCGATGCCTCTGGCTTGATGGAAAAAATCGGGCTCAAGGCCGAAACCGTCAAGACGCATGAATATGCTGATGCGACGACCTATACGCGCTCCTGGACGGACCGCGAAAAGGCCGCCTTGCAAGCGTACATGGATGAATTCTACGAGCGCTTTACGGGAGTCGTCTCGAAGGCTACGGGTATCCCGCAGGCAACCGTCGATACCGCTTACGGTGGCGGCCGCGTCATGATTGGCATCAAGGCTCTTGCCGCAGGACTTGTCCACGACCTCGGCGGAATCGACGACGCAATCGCCGTCGCCAAGCAACTCGCCGACATCGGTCCGAATACCGATATTGACTTGAAAGTGCTCGGCTCCGGCCATTCGCTCACGCTCCCGACTTCGGGCGCCAAGATGCTTTACCAATTGTCCGACTGGACCGAATATATTTATGACTTGAGTCGCCCGCAACTTTGGGCTGTTGAACCTGCGCTTTTTGAACCGGCTCTTTGTTAGGTATTGAATAATGTTTTATATCGTCCTTACGGTTTTAGGTTGCTTGGCCATTTCGGCGTTCTGTTCGGTGACAGAAGCGTCGTTTTATAGCATGCCGCCTGCAACTATTGAACAACTGCAAAAACAGAAAAAGTTCACCGCCCGCTACATTGTGCATGTCAAGGAAAATATTGACCGCTACATTGCCTCGGTGCTGGTGGTGAATACGATTGCAAATACGGTGGGCGCATCGCTTGCTACGGCGCTGGCTGTTAAAAATTTGCCACCGCTCGGGCAGGTCTCGCTCCCGATTATTCTTACGGTGCTTATTCTTTTGTTTGGCGAAATTACGCCGAAAACCCTCGGCGTCAAGCAGGCGAAAATCGCGGCGCCCTTGGTCGCGGTGCCGTTCTATTACATCACGATTGTTCTTTCGTGGACTGGTATTATCTGGCTTTGCCTCACGCTCACCAAGCACTGGACTCGCGAAAAAGAAGACAAGAAAGATGTGAGTATCGATGACATCAATAGTCTTGTGAGTCTCGGGCTCCGCGAAGATGTCATTGACCGTCAGCAGTCTTTGGTCATCAAGAATATTCTTGCTTTGAAATCGGTGCCGGTGCGTAAGGTCATGACGCCGCGTCAAGTGGTGTTTTCGCTCCAGGCGGATTCTTCTATCGGCGAGACTCTCGATGAACGCGGAAATTGGCCGTTCTCTCGCGTGCCGCTTTACGAAAAAGAAAAAGACAATTGGATTGGGATTGTGCTTCGCCGCGATGCTTACAACAAACTTGCCGAGGGCCTGCGCGATGTCAAGCTCCGTCAGATGATGCGCCCGCTGCAACTCATTCCTGATAGTCTTACGTTAGACAAACTTTTGCTTCGCTTCTTAAAGCAGCGCGGGCATATCGTGGGCGTTGTCGATGAATGGGGTGCCATTGCTGGCATCGTCAGCCTCGAAGACGTCCTCGAAGAAATCCTCGGCCGCGAAATTGTCGATGAATACGACGAAGCCATCGACCTCCAAGAAACCGCCCGCCGCCGCTCCAAAGCCCTTGCCCGCATCCGCCAACAAAGCAAGATGCAAAAGGATGCTGAAAAATGAAAAAAATGTCACACGAATCCGTGTGGCACTTAAAAAGATTATGGAAAAAGCAAAACCGAATTATTTCCCGGCTCTTGATGGCCTTCGACTCCTCGCAAGCATTAACATCGTGATGCTTCACTTGGGTTCTTCTTCGGCCCTCAATTACATGTCCGATTACAAGTGGATCATGCCCATCGTGAATGCGCCCGCCTTTGCCGCCGGCATCTTCTACGTGCTCGCAGGCTTCTTGTTTGCAAGTAAATTCAGCGACCCCGAACGCCAAATCCCCGTTATCCCCTTCATGTTCGCCCGCATCTCCAAGCTTTATCGCCTGCACTTCTTCATGACACTTCTCATGTTCATCGTGCTCGTCTTCAAGTTTAGCGGTTATACGCACCTGCCTGGACTCTCTGAAATCGGTGACTGCTTTGCCGCAGGCCTTGCTAAAATGACCCACCCGTGGCGAAGCCTCCTTTTGCACATTACCCTTACCTGGTCCATCGTGCCCGATTTGGGCATGAAGTTGAATGAACCCTCTTGGTCTCTTACCAGTTTCTTTGTGTGCTATGCCGTAACACCTTGGTTTAGCCGTTGGCTTTTCAAGCAAAGCGACCGCACTCTTTGGGTGCTTTTCGGAACACTCTTTATTCCTGGCATTCTGTGGGCAACCTTCTTTGGCCTTTCTGACAACCTCTGGTTCGACAGTTACGACGCCAAGTACCGATTCTTCCACATTTTTGCGCCCGTCCGTATTTTCGAATATCTGTTCGGTATGGTACTTTTCAGACTCTTTAAAGAAGGCCATTTCGATTTTCTCAAGCGAAACTTTGCAAGTGGTATCGCGCAATTCGTGATGCTCGCCGCTATTTACGGTAGCCTTTTCTTAATGCGCCCGGAACTGAATCCCGGATTCAACTATTTCTTCCACCATTCGCTCCCGATTTTGCTGTACGGCCTTTTCTTGGTTTCGCTTTTGACCGGCAAGGGCTTTGTGGCAAAGTTTTTCTGCATTGGCATTGTCCGTAAAATTGGTCGCGCCTCGTTCTATCCGTACTTGATTCACTTGCCGATTATCACGATTGCGTGGGGCATTTGCAACCTGAATCAGCCCAAGAACACCATTCTGCTCTTGATTTTCATTTATACGGTCAGCACGCTGTATAGTGAGTTCAAAGTTTGGCGTCGCAAAAAGGCAAAAGCCAAGTTGGCCCAAAATTCGGCAAAGTAACTTGCTGTTAACATAACGCTGGAACGTGAATTCCCGAAAAATTTTTGGGAACATTTGGTGAACGAAAAGCGCATTTCGCAGTGTGAACGAAATCACTATATTCCTAGAAATTTACGCAAAAACGCCACTTTTGCAACTGAATTATTACAAAGCAGGCCTTACCGCTTTGGGGGTTCTATTTTATATTTACAAGAACTGGGTGTAAAAGATAATCAAAAGGATTTCCTATGAAGAACATTCTCAAAGTTGCGATTGGTGCGCTCGCTCTCACGGCGGCAACCTCCTCCTTTGCGGGTCAATACCCCTTCCCGCAGAACATGAAGCATCCGCACGGCACGACCATTGAATATGCCGATACGGACATGATCAAGGCCCACTACCAGAAGTGGAAAAAGGCCTGGTACAATTCCAACAATGGTTGGATTTATGCACCGGAAGGAACCGGTTCTACCGTTTCCGAAGCTATCGCTTACGGTATGTTGATTGCAGTCTACATGGACGACCAGTCCATGTTCGATAAGGTTTATGGCGTTTGGACATCCAACGGCGGTAACGGCGGTGGTATGAACTGGCGCATCGGTGAAGGTGGCGGTACCGGTTCTGCAACTGACGCAGACGTTGACGCTGCTCTCGCTCTCGTGATGGCTTCCAAGCAGTGGAGCAAGGATTCCTACTTGACCGACGCCAAGAAGATTATCTCTTGGATTGGCACCAACGATATTAACGGTGGCCACGTTAAGCCGGGTAACCAGTGGAACGATGCTTTCAACCCGAGCTATGGTACGCTCGCTAACTTTGAACTCTTCAAGTCTGTTGACGCTTCTGGTCCGTGGTCCAACGTGCTTTCGACCACTGCTTCTGACCTGAAGGCTTGCCAGAACTCCTCTACGGGTCTTGTCCCGGACTGGTGCGACTGGAACTCTCATAAGCCGACTAAGACTTCTGCTTCTGTGGCCCAGACCGAAAATGCAGGCTTCTTCGATGACGCTGCCCGTACTCCGTGGCGCATGGCTTGGGCTTACTACTGGTATGGTAATTCCGATGCAAAGGCCTTCAACAAGAAGGTTTCTGATTGGCTCATCCCGACTACTCACACCGCTAGTGGCGTGAACTCCGGTTACTATGTAGATGGTCAGCCGGAACTCTCTACCAAGCGTCGTTTCGTTTCTTCTACCTTCTCTGGTGGTCTCGGCCTCGCCACTTCTTCTGTTGATGGTGATGACGCTAAGGCTTACCTCGGTACGACCTATAAGGCTCTTTCCTCTCTCACGAGCTGCGAAACTGCTCAGGGTTGCGGTGAAGGCGTTGCCGGTGAAAAGTACTATCCGGCTACTTTGAACCTCCTTTACCTCCTCCTCATGACCGGTAACATGCCGAACCTCTATGATATTTCCAAGTTCACCAAGTTCACTCCGGATCCGAGCAAGGCTCCGTCTGTTTCTGAAATCGGTGGTACTCAGATGCAGCCCAAGGATACGACAGTTGGTCTTTCTGGTTTCTGGAACTGGGGTGCATACCATGACAAGCTCAATATCGGTACCAAGATGGTTCCGGATTCTGGTTCTTCTCCGCTCTTCCTCAAGGAAGATGGTCAGATTTATGCCGAAGCCTCTATGGAAATTGGTCCGGAACCGGAATGGACCAAAGAAAAGGCCGAAGCAGGTCTTCTCAAGTATCCGTCTGCCGGTATCGCCATGTCCTTCCTCGCTAACGATAAGAAGGGTGTGAACTTCAATACTCTTGGTATTAAGGCTGTTCGCGTGACCATGAAGTCTTCTGGCCCGATTCGTATGGCTATCCTTAATGAATTCACTGCCGAAGCTGGTGCTGAACCGGGTATTTTCGTTCCGACGAGTTCTGATTACAAGGCTACGACTTATGACATGACTCCGTACGATCAGGGTGTCAAGGGCTTCGATAACGATAACTTCGGCGGCCTCCTTGACTGGGTTGACAAGAACGAAGCTCCGGAAGGAACTCAGATCGTTACCGCTGTGACTGGCTTCAAGTGGGAAGTGAAGGACGCTAAGGGCGGTATCGGTGAATTCTCCATCAAGTCCATTGAATTCCTCGATGCTTCCGGCAATGTGATTGATCCGGCCACGATTACCGGCATCAAGATCCAGTCTGGTCCGATTACCGGCATCAAGACCGCTGCTGCTCCGGCTGCTGCAAAGATCTCTGTCTCTGGCATGACCATCTCTGCTGGCGCTGCTCAGGATATCGCTGTGTTCTCTCTCCAGGGCAAGAAGATTGCTTCTGGCAAGGCTTCCGTAACTGTTCCGAGCAAGGGTATCTACCTGGTTCGCGTGAACGGCAAGCTCTCCAAGGTGAACGTCAAGTAATCCTAGCTTAAACAAAGCAATTAAAGAAGACCTCCGATTTAATCGGAGGTCTTCTTGTTGTGTGTGAAGGAGTAAATTGTTTATAGTTTACTGCTACATTGTATGTAGCAGTGGACTACATTTCTTCGAGTTCTTTACCCTTTGTTTCCTTAATGAACTTTGCCACAAAGAAGATGCTGAAGATAGCGAAGAAGGAGTAGATTGCATAAGTGGGCCCGACTCCGATGCCGTCCTTGCCGGTAAGCACCGGGAAACTCCAAGTCACAATGAAGTTTGCTCCCCATTGGGCGAGGCCGCAAATGGCAATTGCCACGGCACGAATACGGTTGTTGAACATTTCGCCGAGCATCACCCACATGACCGGGCCCCAAGACACCGCAAAGAACGTGATGTAAAGGTTTGCTGCAATCAAGGCGATAACGCCTGCGGCATTGGGGAGGCTTCCATCGGAATTGGCATTCATGAAGCATACAGTTAGCGTGCTCAAGGTAATGGCCATACCCACGCTGCCGATAAGGAGAAGCGGTTTACGGCCGAGCTTATCGATAAGCATAATGGCCACAATCGTCATCACCAGGTTTACACCACTAGAAATAACGCTCGTAAGGAAGGCGTCGCTTTCACCGAAGCCTACACTCTGCCAAAGCATGGTGCCATAATAGAAGATGACGTTAATGCCCACAAGCTGCTGCAAAATAGCAAGGCCAAGGCCTGCCCACACAATGGGGGCGATTCGCTTTTTGCCACCGACCAATTCGAGCAAATCGGCCAGTTTTGCAGGCTTTTCGTTCTTGAATGTCTCGTGAATGTTTTCAATTTCTTTGTCGACACCCTCGGAATCAATCTTGGCGAGTACTTCCTTTGCCTCTTCTAGGCGACCCTTATGCACAAGGTAGCGCGGGGATTCGGGGAGTTTCCAGGCGGCAAGTCCGTAGAGGGCTGCCGGAACGATTTCGACCCAGAACATAATCTGCCAAGCCTTGAATCCGCCAAAGAGAACGTTATTTGCAGAACCCGCTAAACGAACAATCAAATAGTTCGAAAGCAGTGCCACGAAAATACCGATCACGATGGCGAATTGCTGCATTGAACCCAATCGTCCACGTAAATGGGCGGGTGCAGTTTCTGCGATGTAAATTGGGGCGATAATAGAAGCGACACCGATACCGACACCGCCAATAACGCGCCAGAATATAAAGTCAGGGATTCCGAACGGAACGCCCGAACCGATAGCACTCACTAGGAATAAGGCTGATGCGGCGAGCATACAGCGAACGCGGCCGAACATATCGGCAAGACGCCCTGCGAAATAGGCGCCCACAGCAGCGCCAATCAGTGCGAGCGACACAGCCCAGGCGAGTTGATAGTCGGTTGCGTTAAAGTGGATTTTTAAGGCTCCATTCGCCCCGTTAATCACGGAAGAATCGAAACCGAATAGGAATCCGCCAATAGCGGCAGATAGGGTTATGAGTAGAATGTGTCCCATGTTGGACTTTGCGTTGGACATTTAAGCCCCCTTTTTGCGTTGATGGATATATAGACAATATAGGTGATGTTTGCCCCAAAAGGCAACTTTTGGCGTCTTTTTTTAAGATAAATTATATTCCAAGTTGGAATATTCTAGGTATTTTGCTGTTGAACTCTTGTTACAGAAGTGCATTTTTTATTTTAAATCGGGTATCCGAATTTTGGGCTTGTGTAATACAGGTGCGTTGCCGTAGCTTTCGCTAATTTCTACATTTACGCCCGAAAATTTAGTGCCCGCAGCGCTGTGCTGCGGGGTTTGAGGTAACCCATGTTTCGTGAAGTAAAGAAAGAAGAATCGTTTCCGCAAATAGAAGAGCGCGTGCTCGGCTTGTGGGATAAGGATGAATCGTTCAAGAAGTCGCTGGACTCCCGTCCGGAAACTGAACCGTACACTTTCTACGATGGCCCTCCGTTTGC
>CADBHQ010000006.1 GCA_902794535.1 Fibrobacter succinogenes | reverse complement strand
AGCGGCTGTACCGAGAGTCTTCACCTTTTCGGCGAGGAACTTTTCCAAGGACTTGGGGTTGAGGAGCGCCTTGGTCATGGGCCAGTAGTAAGTCTTGTTGGCAGAACCACCGCCCTTGGCGACGAAGAGGAACTTCATTTCGGCGCCTTCTTCGGCGTGGATGTCGATCTGAGCCGGAAGGTTGCAACCCGTGTTCTTTTCTTCGTACATGGTGAGCGGAGCAATCTGGCTGTAACGAAGGTTCTTGGTGGTGTAGGCGTTGTAGACGCCTTCCGAAATGGCTTCGGCGTCGTCAAAACCAGTCCAGACTTGCTGGCCCTTGTGGGCAACGCAAATAGCCGTACCGGTGTCCTGGCAGAACGGGAGAATACCCTTGGCGGCCACGCATGCGTTCTTGAGCATAGTGAGGGCGACAAACTTGTCGTTATCCGAAGCTTCCGGATCCTGGAGAATCTTGGCGACCTTGGCCGTGTGGGCCGGGCGCAGGCAGAATTCCACTTCTTCGAAAGCTGCCTGGGCGATCTTGGTCAAGGCAACGCCGTCTTTGCCGAGGTTTACGTATTCGGTAGTATCTTCACCGTGCTGCACGGTAGCTTCGTACTTGAATGCCATAATAGTGTCTCTGTTGTTTAGTTGATAATAGTTGGTAGAGCTCAAGCTCTAAGTTCTATTTTTGCAGTTCAATTTAAAATTTCTTTCGCCTTTCGTCTGTAGGGCGAAGCCCGTTCTCTCGTCTAAAAGTTTGACCAAATAGAGCGGTCTTGCCCATTTAAGTGTGATTAATTTCTCAAAATGCCGATGAAAGTACAAAAAAAGGCGACAATTTGAACTTTTTTTATAAATTCTTGGACAAAAAGGTGTGATTTGTGCTATTTTTTAGCATGTAAAAAGTTTTAAATCAAAGAGGAACACTATGAAGATCAAGAATCTTATGCTGGCAACCATGCTTGCCTCTGCTGTTGTTTTTGCAGCTCCCGCTGCCAAGGCTGCCGCTCCGGCTGCTAAGGCTGCTCCGGCTGCCGAAGCCCCGAAGGCTGAAGCTGCTGCTCCTGCCGCCGCTGCCGCACCTGCTGCTCAGCCGGCTGCCGAAGCTCCGAAGGCCGAAGCTGCTGCCGCTGCTCCTGCTGAAGCCCCGAAGGCTGAAGCCGCTGCCGCTCCTGCTGCTGAAGCTGCCCCCGCTGCTGATTCTGCAAAGGCCGCCGAAGCTGCTCCTGCTGAAGCTGCCGCCGCTCCGGCTGACTCTGCTGCCCCGGCTGCTGAAGCCGTAGCTGCCGAAGCCGCTCCGGCCGACACCGCCAAGACCGAAGTGCTCGAAGCCAAGGCTGAAGAAGCCCCTGTCGACAGCGCCGCTCTCGCCAAGGCCGAAGAAGAAAAGAAGGCCGCCGAAGCTGCTGCTAAGGCCAAGGCCGAAGAACAGGCTGCTCTCGAAAACAGCTCTGCTGGTTCTGCCAAGACCTCTATCATGGAAAACCCGTGGGAATTCCTGATCGTGTCTGCCGCCTTCGTGGCATCCGTACTCGTGATTATCTTCACCGGCAAGGACTAATCAACATTTTTTGCAAAATCCTACGATTAAGGTCGATGCCTACGGGTGTCGGCCTTTTTTGTTAGGATTGTGAAATGAGAAATGTGATATGAAAAAATGAATGATTAAACATTTCACACTGGCTTCTAACCTTACTTACGTAAATAATTGCAAACCTTATTTTGCGTATTTCTTACTAAAAACTTTTATACGAAACAGCGTGTTCCAAATCATTGATTTCTGCCTTTTTTGAGAGCAAAAAGGGAACATTTTCTGTTTTTTTCGCGACCGCTTTTAGGCTAATAAATCTATTTTTAAAATGTGTATTTGGACGTTTGCTTAACGGGTATCTGCTGTACCCGCCATTTGGTTGTATACAAAGGAGGCTATTGTGCCTAAAACGAAGTGTCTTGTTTCTGCGTTGATTATCGCAGTGGCTGCCATGTCTGCTATGGCTGCTACAGGTCAGGAACAATCTACACCTTATGACTTGATTCGTCCGGTTTATCCGCTGACTTGGGATACGACTGTCTTTAATCATTTCGATACCACGGTGACACACAAGCATAACATGGTGCCCAAGAACCGCACTCCGGCCTCTTATGTACCGAATGCCCTTATTCCCGATACCTTGAACCAGGCTTATTTGGATGCGATTAACTATCGCATGTCGCCGATCCGTGTCAACCAGGCCGGTTACTTGGAAAGCGACCCTGAAAAGCAGTTCTACTATGTGGGTACGGCCAGTTCTTTCGAAGTGGTAGATGCCGATGGTAAATCTCTTGATCCGAAGGTGACAGGATCTTTTACTACGAGCGGTTTCCAGACTTCTTCGGATTGGACGATTATTGCCGGTACCAATGCCGCCACGAATGACCAGAAGCGTTACCAGGTGGATATTACGGGACAGTCCGGCATTATTCAGGTGGGTAATATCCCTGGAAACGTGCCTACCGAGACTCGACTCCGTATTAAGGTAGGAAACGATATTTCTAGCACCTTCATTGTGAGTGACAAGGTGTACTCCATGGTGAAGGATGCCGCCCTTAAGTTCTATGGCATTAACCGTAGCGGCGATGGCGATTCCTGGTTCCACCCGGCAAGCCACATGAAAGATGGTGCTGGTGCTGTAGTTACGGGTGCTGCTGATGTACGCGACCAGTATAATGCGGCTCTTGCCGGAACCCTGCAGGGTGGTTACTATGACTGCGGCGACCATCTGAAGGAATCCCAGACCCAGATGTATGCGTTTATGGTGGCGGCCGTGCTTGCGGCTACAAATGCCGATGCCGACGAAGACCATTATGCCTTTAACCATGGCGAAACCGTCAATAGGGATGCTATTCCGGACATGATGCGTGAAGCAAAGCATGGCGCCGACTTTGTGTTGCGTGCTTATGTACGTGCCAAGGGCGTGATTGACGATATGGCGCTTTCTGTGGGTAACTTCGGTTCTGACCACGGATGGTGGGGCCGTCCTGAAAATAGCGACTTGCTGCCTGTTGATGGTTCTGCTGCAGCGACGGACCGTGGTGGTCCTATGTCTCGTACCGTGCGCCTTGGCGAAATCGGTGCAAATATCGGCGGTGAAACGGCGGCGGGCCTTGCTCTTGTGGGTAAGCTTTATTCCGATTTTAATGATCCTCGGTATATGGCTTTTGCCGACAGCTGTTTGAAGGTTGCAAAGGAAATGTATGAATTTGCAAAGTCGATGGCACAAGGCAAGACCTATAAGAATAATACCGAAGCTGCCGGCTGGTCTTCTCCGGCCTACAACGGCAACAACGAATATTTCGATGATTTGGCTCTCGCCTCTGTTGCCCTTTGGTATGCCACAGGCGATTCGAAGTATGGTGACGACGCTATCCGTTCCAAGACGCTTGGCACGACGGTTCCGCAGTCGTTCATGGAAAACTGCGTGGGCTGCTTCGACGGTGGTTGGTTCGTGACAGACAACAAAGGCTTCCTTAAGAACGTCAAGAATACCAGCTGGGCTAACGCTTATGCCTATGCCACCTATGCTCTTTACAAGTTGATTCTTGCTGACGAAAACAAGGCTATTAATGAATTTGGCATGACCAAGGAAGAACGTCTCAACGCCATTGAAGACTGTATCATGAGCATGATTCATAACTTGAGTGACGTGAGTGCCGGTACTGCGACAATCGTTTTGCCCCGCAAGGATCCTTCCAATTACATGGTTCAGGATATTGGCTGGAAGGGTAACGAAGTCAAGTACGATCCTATTTGGTACTCGATGCAGACGGACCAGACCTGGATTTACAACCGTTACCAGGCCGGTAACATCTTTGAAGTTTTGGCATATGCCGACGTCGCCAAGGATATTGAAAAACAGAATTTGGCTCTCCCGAACTTGGGCACCCCGAACTGGAAGGCCGACGAAATGCACCAGCTGGGTATTAACCAGTTGAACTACTTGCTCGGCGTGAACCCCTGGGATGTGTCTTACATTTTGGGCGTGGGTGACAAGAACGATGCCCACCCGCACCACCGCGCCGCTAACCCCGAAGGCAAGAACCAGCCGGGTGCCGGTTACAAGTACCGCCCGCCTGTTGGCGCCCTTTATGGTGGCGTGACTCCGGGGGCTACAAACTCCATGGTTCCCGACAACAAGAGCTGGGAAGACTACCATAAGTCTGAAACCTGTATCGATGCTGCGGCTACTCTTGTGAGCTCCGGTATGCTTGCTGCCGCCAAGTTCGACCGCACGATTGCCCCGGGCGTGAGCGTTGAAATCCGTCACGTGAGCATGGACTCTGCCATTGTGGTGGTCAAACTTTCTAACCGCGGTACCGTAAACCTTTATTATGGCACTAGCGAATCGGCTATGACCGAAGTCGCATCTCCGGATAACAATGTGCCTGGTGTTCAGCATGAAATTATCCTGCGCGACTTGCAGCCGGGTACGGGATACTTCTTCTATGCGATTGGCCAGAACGCCTACGTTCCGGAAAACAAGACCATCAAGTACATGGTTGACTCTACAAAGACTCCGTTTAGCTTTACCACGCTCAATACGGTGGAAAGCGCCCAGATTACGAACGTGACTGTCTGTAACATGTTTGGTGACAGTGCCGAAATCATGTGGTACACTCCGAACGGCGAATATGAATCCAAGATTTACTGGGATACGGTTCCGCATACAAAGGCATCTGATTACGCCTTTAATAGCGGTGCCGGCAATGCCGACGTGTCTGGCATTCCGACCAGGTTCCACTATGTAAAGATTGGTGGCCTTAAAGAAAAGACGACTTACTACTACATGGTCGAAAGCAACGGCCAGTTTACCAATGTCGATGACAAGACTGGTGAAATGCTCAAGTTCACGACGCCGGTGGGTTGGTACGACTTTAGCGTACGTGCTTACCAGTACGACTTTGGCGGTACGGAATTCTTGAACTTGAATATTTATAATAACGAGGCCCGTGCATTTGATAGCTTGACACTTCGCATGTACTTTATGGCAAAGCCTGAGGAAGTGGAACAGTGCGCGACCTTGATTGACTCCGATATTTGCCAGGCTTACGATGAAGCAGGCTTCAACAAGCCTTGCGAAAATGACCGCGAACTCCGTGACTTGATGCGCGCGGCGCTTCCGGTTCGTCTTGATGACACCTACGATGCTACGACGGGTAAGTATGCCTATTACTTCCCGGTTCCGCTGGGATCTTCAATCATCAAGTCTCAGTCACGCTTGCGTGTTGACTTGACCTATTCTTCGGGCATTAGTAACGATGGTTACAAGACTTGCGAAACCTTGCGCCAGCCTGCAAAGAAGCACATGGACAAGACGACGGGTGACTGGTCTTGGGCTCCGCATAAGTTCTTGGATGATGGCGCCGACTATGAAGGTATGCCTTACGAAGACAAGGACTATGGTGACATTGATAACGAAATTCCGGTGGATCCCTTTATTGTGGTTTATCGTAAGGATGAATTCATTTGGGGTTACAGCCCGTCTTATCAGGAAATGACCAAGAAGCGTGCCCACTACGAAATGGACGTGCATCTTGACGCTCCGTTCAATGTGTCTGACGGATCTTATGTGCAGATTGACCAAACTAGTAGTACGGTGTACGTGAAGGGTTATGCCCATATTTCTGAACAAGGCTACATTACCCGTATTTGGGCAAACGGTCAGGAAATCAAGACTGTTGTTGACCGCGTCGGTAACGAAATCTTCTTGATTTCTGAAAATGATGGCGTTATCGCTCATTACAACGTGACCGACGGCAATGGCGTTATTGACTCTACCGGTCTTTGGACATTGAACATTCCTGTAAAAATGAAGATTGGTAGCAATAAGATTGACCTTACCATCTTTGCCGGCGCTGATCCGCAGTGCGAAGAATGTGCCGAAAATGGTGGCTGTGCCTTTATTAACCGTACTTATTACGTGCAGTTTACGCGTGGAAACCTCACTGCTTCTAGCCTTACCATTAAGGATGAAGCGGGTAACCCGGTGGCATCTCCTGCCGACCCGTCCAATACTCGCTTCCATATTTACCTGACCGATAAGGATAAAGCTGGTTCTTCTGCTCCGGTCAATGTACTGGTCATTAACGCCAAGAAGAACGATACCTTAAAGGTTAAGATGGTCGAAGACGCTTCGAACCCGGGTAACTTCAAGAGTGCCAATGCCATTACGGCAACCTCTGTTGCTCCGGAAGCTCGAAACGGAACGCAGATTTCGTTCTTTGCGGGCGACACCATTCAGGTGGTTTACATTGACCCGGATGACGAAGAAGATGTCTCGAAGCAGAGTTTCTATGCTGAAGCCAAGTACCCCGAACCCACGAAGGTGCTTGCTCAGGATACTGACTGCGACAACGTTGCCGACAAGCTCTTGGTGGTATTCAGCAACACGCTTATCAGCGACTACAGCTTCGACAGCATTCGCGTGTATCTGCCTGGCATGACCGACACGGTTACGCTCAAGGTAGATGCTGCCGCGGCTTTGAACAAGTCCGAGGTCTTGGTTGACTTGCCGGCATCGCTCGGTATCGAAGAATCTGCAGCTCCTGTGGGCAAGTCGACTGTTTACATGAAGGCCGAAGGCGCAACGAATGCGACCAAGGTCGCCATTGGTGACGGCATTTTGCCGCAGCTGTTGAGCGTGACGATTCTTGAAAATCCGGATCACGAATACGCCGAAGATACCGTGATGATTGCCTTTACCGAACCGGTGATTTTGGCTTCGGAAACGGTATGGCCCTTGGAAGTCGTCGGTGCAACAGGTGCTACCTTTAGTGTGGTCGGTAAAGCAACCACCACTAACGATGGCAAGAGCTGGATGTACGCTATTACCGGAAACACCAACGGCCAGTTTATCAAGGAAGGCACCACGGTGACCGTGAAGACGAATTCCGTGGCTGACAAGGCGTTCAATACACTTGATCCGGCCTTGGCTTGTAAGCAGGTCCAGGTGGCCGAAACGCCGAGACCTGTTCCCATTACAATTGCCGAAATGCGTGACAACGAAGGTGATGGTTATCCTGATGAACTTTACATGAAGTTTGCCAAGAAGCTCCGCGACAAGGATATGCTTGACAGCTTCGTTGTGGAATGGGGCCTGAAGGGCGAAGTGAAGAGCATGTTGCCTGAATGGGAACATACGTTTGAATTCGGCCAGCATTGGGAAAAGAAGTCAACGGTGGATTCTTCGGGTGCAACGCCGGTTGTCATTGTTGATTCTGCGTTGGTGAACGATACGGTTTCTGTAATCACCGTCAAGTTGACCCCTGCAAATACTTTTGCCCGCGGCGCAACGGTTGGTCCGTACGATGGCTATGGTCGTGTGACTCCGCGCTTGGGTCCTGAAGGCGGCTTCTTCGACAAGTTCTACCCTGTGGTTGATAAGTGCCCGCCGATTATTATGACAGCCGTGTGGAGCGGTTACGATGTGGATGACGATACCTATGGCACGCAGGACAACCTGACGCTCACGTTCTCTGAACCGTTGGATACTGTAGCGGGTCACCCGTATGTGGTGGAACGTAACCGCGATGGTAGTGCGGGTGTGTTCTTTAGCCCGAAACAGAACCCGAGTGTTTCGCTTTCTTACGTGCTGAATACGACTATGGGTCGCTTGAGTTACAAGCACAAGTATAGCGAAGCTATCTGGATTGCTGACTCTGTGCGCTTGATTTCTGATTCCGAAACAAGCTTCTTCAAGGATAAGGCTGGCCAGTATCCTGGCTATGCAACGCCTTGGGTGCCGGTAACGGGTTCTGTGTCGAACATCAAGTTCACGATTACGGCTGTCGATGGCGTGACCAAGTCTAGGAGCCCGGATTCCATTTACTACGGTGGTATCCCGATGGATCCGAATGTCAACTTCCGCTTAACGACAAAGAACAAGAGCGAAGAAACAATCGTGATGGCTGAAGGTAGCAGTAAGCTGCACGATGTGTATAGCGCTCCCATTAGGAACTACCATAGTGCAGGTCCGGTCTTTATGATCGAAGTTGCTTTGCCCGATGTGCTCGACAAGACTGAACTTGGCGAAGCCAAGCGCGATTACAAGGTTGATCTTGAAATGGATCTCTTCAACAATCTTGGAACGTACGTGAACAAGGCAACGTATTCCTTCATGACATCGCAGGTGCAGGAATTTATTTCTCCTGCTAGTACCATGACCATGTATATGGAATGGTGCGCACCTGAAGATTACCCTGTCAGTGCGGATGGAAAGAAAATTGGTACTGGCCCGTACATTGCGAAGTTCATGACCGAAGCTAAGAGCGATTACCTGCCGCAAAAGGCTGACGAAGGTGACCGCACCGAGGCTCTGAAGGATTCCGACACCTTCACCAAGACTTTCGGTTTCAGAAGAGCTAAGAAGTAAAAATATGGGGGAGAATGTGCCGGGGGGCGCATTCTCCTTTTTTAATTATTTGTGGGAGGTAAAATAAGATTATGAAGAAAGTATTAAAGGCTGTATTGTTGTTAATGTTCTTCGCTGTGGATTTTGCCATAGCGGATAATTTACCTGATATTGACCGTACCGATAAGGTACATAGTCGTCGCTATTTGGACTCTATAAATGTTTACACTCGTCGATCGATTCGTGTGAATCAGGCGGGCTTTAGACCGCAAGATCCCAAGTATGCTTATGTGGCTGATCCGAGTGAAAAAAAGTTCAAGGTGATTGATGCCAATAGTGGTGCCGAGGCGTGGAGCGGTTCTTTAAACTTGATTGATGCAAAAGCCCCAAAGCCGAATGTTTGGGTAAATGGTGTGTTTAAAGTTAATACGCCTTTTTATGAGTTTGGCAGTAGAGATTCTAGCACTGCGACAGAAGAACTCTATCGAGCCGATTTTTCAGGTCTTTCTCCAAGTGTCCCGGGCGAATATTTTATAGTAGTGGGTAAAGATACCTCTGCAACATTTAATATTCATCCAGCCATTTTTAACGCTATATTTGAAAATTCGCTTAAATTTTTTGGTGCACAACGTTGTGGAAATACCAAGTCGCATTTTCATGCGGCATGTCACCTTAAAGATGGTTCTAAAATTGGACATGATTTGACTGGAGGCTGGCATGACTGTGGTGACCACTTTAAGCCTTCTGAAACAATAGGGTATGCAGCCTATGCTTTGGCGACTACCTACCTTGTTTATAAGAACAAAGCTGAAGATCGTTTTGGAGAATCTTACGGCGATACTATACCGGATGGCTATCCGGATATCCTTTATGAAGCAAAAGTTGGTGCTGATTACATCTACAAACTTTATAAGGCGTCGAAGGCCGGTGGCTTAATTGATCAAAAAAATGACATGTACCATACTGTGGGTAGTGCTATAGATCATGAATTTTGGGATGTTCCAGAAAAACAGGACGCTCAACCATACGACCAAGGTGGCCCTGATCGCGATGTGACTGCGGAAGTGGGATCTTATTCGGGTGCCTTTGCCGCGGCTCTCGCCTTATTTTCGGTGGGGTGGCGAGAATTTGATCCAGGATATGCTGATGAATTGTTGGAGGCTGCCAAGGACATTTATAAGAACGTGACGCTTCCGCATTCGCCTGCAGGAAAGTTTGGCTATACCAAGGCTACCATTCCACAGGATCTTTATCCAGGTGGAAGTAATCCGTCTAATATGAATGATGATATCGCTGCGGCCGCAGTTGCCTTGTGGTATGCTACTAAAGACACCATGTACCAGTACCAGTTGTATAAAGACACAACGATTAATAACAATTCAACCAACTACATGAACAATAACGAACCCAATGATGCAGGGCCCTATTTTAAGGGTGGCTTCTTGGGAATGATTAGCGGCTTCTATCCAGGTGGCTGGGTGACAGACTACGAAAACGTCCATGCCTATGTGCTGTTCTCGTTTATTAAACTTATCTTGAGTAACAAGGATACCGCCTTGAGCTACAATGTGAAGGAACTGGAACGTGATACGCTTTTGCAACGCGCTACCAACAGCTTGCGCCGTTTGACGGATGATGGAACACAGGGCTCTAATATTATTTATGAAAATAGATTTGGGAGTGTTAAAGCAACTCCTCCGTATAACTTGGTTTGGACTTCAAGTGGTTGGGGTGTAAACCGCTATAACTTGGGCGCGGCCAATGCGGTCTTTATGCTTTCGGAGGTGCTCCCGGAAGGTCCAGAGAAAACGGCGTATTTGAATTTGGCTCTTGATAACATTTATTATAGTATGGGCGCAAATTCCTGGGATATTTCATTCTTGATGGGGGCGGGCGATAAAAATGAAAATCATCCGCATAACCGAGCTTCGAACCCCGATGGTTATAATGCTGGCGGTTTACCTTATGAATATAAGTGTCCTCGTGGAGCCCTTATGGGCGGTATGTTCCCTGGTCAAACATTGGAAGACAATTATGAGGACTATACTAAAACAGAAACCTGCATTGACTTTTCAGCGCAACTCCTGATGCCTGCTCAGCGCCTTGCAGAAGTTTTACCGCCGGATTACGAAGGCCCTCTATTCAGCAATATTGCGGGAACGCCTATTACTGAAACCTCGGCCATTGTGAGTTGGGACGCGAATGAAATTGCTCTTGTTACCGTTTTCTACAACACGACTCCCGATGCAAATGGGGCTAAGTCGGTTCAGCAGACCAAAGCTTCTAAGGGTGGCGAGGTGATACTTGAAGGCCTTGAAATGGGCAAGACTTATTACTTCTTCTTGGAAGGCATGGATACCAAGCATAATATTTCTACTGATGACAATCACGGACAATGGTACCAGTTTACCATGACTAATGTGAAACCCAAAATTAGCGGGGTCACTATTTGCCAGGTGGATCATCGTAGCGCCAAAATTTACTGGTGGACCGATATCCGTTCCAACGGTGTGGTAAATTATGGAACATCCATGTCGGCACTGAACGAAACTCAAACTTCAAGCGATGGGGCAGTGCTGTTCCATGAGGTGACTCTCACGAATCTTAAAGCGGGAACGACCTATTACTTTAGCGTGTCTTCTGGCATGACGACGGATGATAATAGTGGCGCGGGTTATAGCTTTACCACTGAAAATGAAGCCTCCTATGTGGATTTAGGCATTTCGGTGAAACCGATTAAGAGAAACAGCTCATGCAATGAAAGTGGTAATTGGAAAGATTGCAATACGTTCTATTTTGTTGTAAACAACAGGGATACAGTCAATTATCAGGATTTGGAAATTCGAATCTATTTGGATAAGTCTGTGACAGCTGTTAGCGATGACAAACAGCCTTTTGGTGGGTCAGGACGTGCAGATTATACGGTTCCTTTCTCGGTTGATATTGGTACATATACAATTGATGAAAATGGATATGGATATTTGCCTGTGACTATTCGAGGCGCCTTGTATGTATCGGGTAGTGTGTATTTTGAATTGCATTTGATGAATTCGACCTACGATGGTCTTGAAAATTCTTGGTCTTTGCGTGCTCATGATAAAGATTCTGATCCTGAACTCTTTGCGGGAATTGATCTTACCCGTGGACCATTGTATATAGAAGATTCGTTTACCAAGATGTTTATTGAAAATGTGAATGGCGTTAATGAAGAGGCTATGAGGAAAGACCCCTATATTACGGCTTATTATCATGGTAAACATATATATGGCTACGGTCCAGATTATACTCCGGAAAATGCGCCGCAGGTGCACCGCACCGTTACGCTTGAATTCGAAAAGCCTTTCAAAACGCCGTATTATTCTGTAGAAAAAGAAGACAACAAGACCCTTTACGAAGGTCGTAGCAAGGTGACTCCGCTGGGTGTTTTAGACGATCTTGAAATGAATGCTGCCAAGCAGAGTTTCATTTACGACAACGGTGATCGCACTGATTCTTTCGTGTTCGGTAAAGATACGGTTCTTGCCTATGGCAACAACTACATGGAATGGGTGAGCTGGCATAATCACGCTGCAGGCTTGCCGGGATACTCTGGTAAAAATAAGTATGACTGCGCTTGCGCTGTGGCTCGAACCAACGTAGAGGTTGATACCATTACGGTTCCGCTCGAAAAACGTTACTTGGTGTTCGACAGGAATTCGTATAAGACGTATCAGACATCTGCTGGCGGCTCGCCCAAGATGGTTGAAGTCCGAGTGCAGCTGCTTGATACTTTGGGTAGCTTGCTGGATTCTGTGAATACGACGCTGACTCTGGGCACGACTTCAGGAAACGTTACCTTCTGGAGTTCTGCTACCTCGACGATTCCTATTACTACCATTCAGTTGGTGAATGGTGTGGCTACATTCTATGTAAGCTCCGAAAGTGCTCTGGTCACAACACTTTATGCGAAGGCCGGAAATACGGTTCAGTTTGAATACCAGGCTGCCACGGCAGACTTGATTGTCGAAGAATTGCCTCCTTGGCCAATTATTGATGCCGCCAAGATGGTTGACACCGATTGCGATAATGTGCCCGATGCATTAAAGATTACGATGTCGAACGAATATCAGGAAAACCAGTCGTTTAACTCGGTGCAGTTTGTCTATAATGGTGATACGCTCAAGTCAAGCGATGTCATTAGCATCAGTGGCAAGGAACTCTTGATAAAAGCAAACATCAAGGATACCGCAGTCAATACAAATCCGAGCGGAGCTGTTACGCTGTATTCTAATGTGGGCGGCAAGGTCGAAAGCCATACGGATTTCTACCAAGACGGCATTGCGCCGACGTTGTTGGCGGTGTCTGTGCTGGAACGCCTGGATACCGCGAAGAGCGACCGCGTGTACATGCAGTTCAGTGAACCGATTTCGAGCCCGGGTACCGATTGGCCGGTGCAACTGTTCGGTACGAGTGGTTCTAACTTAGTGAATGCTCCTGTGGTCAAGTTCACGCAGCTTTATAATGAATCGAAGAACGTGTGGGAATTTGAAATAGGATTCGATGCGGCAGGCAATTCTATAGTGACCGAAGGCATGTTCGCCCAACTCTTGTCGAATGCTTCGATTAAGGATAAGAATGGAAACTCCGTTGCTTCCGAATGCGGTCAACCCAAGCTTCCGATTACCTTGAAGTTGATTCCGGTGCCCATGACGTACGCCTACATTGCCGACGCCGATGAAGACGGTGTTGCGGAACGCGTGTATATCGAATATGCCCGAGCAATTGACCAGAAGCATTATCCGGATAGCATCTCGGTTATCTTTGGCCGTACAGATCCCGAAACGCTTTGGGTGGCAGGAACTGTTCCGGCTTATGCTGTCGATGGCATGACGGCTGTCCTCGATTTGCCCAAGCCCTTTACCTACGGCATTACAAGTGGTAACTTCGATGGCACGTTGAGGGGCGTGGATGTTGTGGGGGCTGGTCAGGTAGCTCAGCATTTGGGCTCTGGGGCAGCGTACGAAATGAATTCTGTACTTGCAGAAGATAAGGTTGGCCCCGTGATAGTGACGGCGACAATTGACATGTCTAAATCTGATAAGTATGACATACTTGACCTGAACTTGAGCGAACCTGTGAATACGGTGGATACTTCGCTGGTTTATTACCGCGAAAAGATTTCGGATGCAGATACCGCCATTTACAGACGTTCTTTGTACGGTCTGTCCGTATATTCGATGGACATGTTCGCTTACTACGAAAAGGATAGCCGACTTGCAGTAAGTGAAGGCGACTATGTTCGCTTGCAACCCAAGGAATTCAGCGCGTTGCGCGATTCCCGCGGTAACATGCCGTCAACGAATGCTCCTTGGATTCCGATTATGAGCGGTGGCAATCCGAACATCAAGTTCGTGGTTTCCATGCAAGAAAATGTGTCCCGCTCGGGAGGTGACTTCCGTACGCAGGTGCCATTCCAAGATAACATCCGCATGTATGTGCTGAATCCGAGCACCCACAAGCTTGACTTGATCAAGGGTGGTCAGGTGGTTGCCGAAGGAATTGATTCTGCAAGCGTACAAGGTGCAATCTGGAAGATTGAAATGACTGTTCCGAGAGGTTCTATCAGCGGTGAACCTGCTGCGTGGGACAGCCTGCGGGTCAAGTACAACATGCCGATTTATACGAATCTCGGCAGTTTCGTGAACCGCTTGGCTGGTAAGTATAGCGTGCCCTCTTCTCTGTACCTTTCTTCGTCGGGTAAGGTTGTATTCTACGTTGAATGGGCAAATACCCAGGTCGGAATCCAGTCTGAACGGGGTAGGGCAGTTGCCACGGGCGCTTATATTTATAAATTACAGATGGAAACTGTATTCGTCCCGAATGCAAATTCTGCAAACGCTGAAAAGTTCAGCGGTAAGAACTCTTACGATAAAACGTCCACATTTGGTGTAAAACGGGTAAAATAAGATGCCAGAGAGCCTGTATTCCGATTCTCCATACCTTTTGGTGCTGTCGGTACTAGCCCTTATTGTATCGTTATATTACCCGAACTTGCTCGAAAGTAAGATGACCGCTCGACGCTTGCCTAAGCCCTTGCGTCGAATGGTTCATGCCAATATTGCATGGAATGCATGCAGTATTTTGGGTATCTTGTTTTTTAGTGGGCCCATGACGCCCGACATGTCTGACATGTATATTGGGCGCCAGTTCATTTTTGGTTTTCAGACTCTTTGTTGGGTGCGAGTAGGCGTTGCCCTTTATGATATGGCTGAACTCGTTTTGTTCTGCCGTAGAACGCCTTACAAAACCATTTCTGGATTGGTGGGCATTATTGTTGTTGTCGCCCTTACGACTATTTTTGTTCTGTGTCCCGATGTTGTTGCTAACGTTACAATCTTGGGAGAACAACCGCTTCAGAACATGCCGATTTTTAAATCGTTCATGATGGTTTATGCCTTGTTCTTTATGCCTGCGTGTTTGCTGATTGTTTACCAGCTATTGCGAGGCTCGTTCCGCTCTTTGGATCCGACTGTTTTGCATACCGGCGCCTATATGGCCGGAAGCTTTATGCTTTGCATGGTGATTGCAATCTTGTTCGATTTCGTGATTCCGATTATCAAGAATTTCGGCGCATGGCAAGGCGGGTTCCAGTTCTTTGTGTGGCACCAGTTCTTGACGCTTTTCTTGGCAGTGCTTTGCGGACAGTATTACACGTCGGCAAGGTTCAGGGATCTCGGAGCTCATTGGTTCCTGCAAAAACTGATTAATAAGATTGAAGATGGCATTATTTATTACGACGAAGCCGGAAGAATTAAGGCCGTCAACCATGGTGCAACAAAGCTCTTGGGGCAGTCTTCGATTAGCTTGCGCGGAAGGTCTATCAAGAATGTCTTGCCGCCGAATCTTGACTTTTTTAGAGAGACTGTTTACAGCGATGTGCGTATGAATATTAACGGCGAAACGCACGTGATGAAAATTTATTTCTTCAAGTGCCGCCAGACGCTGATGACGGTTGTGAACATAGCCTTTTTCATGGACCAGTCCAAGACGCTTCTGTTACAGCAGAACTTGAAAACGCTGAACGAACAGTATGTGGAGTACACGCACGACTTGGTGCGCTATCAGGACCGCTTGAACAAGGAAGCGTCAATCAAGGTCGAAAAAGAAAACGTGCTGAATACGCTCATTAACGCTCTTCCGTTTAGAGTGTGGTACAAGAGCGAACTAGGTGTGTATCAGAAACAGAACCAGATGGACTATGACAAGCGCGGTTCCCGTGAAGGCGCTCGCGACAATCCTGAAGATGTTTCTCCATACGAAAAGGACGCTCGCGAAAAGGGCGAAGTTAAGGTTTATACTTCTTTCGAAGACAATAGTGGAAACGAAATTTCTCAAGACGAAGCGAACCGCCTTATCGCTCTTGGCGAAAATGTGCAGACATTTGACAACATGTACATTCCGATTTTGCAGGCGGGCAAGGCTCCTTACAAGACGTTGTGCCTTAAAGTCGATATGACCGAACAGCGTAGGCTTGAATACGAACGGAACATGTTGCGCGAACAAAAGTTCATTCATTCTCGCCTTGAAGAACTGGGTACCATGTGCGGTGCGTTTGCGCATGACTACAATAATATTCTAGGGTCGCAGATTGGTTTCTGCCAGCTGGCGCAAGAAATGCTCCCGCCAGATCACCAGGCTAGCATGTTTATCAACGAAGCGCTTAAGGCGGCTGAACGCGGTAAGGCCTCGCTCGAAGAGTTGTTGAATGCTATTCGCGGCAACGCCAATACGGCAACGCCTGCAATTGTGTTCTCGCCGTACATGATTATCGAAGATGTGGTGAAGAAGATTTCGCTTACCCTTCCGCCCAATATTTCTATTCACAGCGATGAACTGGATCACAGTCTCAAGGTTCGTGGAATTGTGGCATCGCTCGATCGTATTATCAGTAACCTTGCAAACAACGCCCTGTTCGCCATGAAGCAGACAGGGGGCTCGCTGACCTTTAAGTTGTATCCCGAAACGCTTGAATCCCAACTGGTGACGCCTTATGCTCCGCCAGTTCCTGCTGGTAATTATGCCAAGTTCGAAATCTCGGATACGGGTACAGGAATGGATTCGGGCACGCTTGAACGTATTTTTGCACCGTTTTTTACGACAAAGGCTCCTGGCGAAGGCCTAGGGCTCGGTCTTTCTTCGGCCTTAAGGCTGTTAAAAGAGGGTAACGCCTACTTTACGGTGCAGACAACTTTGGGCGAAGGAACTACATTTTATCTATATTGGCCAATTGAAACTGAAACGAAGGAGGGCTAGTGCCTACGATCCTGATTATTGATGACGACGAGCAGTTTAATTTGATGCTCAAGTCTGCTCTTGAAATCAAGGGCTACAATGTGGAAACGGCAAAGAACGGTAAAGAAGCTAAGACTCTTTACCAGAATAAGACCTATGATGTGATCATCACCGACATTATTATGCCGGATGTCGATGGTTACGAAGTCATTTTGGATCTGCGTCGCTTGAACATGAGCGACCGCACTATCGCCGTGAGCGGTGGTGGCCGTACCTCTGCCGAAGACTACCTGATGACCGCCCAGCATTTTGATGCTGCGGCTACCTTCAACAAGCCTGTGGACTTGCAAGCCCTTCGCGCGAAGGTCGAAGAAATCATCAAGAGCCATTCGTAGTAGGTCGCGATGAATATCCTGATCGCGGACTTGGATCAGAAATTTGTCGGCGATATCCAGCACTCTTGGTCGGTTGCAGGGGCAACCTTGTTTACCTGTACCCGCGAGAGTGACCTAATGCCCATCGTCAAGAAGAATTCGATAGACCTTGCGTTTATCGAAGTTCCTTTCTTAATGCAAGACAATATGGACATGGTGAGCTTTCTAAAGGAACGCCACCCGGGCATTGAAATCTTTGTGCTGTGCGACGACCGCAACTGGCAGGGCGCGGCATCTGCCATTACCCGTGGTGCAAACACCTTCCTTAAAAAGCCCATCTCGATTTCGCTGTTGGAATCGACGGCGGAAAAGGTACGGGCTCAGCTTGTAAACAAGTCTAATAACCAGCTCATGGAATCCCAGGTGCTGGATGGCCTTTTGGGTAATACTCCCGAAATGCGCAAGATTCTAAAGACTGTCTACAAGGTCGCGCCCACGAATAGTACCGTGCTCATTACCGGCGAATCCGGTTCGGGCAAGGAATTCTTGGCTAACGTGATTCACCGCTATAGCAAGCGTGCCGCCGAACCGTTTGTGGCGGTGAACTGTGGCGCCATTCCAGAAAACTTGGTCGAAAGCGAACTCTTCGGTAGCAAGAAGGGTTCGTATACGGGCTCTACCGCCGACAAGAAGGGCTTGTTTGAATCCGCCAATGGCGGAACGCTCTTCTTGGACGAAGTCGGCGAACTTTCTGCTGCGACTCAAGTCAAACTTTTACGTTTCTTGCAAAGCCATGAAATTAGGCGTGTGGGTGACACCCAACCGCAGTACTTGGATGTGCGTGTTCTGGCTGCAACGAATCGTGATTTGCAAGAAGCTATGCAAGAAGGTCGTTTCCGCGAAGACTTGTATTATCGCTTAAATACCTTCCATTTGCTTTTGCCGCCGCTCCGCGAACGCAAACCGGCATTGCCGAACTTGATCAAGTATTTCATCTTGAAAAACAAGGATGCACAAGGCAAGGACATTGTAGACCTTGAACCGGCTGCCTTGTATGCGCTGACCAAGTATTCGTATCCGGGTAACATTCGCGAACTTGAAAATATTATCGAACATGCAACCGTGCTTGCCGAAGGTGGCGTGATCCGCTTGGAAGACTTGCCCGAAGAGGTGCAAGCTTGTGCTCGCGAACAGACGATGGCGATTCCGCATATCAAGGGTGAACACAACAATGCGTCTCAGGTGGTAGACGTTGAACCGGTCGAACTGCCGGGAATCTCTTTTGAAAGTAGCGCGAAAACAGAAAAGAAACCTGCTGCCGAAAGTGAAGCAGACGGTGAACTCTTGTCGCTCGAAGAAATGGAACGCAGACACATTCTGCGAGCTTTGAGCGTGTGTGGCGGTAACCGTACCGAAGTCTGCAAACGCTTGGGCATTAGCCGCGCGACTCTTTGGCGTAAATTGAAAGAACTTAAGATTATGATGGATGGCGACGATGCCTGATTTTGAAAATCAACAGAATTCTTACGAAGGCCGCCAGGTCCCGATGGACCTGGATGCTGAACGTTGCCTGCTTGGAAGTATTTTGCGCGATCCTGACGTGATGGGCGAAGCCATCATGATTATCAAGGACGAAAGCTTTTTCTACTTGGAAAAGCACCAGCTGATTTGGACTGCCCTTTGTACGCTCAACCGCAATGTGACACCGATTGACTTGGTGACACTTGCTGCTGAACTTGAATCTATGAACAAGCTTACGCTTGTGGGTGGTCGTGAATATTTGTTCGAACTCATGGAATCGGTTGCCTCTTCGGCAAATGCCAGCTGGCATATTGAACTCTTGCGCAAGAAGTCGACGCTTCGCAAACTGATTAAGTCTTCTTCGGCTGTCATCAAGAATGCGATGGATCCGGCTGCAGCCCCTGAAGAAGTTTTGCAGTCGGCTGAACGCGATATTATGGCCATTGCCACCGACCAGATTCGTGATTCGCTGAAGCCGATACAGGATTTTGTGAATCCGCTTTTGGAACGCCTGAATAACCGCAAAGACGGTATCACGGGCATTCGCACGGGTATTACCGAACTGGACGAACTTACAAACGGTCTGCAAAAGTCTGACTTGATTATTTTGGCTGCGCGCCCTGGTGTGGGTAAGACGTCTTTCGCTTTGACGATTGCTGCAAATGCGGCTATCAACTTCCAGCAGAATGTGGCTTTTTTCAGCTTGGAAATGGATGGCGTCCAGTTGGCTCAGCGTTTACTTTGTTCGCAGGCTCAGATTGACCAGAGTAAACTCCGTAACGGCTATCTCAACAGCGATGAAAAGAAAAAGCTGATTGCCGCCGTGACTCCGATTCAAAAAGCCCCGCTTTACGTAGACGATAATGCTGACCTTGGCATTATGGAACTCATGAGCAAGGCTCGCCAGCTCAAGCGCAAGGGTAAACTCGACTTGCTGATTATCGACTACCTGCAGCTCATGAAGACGGGTAAAGAAGAAAACCGCGCCGTCGCTATCGGTGCAATCTCCCGTGGACTCAAGATTTTGGCGAAGGAAATGCAGATTCCTGTAATCGCGCTTGCACAGCTTAGCCGTAAAGTCGAAGAAAAGGGCCGCGAACGCCCGCAACTTTCTGACCTTCGTGAATCGGGTTCTATCGAACAGGATGCTGACATGGTGTGGTTTGTGGAACGTAAGTTCGTGCAGACGCATCGCGAAGAAGATAAGCACACCGCAGAACTGATTGTGGCAAAGCACCGTAATGGTTCGGTCAAGGATATTCCCATGACCTTCATTCCGGAATACACGACCTTCTACGATGCCGCACCCGAAGGCGATGGCGGTGGTGAAGCTTACTCTTACGATGATGCAAACGACATGGGACCGACTGATTTTGGGAGTTACTAAGGAGTTCTAGATGCAGATACTGATGGCTCCATTTGTCTGGATTGGCGAGGTTATCGTAACCGGTATCTCGGCTATTGGCGAAGTCATCTGCATTTTGCTGAATACGCTCAAACAGGTGCGTTATATCCACAAGAACCCAGTGCTAATCGTAAAGCAGATGATTTCGATTGGCGTGTCGTCTTTGCCGTTGCTGTTTGTGACCTCGATTTTTACGGGCATGGTGGCCACTGTGCAGGCTGAATTCGAATTCCACAATCTGGTGGCCGACAAGTTCGTGGGAACGGCTGCTTGTAAGATGATTCTGATCGAGCTTGGTCCCTTGCTTACGGCGATTGTGCTTTCGGGCCGCGTGGGCTCTGCTATTGCGGCAGAACTTGGCTCCATGAAAGAAAAAGAAGAATTGGCTGCCTATACGGTTCTTGGCCTTGATACTTACCGCTACTTGGCTCTCCCGCGCTTTGTGGCCTTCTTTACCATGGTGCCTTGCCTTACGGTGATTTCGAACGCGCTTGCCATTATCGGTGGCTGGATCGTTTGCGTGCTTGGGCTTGATATTACCACTTATACTTATGTGACCGGTATGCAGTACCTGTTTGATCCGATGGACTTGTGGTCGGGTACGCTTAAATCGTTTGTATTTGGAACTTTGATTTTCTTGCTTGGGTACTATCATGGCATTAATGCCAAGCCTGGTGCCCGCGGTGTCGGAATCGCGACCATGAGCGTGGTGGTTTCGAGCTGCCTCATGATTTTGATTGCTGACTTTGTTCTGGATGCCATCCTATTCTTCTAAGGTGTCGCTATGCCCAACGTTAAAATAGACCCGAACGATATCGCCATTCGCCTCAAAGGGCTCAAGAAGTCCTTTGGTCCGCAAGACGTTCTTTGCGACGTGAACTTGGATATTCGCCGTGGCGAGACCATGGTGATTATCGGAAAGTCCGGTGGCGGAAAGTCCGTGATTCTAAAGCACATGATTGGGCTTTTGCAGCCCGATGGTGGCGAGGTGACGGTGGACGGCGTGACAATCAGTACGCCCAAGTTCTTCGACACGCATACGATTCGTCGCAAGATGGGTATGCTGTTTCAGATGGGTGCTCTTTTTGACTCTATGGATACCGGTGAAAATATTGCGTTTGCCTTGCGCGAACATCATCCGGAAATGTCCGAAGCTGAAATTCAGGATGTGGTGACTGAAAAGCTCAAGATGATCAACCTGGTGCCGGAATTCCGTACCAAGATGCCTTCGGAACTTTCGGGTGGTATGCGCAAGCGTGTGGCTCTTGCTCGCGCCATCGCTCTGAACCCTGAAATCCTTTTGTACGACGAACCTACGACAGGTTTGGACCCCATTACCAGTGACGTGATTAACGACTTGATTCTCGATATGCAGAGCAAGCTTGGCGTGACCTCGGTGGTGGTGACTCATGACATGGTGAGCGCCTTCAAGGTGGCCGATCGTATTGCCATGCTGTATAATGGCCGTATTATCGAAGTGGGTACGGTTGACGAAATCAAGAACACCAGCAACCCCTATGTGCACCAGTTTATTACGGGTCAGCGCAAGATTTCGGTAGACGAAGAGTAAAATAATCCGAAATGTAAACGATGATTTGCGTTTGCCGATGGTTGACATGAAGTGTATGCAAAAAATATGTGCTTTTAAGCACGATTTTTAGTATGCCTATAGCGTTTTCATCTATAATAATGTATTTTTCGGTCAAAGAGGTTTTATTATGAAGAAGAAACTTATTGCCAGTATGTCTGTGATGGCTGCGGTCAGTGCAAGCTTTTGGGCTTGTGGTGAAGGCGAAATCAGTCCATTGGATGGATTTGTTGAGATGGAAATTGCAACTCTCATGAATGACACCACTCAGCTTAATACTCTAAGGGATGAGGCTTTGCAGAACTGCAGGAACGATACTTTGTTCTGCTATACGCGTTATAAAGCATACCTTGATGGTGGTAGTTCGGTTGAACCTGAACCTATTGTGAACTCGTCTGACGATTCTGGTTCGAACCAAAACCCGAACCCCGTTCTCTCGTCTTCTTCTCGTGGTGACATCTTTATTGTGACGAACCCGTCTTCTTCGTCGGTCTTGGTTTTCGATCCGGATCCGGTATCGTCTTCTTCCGGTATAGAAATTGTTCCTGTGTCAGGACTTGGTTCTTGTAAGGCAGCCACTAGTCCTATTAGCAAGGGTCAATCTGTTAACTGGAAGTTCACTCCGAATGGCTCCAATACGAAGTACACGGCAATGCAGTTTGCTTCTCAAGCCGATTATAAGTGGAACTTTGGCGGCCTGGCCGATGATGGTTCGGGCGTCCGCGCTACGAGCGGTAAGGTCACTTACACGAATTCTGGTGTAGCAAATGCATCTGTGACGGTTACGATGCCGGATGGTGCTTCTGAAGTGATCAATTGTACTCCGCTTCAGGTGGATGGCGATCCGATTACGGGTTGTAAGTGCGCTCCTGTAGATGTGACGGGTTCTGTTGACTTCACTGCTCAGCCTGACGTGACTTGGTCCGTGACTGGTTGTACTTCTGCGTCTGAAATCACTTCGTATACGTGGGAAGGTACTCCTGGTGAAGCAACCTTCACGAAAACCTTTACTGCTGAAGCGAAGTCGTATGCTCCGACTCTTAAAGTGGGTAATGCTGACAAAACCGTGGTTGATGTGACTTGCGGTTCTGTTAAGGTTACTGAAGGTGCTGAGTTTACGATTAAAACCGCTGGTGATCAGGGAGCTGTTAAACTTCCTGAAGGAACCTCTTTAGTTGTGTTGGCTGTAGATGGTTGGAGCAACACGTTCTTCTGTAAGGTTGAACGAAGTGATTCTCCGTCGGGGGCTTTGAGCATTACTGTAAATGAGGAATCGTTCAGTGGTGGAGACTATGTTTCGAAGGCATTGACTGGAGTTCAATTGAAGAGTGGAAACTCCGTGAGTGTTACATTGGATCATCCGGCAACCTGCGGAATCAACTAGTTTCTATCTAAATTTTAAAAAAGCTCCCTTCGGGGAGCTTTTCTTTTATAAAGAAACCGACCGGCTACGTCGGTAGGTTGATAAAAGCCTTTTGGCGGTCATGGGAAAAAATTTGACAGTTGTTGAGGTCCGTCAATGTTTGATGAGTGAAGCACGTTTTCGGACGACCTGGTAAGGCCCCTTGCAGGTGGTTGGTTGACGTGCGTGCCTTTGCGCACCGCTAGTATTGTAGGGCTAGCTTATATATGAAGAATCGTCGGCTTTGCCTGCGAGACACTTTTTATCTTTGATATTTATAAAATTTTGAAAGATATAGATATTTTATTCTAGATAAATTAAGAACCGCCTTTGTAGGTGACCCATGTTGTTGTATAAACGAAAAACACTTGCTAGTGACCTTTTTGTATGCGTCGAAAATAATTGTAGATTGTAAAAAAATGAAGTTGATTTATTCATGATAGTAGGCGAATGCTTTTAAAATAAGTTAAAAATCTTAAACGTTTTTTTTTTGGGGGGGGGCTCGAAACTAAAAATTCGACCTCTTTCTTTGTTTGTCTTTTATAAAATAAATGACGTTTGTTCTAAAACGTAATGTTGTGTGAAATGTTTTACAGATTTTATTTGTTCATAACGTACAAATGTTTTGTATATTTATTATAAACTAAAAATAAGGAAAGATATTTATGAATATAAACAAAAGTACATGTAGCATATGTGCTATCGCAGGTCTTATTTTCTTTAATGCTTGCGGAGACGATGTGACGAATGTATATGAAAATTCAAACCCAGAACGTGTCGAAAAGTTTAAAAATCTTCCAAAGTGTGATTCGGAGGAAGAAGGTTCGCTTATTTATGTGAAGGATTCTGCAAAAGTCTTTGTGTGTGACGATGAAGGGTGGTCTTCATTGAATGGTGCGAATGGCAAGGATGGCGTTGACGGCAAAAATGGAAAAAATGGTAATGATGGGACATCTTGTTCTGTGGAAACATTGACGGATGGCTCGGGTTTCAAAGTTCTGTGTGGCAAAGATTCTGTGGGTGTTGTGAAAAACGGAGAAGATGGTGTAGGATGTTTGCTTGATGATGACGGAAATGGGTCTGTTAAAGTTATTTGTGGTAAAGGTGAAAATGTCACCGAAACCACGCTGTATAAAGCTACATGTGGAATAAATCCGTATGATCCGCAAAAACAATTCTGTGCAGATGCAAAATTGTATGAATTCTGCAATGGAAAAATTTTTGATCCTTCAACAGATATTTGCGCTTCTCGTGACACCACATATCAACTATACAAGTATGTGAAAATTAATGGTAAAGTATGGATGTCAGAGAATCTAAATTATAAAACGGAAAAGGGCAGCTATTGCTACGATAACAAGGATGCAAATTGTGCAAAATATGGTCGTCTTTATACTTGGGCAACAGCGGTTGGTAAGACTGATGAAACTTGTGGATATGAACATAACTGCAAATTGACTCTTCCTGTGCAAGGAATTTGTCCAGATGGTTGGCATTTGCCGAGTAACGATGAATTTACCTCTTTGGTTACTTTTTTGGGTGGACAAAGTGTAGCAGGTAAAAAGCTGAAGTCTGCTGAAGGCTGGGATGATGACGGAAGTGGTGATAATTCATCTGGATTTACAGGACTTCCTGGAGGCTTCAAGAGTAATGATGACTCATTCCTTCATGCAGGTGAGGAAGGTTATTTCTGGAGTGCCTCTGAATTGGATGATGGCCATGCGAATTCTATGTATTTGTCCAATTCTGCGGATGTTGGATACTTGACTAATCACGCTAAGGTTTATTCATTTTCAGTTCGTTGCGTAAAAAATGACAAATAAGTTATTGTTTTGCTGAAAGTTTTAAAAGAATTCCCTGCACTATGCCGGCGGGGAGCTTTTCTATGCCAATAAAAAAGAGACTTCCTACAAGGAAGCCTCTTTTCTTTTCAATATTATCCCCTGCCTAACGTCTTTAATTTCTCATCTCACGTTTATTTCTTTTTGACTGCGTTCCAGACCATGTAGCCGATGAAGAGGGCGCCAAAGGCGAGTAGTGCGATTGCTAGTTCGGAATTGTACTTCTCGATAATATCCTTCTGGCCATGGGCGAGGTAGCCAAGACCTGCGAGTACGCAGTTCCAGATGGTGGCTCCCAAGAAGGTGTAAAGCGTAAAGGGCAATAGCTTCATGTTGGCGATGCCAGCAGGGATCGAAATCAACTGGCGAATGACGGTAATCAGACGGCCCACGAAGGTTGAGATGGCGCCGTGTTCGCGGAAATAGTTTTCGGCCTTTTCAAGCTTCTGGGTATCGAGCAGCAGGAAATGTCCGAGACGGCTGTCAGCGAACTTGTAGATGATTGGACGGCCAAGGAACTTGGCCAAGAAGTAGTTGATGTAGGCTCCAACGAGGGCGCCCATGCTGGCTGCCACCACGATCAGCACGATGCTGAGTCCAGAATCCGGCTGCAGGGCCTTGTAGGCGGCCGGCGGTACCACCAGTTCCGACGGGAACGGAATGAAAGAACTTTCGATGGCCATCAAGAGTGCGATGGACCAATAGTTCAAGTGCGCATTGTACCAGTCGATGATTTGAGTGTAAATCCCTGCGGGCTTGGCTGTTGCCGTTGTTGCTTGAGAAAGCGAGTCTGCTGCGTCGGGGGCTGCAAAAGCAGTGATTGTGAATAAAGTAATAAATGCGAAAAGTAGAATCTTTTTGTTCATAATGTAAATATAGAATTTATGCGGGAGGGGCCCCAGCTCGGAGTTGCGAAGGCCGCACGGGCCCCTCCCTGCACCCTCCCCATCCTTGGCCAACGCTAATTCGCATAAACAAGAATCAAAAAAAGACCTGGCGTTGAGCCAGGTCTAATTAAATAATTTAAAGAAGACGTTATTTCTTTTTCTTCTTGGCGGGCTTCTTGTTTGCTTTCTTAGCCTTCTTGTTAGCCTTCTTGCCCTTCTTGTTCTTGGCGGGCTTTACATCTTCCTCTTCTTCTTCGGCGTCTTCAACAGCTTCGTCAGAGGTTGCTTCTTCGACTACAGCCGGCTGTTCCGGTTCGCTGTAGGTTTCGCCAGTCTGATATTCAATGATAGACTGTTCTTCAGGAGCTGCATTGCCTTTCTTGAGAGCGGCCTTGGCTTCTTCCACGTACTTGCCGTCCGGGAAACGCTTCAGGTAGATTTCGTAGTCCTTGAGGCGGTTGCCGCTCTTGACCAGTTCGAAGATGCCTGCTTCAGCTTCGTCGCGGAATGCACCGTTCGGATTGTCGTTCAAGTAGGTGAGGTAAGCCTTGAAAGTGTTCTGTGCCTGAATGGCGCGGAACTTGTCGTATTCGCTGAGAGAACGAAGCTTGGCTTCGACTTCAGGTCTGCGCGGAGAATCGGGGTAGTACAGCAAGAACATTTCGAGCATTTCAGGATCGTTGGACGACATGACCTGGTCGAAACGGGAATCTTCCTGTGCGCTCTGGTATTCCTTGAGCTGAATCTTGCCGCTGTCGAGAGATGCGTAAAGCTTTTCCTTGGTAGCGAGGTCTGCCGGGTGGCAGAAGGCGAGGAAGCTTTCAAGAACGTCGGCGAACTGCGTACGGGTGTAGGCTTCGGTCATATCCGGAAGTTCACCATTTTCGTCGAGGTAGAAGCGGTAGTCGCGTTCAATGGCCATGCAATCCCAGTCGGACAGCGTGTCCTTGACTTCGCTGTACTTGCGGAGCACGTCGTCGCGGTCATGCAGGGCGTAGCGCATACGGCGGTCACGGCGGCTTTCGCGGCCGAAGTCAAGCGAGAGTTCCAAGCCTACGCGTACGGGCCACTTGTATTCGATCTTGTCGAACTGGAGGTCGGAGTACGGCGAGGGGCTTACGCTCTTGTCTTCGTTGCGGGCCTTCACATTTTCATAAGGCAAGAAGTCTTTACGGACATTGATGCCAATCTTGAAGTCGACATCCTGGAACAGTTCGCCAATGCGATATTCCAAGGCGCTGGACACAAAGCCTGTCTTGAGAATTTCGGTATGGGACTTGGTATTGCCGGCGTAGTCGTCGTAGAACGAGAAGAACTGGAAGCCGAAGCCACCGAGCACGCGCAGGTCAAAGTCACCACCCAGGTTGAAGGTGAAACCAGCCAAGGCGGACGGGGCGTAGCCCATGAACCAGAGTTCTTCGTCGTTGTGCGGGCTCTTCGTGTTTTTCTTTCCGGTTTCAGAATCCGTGAAGGTATATTCCGGACTGTCTTCAATGGTTCCGAACTGGACTCCGTTCACTTCGACACCGAGCCAAAGGGTGAACGGAATATCGGCTTTCCAGAAAGGTGTGATTAAGGGCGACCAAAGGGCACCGAGCGAAACCGGTACGGTAAGAACGTCCTTATCGATACCGTCATTCAGAAGGGTATTCTTCTTGTCGGCCTTAAAACTCATAAAAGCGGGCTCACCCTGTAAGTACAGCTGAGTACGCCAGTTGATTCGTTCAAAATCTGCAGCTTGTGTAGCCGCAGCAAAGAATGTCAGTGCTAATAACAGTTTACGCATCAGTCTAAATTTAATTTTTCATTTGGGGTTATGGATAAAAAAAAGTAAATAAAACGCTCTTTTTAGTACTTTTGGTCCTATTTTAGAAGGTTAAAATGAATCCGACGCCCAATAAGACGAATCCGGCTCCTAGTAAAGAGCCTCCTATAATCATCTTTTGGTCGCCTTTATCGACATAATTCTTGTTTTCGGACACCCTGGCCTGGTAATTTTCGCCACCGGCTACCGGGCGGTCCAGGTCCTGCTTTATCTTGTCGGCGTCTTCATAATCGAGGTTTGCCAGATAAATAAAGAGCGTTCCTAACAGAATGGGGGCTATCGAAGACCCCATCAGGGTCTTGCCCACGAAGTTTTTCTTGCGCTCGTGTAGCCATTCCTGCTGAGCAATCTGTTCTTGCTTGTTGGTAATGGGGGTGAGCTTGATATCGACATCGGTGAGCTCGGTGGGCGAGGTGAATACGGTAACCATGGTGTCCCTGAATCCTTCCTTACGGAGCTGAATGGTCGAAAGCCCCGGCTCGTAAATCGGATGCTTGCTGGGGGTAAGGCCTATGGGTTTTGAACTCTTGGTGAGTGGGGATGATCCGCCAAAAATGTAGGCACCTTCGGGCTTAGAGCGAATTAGAAGCTCCGGCTTTACACGTTTGAGTTTTAGCGACAGCTTTGCCGTGTCGCCGGGGATTGGCTTGACCAGCGTTCTTGCGCCCCACAGCTGACGGTCTACATTCCAATAGGCGTAGATTTCTGTCTTGCCGGTATCATTGATTGCGAATGTGCAAGGGCTCTTGCAGATGTCTTCGCTTTCTTTGGTGGCAATGTTTGCGCCTTCGGGATTGGTTTCTATGCGTACATAACTGATGTCGCTTCTCGTTTCGACCGGAACCTGTTCGCCTTGGAGTAGAAGAACGAATCGATGGAGCTTGTCCTTAGAAAGAGCGTCGCTCAAAGCCTTGATTGCAGACAAGTTTATTTGTGCGGTGTGGGCGATGGCCTTGGTGGAATCGTCGAGTAGATAGTGGGTCATTTGCACGGCGACCGAGTCCGGAGTCCTTGCCGAGGTAATCCGTCCAACGTAGGTAGATGCTGCTCCATGAGTCTTCAAGAAGTCCTTGATGCAGAGAGCGTCGTTGCAGAAGTTGAATTCTTGGCGGTTGACAAAGGTAATAGGTGTTCCTGATTCCTTGAGCAAGCGAATAATCAAGTTTTCAAGTTGTTCGGCAAGCGTAGATTCGGAATTGCGGCGTTCGAATGAAACAAAGATATGCTGGCTTTCGACCGGAGTTTCAATAGAATGCTCGACGGCGGTAGAATCGTGTTGCGTAGAATCTTGAACGATTGAATCTTGAATAGTTGTGTCTTGAGTTGTCGAATCTTGCACGACGGAGTCTTGGACGCTTTCCTCTGCGGGGGCGTCTTGGGGCTGATTCAAGAGATCGTTGCCGTTGTTGTCGACAATGCTCTTGAAGCGGTTCTTGGGAATGCGAATGACGGTGAACTTGCCTTGGATGTTTCCCCCGAGGCTCACGGTGTCGTCTTTAACACCTAGGAATTGTGCGTCTTGCTTGGTCCCTGTCACGAGTTCTACGTGGCTTGGAATTCCGAGAGAATCAGAAGAAAGTTCTTCTCCTGCCCAAGCGGCGCTAATCCAGAGGATTGCAAATGTCAGTAGAATCTTTTTCATAAAACCCTAGAATGATAAAATGAATCCGATTGAAAGTAATGCTGCTCCCGAAAGAAATCCGGCGTAGGTGACGCCTTTGGCGATTTTTGCCTTGTGACGGGAATCCATAAAGTTTTCACGAGTATCTTGATAGCGGTCTGTGTCGATAGAAGTCTTTTTCAATGTTTTCTTGTAGTCTTTCGCTTGATCGATTTCGTAGTAGGTGATTGCGCTAGACACAAGCCCTACGGCGAATGGTATAATCGAAAACTGCATGAGCCCCTTTCCAAAATTGGCCCGCTTGCGCTTAGACAGTTCGGACTGTTGTTTTTGTAGGAATTCGTCGTCGAGAATGGGCTGTTGCGAAACGATTATGTACGAGGTGTCCTTTGCAGAAAGCTTGACTCTGAGAGTTGTATCTGTAAATCCCGGATTGAACAGAGAAATCAAGATTTCGTTTGCCAAGGAATCGTCGGCAGGAATGTTTACGAATGCAGGAGAAACATAGGCCGGATTCTTTGAATGATCCGGGGTTACTTCGCCGACATAGATATCGACCTTGCTGGGAATAGTGGATACGTGCAGAACTTTTGATTCTGCAAAGGCAAAACTCAAGAGAGAACAAAGGAGTATCGTAAATATTTTAGTCATTTAGAACTCCTCGTTCGGGAATGGTCCCGAAATATATTGATAGGTATACTTGTTTTCGATAAACCAATATACGTTCGGGAGCCTGTTGCGGGCGTAGTCTTCTCCCGAAATCTCTATTTTGCATTTGTTGGGACAACGGGTGTAGAATGAAAGGTAGGGCGCTTGATAATTGACCTGCATGGTGTCGAAGTCGACCAGGACCTTCAATTGGTTCACATTGATTCCTGAACCGTCGTCGTAGAGGAAGAAATAGATATTGTCCGAAAAACGGATGGAGTCGCGGTAAGCGGAAATTTGAGGGGGAATGACATCTTTCAGAACGATTGTGTCCAAAGTGAGCACCGTGTAGGCGGGAATATCGACGATAAGACTTTCGCTTGTGTATTCCTTGCGGTAGTTCTCGGTCAACAAAACTTTAAGACCGATTTGGGGCTCGGCTTTGGCTTCAAGCGTGCTAGACCTGTCGCTGTTGGTAATTGTTTGTAAGGTGTCTCCGTTATTTGCAATTAAGTAGACGACTGTTTGCAGAATGGAATTGTCCCTGTAACGTTCGTATACAACGGGAATTTTGAGTGTCGAAGTCTTATTTAAAATTTTGGTTGAGAAATGGAATATATCGGTGGAATCTCGGTATTCGCGGCCGCTTTCGCTCCTGACACGCATTTTGATTCCCCAATACAGGGTGAATGAACTGTCGTACAGGCTAATTGCCTGCTGTAAGAGCGAATCGTACGATTCTACAAGAGAACCTCTCAAAGTGGCTTCTGACTTACAATCAGTTGTCCCAAGCGGGGATTCCCAAACGGAATCCTGATCATAGGATATGAAAACTTGGCAGCGTGCGGTTTCCCAGGGATCGATTCCCGTAACCGACCAACGGAGCGGCAAATTCTGGTCGTCGGAAGGATCGGCTTGATTGTATCCATTGTACGGAAAGTCAAGGGAAATGCTATTGGGGGCATTCACGTAGACTTTAAAATTGTTGCGCAAAGTGTCGCCAAATAAATCGGTCGTTTCAAGCGAACAATCGAATTCCCCGGAAGTATTGAATGTGTAACGGAATGAATTCAGATTGAACGCGTTGTCGCCAATTTTCCAGAGAAGACCGTTGTAATAGCGCTGCAATGTCTCGTCGGTGAAAACTCCGTGGCCATTAGAATAACCAGCGAAAAATTTGACGGATTGCCCCTGTTCTACATAGAGTTCTTCAATCGGTTCGTAGTATTTAGAAACCTCGCCGTTGAATCCATCGGGGGCCACATAGACATACTGTGAAAGCTTGGAGTAGTTTTTGTCGACCAAGTGTTCGTCGCCGCAAGATACTAGTAGAAGTGGCAACGTGCAAAGTAGGATGTACAGGAACTTATTCACTGAAAACCTCCGGGAACGTTACATTTGGACGGAGGTAGAAAGTCTTTCTTGTCGGATTGTTGCTCGCGTCATGTGCGATAAGGGTAATCAGCTTGTACGACCAGTTTTGTAATGAGGCTTGTTTTTCGAAGGGAATGTACAAGGTGTCGTTTGAAAAGGTAAACTTGGTAATACGATTTTTTTCGTAAGAAATGCTAATTCTAGACGAAGGAATGTTTCCGCCGAAATCAGTCAGAATGAAACGCAATGTGTCTTGAATGTCGATGGTGTCGCTGCCTGAAACGGATTTGATTCTCGGAGGAACTTCATCTAAAAGGGTGATTGAATCCAATTCAAGTACTTGGTTTGCGACGGTTTTGAATATGATGGTTTGGGGTTTAAAATCGGGGGCGCCATCGATAGAAGCAACAAGGCTGTATGTGTCATTTGTGAGTGGCTTGAAATAGAAGTGCGCCGATTGAGATTTCGAAGAAAGATATGTTTTGATTGTGTCTTGAAGCGAATCCAAAAGAGCGATTCTGAAGGTGTAAAGACCTAGGTCGGAACTTGTTCCGATGGCTCCTGCTACAGCACTTTCGCCATTGATGCCATCTGTGAAAAATGACGATGAGATGGTTTCGTTGGATTTTTGATTGAATTCGTTGTAAACGTTGACTGTCCAAGTGTATTTTTGCAGAGGATCCAGTTTTTTGAAGTATGTATAATTTGCTTGATATAGAAGGGTGTCTACAAGAATATCTTGGTTGCTGTTTTTTAAGACAAAGCGAGAATAGATACCCCAAAGAGAATCGGGATCGCTTGCGTTCCAGGCAAAATTGATTGCGGTGTCAGAGGCTATGTTCTGCGTTCCGTTGGCCGGAATAAAATTCTCGGGGTCAAGATTGGGGGACGAGGCGACTGTGATATGTAGAGTGTCACTCAAAGTGTCGCCGAAAAAGTCGACAAAGATAAATGCTATTTCGTGTTCGCCAGGGATGTCGATGCTTTTCTTGAAACTGAATTCGTTGGCGAACAACTTGCCGTCGATGGTCCAAAGATATTGCCGGTTACGAATGGATTTAGACGGATATACGGTGGATAAGAAAATCAGGGAGTCACCAGGTTGAATGGTGTCTGTCTTTGATTTTTCGTCGTTGGAATCAAATGCGGTCGTGACGGCTGCTGAAACTTTGATCTTTTCAATAGACTGGTCGTTGAAAAGATATTCATCGGAATCAGTACATGCCGCAATCGATAAAATAATCAGGCCGAAGAGGGCGATTGATTTTATAAAATGGATTGCCATTTAGCCCCCAACCCTAAAGTGTCAATGACGAAAAATTCTTGCGTGGCAGAAGAATCCTGGTCGCCCATGGAATCTTCAACAAAAATTCGGAAGGTGTGTCTGCCTTCGGTAAACCCAGATTGCATGACTTCTTGTAAATCGCCCACATTGTAGCGAACACCATCTATTTCAAGGGTGTTGTTCAAGTAATTGTTTTCGTCGCGGTCGAAAGATTGCCATGTAAAGAGAATGGGCGTGTAGCTGTTGCCGTACAGGGTGTCTCCGTCTGCCGGGGTGGTTTCTGCCAAAAGCTGCGGCGGATTGTTGACGGTAACATGAAAACTGGTTTCGAGGGTGTTGCCTTCGTGGTCTTCGATGACAAGCCTGTCGGGAATAAAGTTTTGACTAATAAAGCTAGAGTCCATGTAAGAAGTCGGTACGGTGTAGGTTGCTCCGCTGTCGAGAATTTCTTCGCCGTTGTACCAATAATATTGGACGTCTTTTTTGTGCTTCGATGGGGTGACTTCGGCGATCAGCTCGGCTTCTTCACTCGAGTTGAGCTTGATGGGTGTTTCGATTGCTTTGTCGAACTGCTTTGCGAAGACGTTGACGCTTGTTATTTTGGCAGTGTCCTTAGGGGGTGACGGAATGTCTAGACATGCCGAAAAAAGCCCCCCCGTCATAAGAGCTACGGTAATGCTCAAAAAGCATCGATTGTTCTTCTTCATGAAACTCACCTTGTTAAAGATAACTATATTCGTAAATATGAGTGCCGAAAATTTTGAATATAAAACCGCAATGGAGCGTTTAGAGAGTATCTTGGAACGTATTGATAATTCTGAGATGGAAATTGACGAATTGGCCGGTGCGGTTCAGGAAGCGACCGAACTTTTGCGGAAATGTCGCCAAATTTTGCTTGCAACCGAAAAAAACGTGCAGGATGCCCTTTCGGGGCTTGACGGTGAAACGGGAGCCGAGGCTTAAGGATGCTTGAAGTTCCTGCAATGGAAGTCTCGGGGCTTTCGGTAAAGTTTCCCATTCGAGGCGGAGTGCTCGGCAAGGTGCAGAAGTACTTTTCTGCCGTCGAGAATGTGTCGTTTTCCGTGCAGGCGGGCCAGATTCTTTCGATTGTGGGGGAGTCGGGCTGCGGTAAGTCGACTTTAGTGAAATCGCTGGTCGGGCTTGTGCCTATGGACAGCGGTGAATTCAAACTTTTTGGTGAAAAAGTGGTAAAAGGCCGGACTGCTTCCGGAAAACGGGTCTCGGACTTGGTCCAGATGATTTTTCAGGACCCGTTCAGCAGCCTGAATCCGCGCCAGACGGTGTCTGAAATTCTGACGGCGCCGCTGGTTGCACGCGGAGTGGGGTTTTCTGAAGCTGAGGCGCGTGCAAAAGAACTTTTGGAGCGTGTGTCCCTGCCGAAAGAGGCTCTCCAAAAGTTCCCCCACGAATTTTCGGGGGGGCAGCGGCAGCGCCTGTGCATTGCTCGCAGCCTGATGGTGAAACCCAAGATTCTTTTGTGCGACGAAGTCACGAGCGCTTTGGATGTGTCGGTGCAGGCGCAGATTCTGCACTTGCTCAACGACTTGCGTAACGAATTTGGACTTTCGATTGTGTTTATCAGTCACGACATGCAGGTGGTTCGCGCATTGAGTGACGAAGTTCTCGTGATGTATTTTGGACATGTGGTCGAGCGCGGAAATGCCGACCAGGTGCTTACAAATCCACAACATGAATATACCCAAAAATTATTGGCAAGCGTTCCCACTATAAGGAGAGTACAGTTATGACAATTGCCGACGAATCAAAAAAATTCCATGCCGAAAATCGAGGCAATTGCGCTATGTCGGTTGCCTATGGCTATGCCATTGCAACGGGCAAATCCGAAGCCGAAGCGCTGGAAATTGCCGACAAGTTCAAGAATGCCGGTAGAGGAATTGCTCCCGGTGGCGTGTGCGGGGCTCTTTATGCTGCAAAAGAGCTTGTGCCGGAAAAGGCAGATGCCATCGAAGAAACTTTCCGTCGCGGTTCGCAAAATTACACCAAGTGTGCAGAAATCCGCCCGAACAAGATTCTTCCTTGCAACCGCTGTGTAGAACTTGCGGGTGAGGCTCTCGACCTTTTGAACCTGTAATAAATTCTATCTTTGCGTGCGAAAAGAGGTTTATATGTCTGTTATAGTGGTTGATTACAATGCCGGCAACTTGACTTCGGTTATGAATGCGCTTGCACACATTGGCGTCGATGCCAAGTCTAGCCGCGATGCCGAAGAAATCTCCAAGGCTACCCGCCTGATTTTTCCGGGGGTCGGCGCTGCTGCTTCTGCCATGGAAACTCTGACACGCACGGGAATTGGTGATGCCATTAAGGCTGTTGTAAAAGCCGGAAACCCGGTGCTCGGTATTTGCATTGGTTGCCAGATTATTCTCGAAGAAAGCGAAGAAGACGGCGGTGTAAAGACGTTGGGACTTATCCCCGGCAAGGCAGTGCGCTTTAAAGATGAGCCGGGTATCAAGATTCCGCACATGGGCTGGAATCAGGTGAACTTTACACGTGAACACCCGATTATGAAGGGTATCAAGAGCGGAAGTGATTTTTACTATGTTCACTCGTACCATCCGGTGGTGCCTGCCGAATACGCTTATGCTGAAACGACATACGGTACGCAGACCTTCCAGGGAATGGTGGGCAAGGACAACCTGATTGCAACCCAGTTCCACCAAGAAAAGAGTGGAGATGTGGGCCTAGCCATGCTCAAGAATTTCTGCGATTGGAAAGTCTAGTATTACTATATTGTCCCCGTAATTGGAGAAAAATATGAAAAGATCCATCGTTATCACTGGCGGCGCAGGCTTTATCGGAAGCCACGTGGTTCGCCTGTTTGTGAATAAGTATCCTGAATACAAGATTATCAACCTCGATAAGCTGACTTATGCGGGTAACCTTGCAAACCTCAAGGATGTCGAAAACAAGCCGAACTACAAGTTCGTGAAGATGGATATCTGCGACTTTGATGCTTTCTACAAGCTCATGCAGGATGAAAAAGTCGACGGCATCATTCATCTCGCTGCCGAAAGTCACGTAGACCGCTCCATCAAGGATCCGTTCACATTTGCCAAGACGAACGTGATGGGAACTCTCGCCTTGTTGCAGGCTGCCAAACTTTACTGGGAATCCTTGCCGGAAAAGTACGAAGGCAAGCGCTTCTATCATATTTCGACCGATGAAGTTTACGGCGCTCTCAAGATGAATCATCCGGAAGGCATTACGCCTCCGTTTACCACGACGGCATCGAGTTCTGAACACCACCTGGCTTACGGTGACGATTTCTTCTACGAAACCACCAAGTATACGCCGCACTCTCCGTATTCCGCCTCTAAGGCCGGTTCCGACCATTTTGTGCGCGCGTTCCACGACACTTACGGTATGCCGACGATTGTGACGAACTGCAGCAACAACTATGGTCCGTACCAGTTCCCTGAAAAGTTGATTCCGCTGTTCATCAATAACATTCGCCACAAGAAGCCTCTCCCGGTTTACGGCAAGGGCGAAAACGTACGTGACTGGCTCTTTGTGGAAGACCATGCCCGCGCTATCGATGTGATTTTCCATAACGGCAAAATCGCTGAAACCTATAACATCGGTGGTTTCAACGAATGGAAGAATATTGACATTATCAAGGTTGTCATCAAGACTGTCGATAAACTTCTCGGCCGCGCCGAAGGCGAAGACTTGGGCCTCATCACTTATGTGACGGACCGCCTGGGCCATGACGCCCGCTACGCTATCGACTCCACCAAGCTCCAGAAGGAACTTGGCTGGGAACCGAGCCTTCAGTTCGAAGAAGGCATCGAAAAGACGGTGCGCTGGTATTTGGACAACCAAGAATGGTTGGACAACATCACCAGTGGTGACTACGAAAAGTATTACGAAAAAATGTACGGAAATAGATAATGGGTAAGTTTAATTTCATCAAGACTTCTATTGAAGGCGTGACAATCGTTGAACCGACGGTCTTTGGCGACCATCGCGGCTACTTTATGGAAACCTACAACAAGGCTGAATTCGATGCAGCCGGATTGAATATGGTTTTCGTACAAGATAATGAATCTAGAAGCAAGAAGGGCGTACTTCGCGGCCTACATTTCCAGAAGAAGAATCCGCAGGGTAAGCTTGTGCGCGTAATCGAAGGCGAAGTCTTTGACGTGGCCGTAGACCTGCGCAAGGGTAGCCCTACGTTCGGTAAGTGGGAAGGCGTTACGCTTTCTGCCGAAAATAAGAAGCAGTTCTACATTCCCGAAGGCTTTGCCCACGGTTTTGTGGTGCTCAGCGAAACGGCAACTTTCGTGTACAAGTGCACTCGCCTTTACGACCCGAAGGACGAAGGTGGCCTCATGTGGAACGACCCCGAAATCGGCATTGAATGGCCGGTAGGCAATGGCTTTGAACCGCTGCTCTCCGAAAAGGACACGAAGAATCCGGCGCTCAAGGACTTGGGCTTTGCTTTCGAACTGTAGTCTGTCTTTGCAAACAATATTTTGTGTTTAAAAGAGTCGTCTTTAGACGGCTCTTTTTATTTTATTCTTGTCTGGCTTGTAATAATTTTTTAATTTTTAGGTGATGAAACACATTCTCGTTGTATGCACAGGTAATATCTGCCGTAGCCCCACGGGTGAATATTGCCTTAAAAAGGCTTTGGGGCCTGGCTTTGAAGTGATGAGTGCTGGTCTTGGCGCGTTGGTTGACCATCCGGCGCACGAACTCAGCCAAAAGATTGCCCTTGAACATGGAATCGATATGAGTGCGCATCGCGCTCGCCAGATTAATCTGGACATTCTGAAATGGGCAGATCTTATCTTGGTGATGGAAAACGGTCACAAGATGGAGCTGCTGCATCGTTATCCGTGGCTTGAAGGCAAGGTTTTCCGTTATGGTGAACCGCAACGTGTGGATGTTCCGGACCCGTATCGTCGTCCTGAAAACGCGTTTGTGCTTGCATGGAATTTTATCTCTAAACTGACCCCGTACTGGGTGGAAAAAATCAAACAAAGCGAAGGCCAGGCATAAGCTGGCTAAAAGGGTTAATTTATGAAGAAAATGAGTTTGGGCCTTTGTGCTGTTGCTGCTGCAGTTTTGAGCGGATGCGCTCTTGGACCGCAGATGCAGATGAGTGTGCCGGGCGACTCCGCAGAATACAATGGCATGATGGTTCGTATTCATGACATTGGCTCTGGTGACTTTGGCAAGGCTACAGCCAACGCTGATGCTCAGTCTGATGAATTTGGCGATTTGAAGGATCTCATGGTGGATTCTTTGCCTGAACTGGAATACCGCATTGGACCTCTGGACATGGTTCAGGTCGTGGTGTGGGAACACCCGGAACTGACTTCTCCGATGGGTCAATATCAGCCGGCCGGTCAGAAGGTGACTACCGATGGAAAGCTTTTCTACCCGTATGCTGGTGAACTTCAGGCAGCTGGCCTTACCGCTCAGGAACTCCGTGCTGAAATCACGAAACGCCTGTCCGACAAGATTTTGAACGATCCGCAGGTGGATGTTCGCGTGACGGGTTACAATAGCCGTAAGGCATTTGTGGCTGGTGCCGTGGAACGTCCGGGCTTCGTTTCTTTCAATGAAAACCCGATGACTCTTCCTGATGTTATTGCTTATGCAGGTGGTTTCTCTGAAAAGGCGGATCCGTCTGCCTTGCAGCTTCGCCGTGGCGACAAGGTTTATAACATCAATTACCTCAATGCGTTTAATGCGAACTTACCGCTGGAACGTATTATGATTAAGCCCAGTGACCAGATTTTGGTGCCGGCTCTTTCCGAAACGCAGAAAGACCAGAAGGCTTATGTGATGGGCGAAGTCGGAAGACCTGGTATCGTCAACATTTACAATGGCAAATTGACTTTGGCCGAAGCTTTGGCTACCGCAGGTGGTCTGCAGGCTTTGAATGCAACGGCTCGCGGAATTTATGTTATCCGTAATACGTCTGAAAAGCAGATCGATGTGTTCCAGTTGAACGCAAAGAACGCTATGGCCTTGGCAATGGCAGATCGTTTCGAGTTGAATGCACGCGATGTCGTCTATGTGGATGCTTCCGATCTCGCAACTTGGAACCGTCTTGTTAGCTTGATCTTCCCGTCTGTCAACATGGTTTACTATGGAGCCTTGGCAGCGCATGAAGTTCATGTGGTCAAAGATGACTATACTCCTAAGAAAAACGAACAGTAGCACAACCAAATAAAAATACAACTAGTACTCAGTTGCTGTTCTGGTAATAGTTAAGGATGGGATATAATGATTAACTTGATTCTCTGTGGTGGTTCGGGCACGCGCCTTTGGCCCGTGAGCCGTTCCCTGATGCCCAAGCAGTTCGCGCCGCTTTTTGACGGACAGTCCCTGTTCCGCAAGACCGTGGTCACGAACTCCGCTGTTTGCGAATCGCAGTTTATTGTTTCGAATGCCGACCAGTTCTTCTTGGCCAAGGACCAGCTTGAAATGGAAGGCATGACGGGTAGCAAGTTCCTTCTGGAACCCGTGGGCCGTAACACAGCCCCGGCTATTGCTCTTGCTTGCTTGACCATGAACCCGGAAACGGTTGTTCTCGTATCTCCGTCTGACCATGTGATTCGCAAGAAAGACGAATACAAGAAAGTTCTTCTCCGAGCCGAAGAACTGGCGAAGGCCGGTAACTTGGTGACGTTCGGCATTACGCCCACTAGCCCTGAAACGGGTTACGGCTATATCGAAGCCGATGGCGAAAATGTAAAGCGTTTTGTTGAAAAGCCCGACCGCGCCACAGCCGAAAAGTACCTGCTGGCAGGTAACTTCTACTGGAACAGCGGTATCTTCTGCTTTACGGCAAAGACGTTCCTCGCCGAACTGGGCAAATACTCCCCGGAAATGCTCGCCGCCGCGAAAAAGGCTCTTGCCAATGCGACAGTCGAAGACGGTGAACCCATCCGCATTGACCGTGACGACATGATGGCTATTCCGTCGAACTCCATCGACTATGCCGTCATGGAAAAGTCCAACAAGGTGAAGGTGGTTCCGAGTGATATCGGCTGGAGCGACCTCGGCAGTTTTGACAGCCTTTATGGCGAATACCAGCACGACGCAAACGGCAACAACGTGAACCCGCGCCACATTGCCGTGGACTCCAAGAATTCCCTTGTGATGGGCGGTCAGCGTACCATCGCGACGATCGACCTCGACAAGATGCTCATCGTGGACACGCCGGATGCCCTCTTGGTTGCTCCGCTGTCGAGCAGCCAGAAGGTCAAGAAGGTGGTGGAAGAACTCAAGGAACGCGGTTCTGACCTCATTAATGTGCCGCAGACTGTGAGCCGCCCGTGGGGTACGTACTCCGTGCTGGAATCTACCGAACGCTACAAGATGAAGCGTATTGTGGTGAAGCCGGGCAAGCGTCTTAGCCTGCAGAAGCACCTGCATCGCTCGGAACACTGGGTGGTCGTAAGCGGTACCGCTACCGTGACCGTGGGCAAGAATGTGTTCTACGTGCGTCCGAACGAATCGACTTACATCCCGGTGGGTGAAGTTCATCGCCTGCAAAACGAAGGCAAGCTCCCGCTGGTCATCGTCGAAGTCCAGGTGGGCGAATACACTGGCGAAGACGATATCATTCGCGTTGAAGACGACTTCCACAGAAATTAATTCGTAGCAGTCGCTGTTACTAGAAAAATTTAAGTCCCGCAGTTCATGCGGGACTTTTTCTGTGGGCTAGTCTATGAGCTTTTAATATATTTAGGATATGAGCGAAAATCTTGTACATACGGTGAATACGGGCTCTTTTGAAATGGATTATGCCTGTATCGGTGCTGGCCCCAAGCCCTTGATTGTGATTCCCGGACTTTCAATCAAGAGTGTTATGAAATCGGCTGCCTCGCTAGAAGGGCCTTACAAGATTTTTAAGGAAAAGTACACGCTTTACTTTTTTGACCGCAAAAAAGACGCTGAGCCCGGTTATTCCTTGCCCGAAATGGCCGACGACCAGGTGGCGGCCCTCAAGGCCATCGGAATCGATAAAGCTGATGTCTTTGGCGTTTCGCAGGGTGGCATGATTGCGCAGTATATGGCGATTCGCCATCCTGAAGTTGTGAATAAGCTCGTGCTAGGATCTTCGACATCGAAGGCGGAACCGCGACAGATTACGACGATTCAGAATTGGGCGCGCCTTGCGCGGGCCCGAGAAAAGTCTGCGCTTGTAAACACCTTTATCGATGACTGCTTTAGCGAAAAGTTTGCCGCCCGTTATCGCAGGGCATTGCTAGCCTTGTACAAGGAAATCTCGGACGAAGAATTGGAACGCTTCGCCTTATTTGCGGATGCCTGCGATTACGTTGATACCTACGATGAACTAGGAAAAGTCAAAAGCCCGGTGCTAGTGCTTGGCGCAGGCAAAGACCTTGTGACCACTCCCGAAGCATCTGTCAAATTGGCAGAAAAGCTAAAGGCCGAGGGCGTTCCTTGCGAATTCTATATGTACGAAGATTGCGGCCATGCTGTGTTCGATGAATTGCCCGATTACAAGAAACGAATTTTCGAATTCCTGGAAAAGTAATAACGGTATTTATGGAACCTGTGACGCCCACATCTGTTGCAAAGCCGCGCTACGCTTTTGTCGACTTGGCGAAAGGCATTTGCATTATGCTGGTGGTGTGGCATCATGTGGTGAGTACGTGGGGGCTTGAAACCTATCCGTTAAAAGAGGCTGTATCTTCGTTCAGAATGCCTTTGTACTTCTTTTTGTCGGGGTTATTCTTTAAGGAATATGCGGGCTTTTTCGATTTCTGCAAGCGCAAAATCAACAAGTTACTGATTCCGTTCGCCTTCTTTTTCGTGACGCTTTCGTGCATATTCCCGTTCGTATTGCATTACCTGCATTTGCGTGGAAATCCCGGTGCTTCCGTTTGGTATTCATTTGTCTGGAAACAGGCTTTCCCGAATATTCCGATTTGGTTTTTGCTAAGCCTGTTTTGGACGAACTTGATGTTTTACGGATTGTACCTGATTGCAAAGAAAATTGTCGCCAGAAAATTCCCGCAGTATTCGACAGCTTCGCTGGTGGTGCTTTCGATTGCGGTTGGTTTGGTCGGATTTTTCTTGGGCCGCTACAATATCAAACTTCCGCTGTTTTGGGCGTCTTCGATGACGTCGATTCCGTATTTTTGTGCAGGGCATGTGGCTTTTCGCTACACCAAGATTCTTGCGCCGAATCCCATGGATAAGTTCAACATTCCATTTGCGCTTTTGGGCTTTGGCCTTGTGGTGGCGCTTGCGTGGAATGCTCCCCCTGATTCGGTGAGTTACGTGAGTAACCGCTATTGGTTCCCGATTTGGAGCGTTTACCTGTGTGGCATTATAGGGACGCTCTCGGTGCTGTTCTTGTCGAAGGCAATCAAGAAAATTCCGTTGGTGTCGTATTTTGGACGTTATTCCATCATGGTGCTTGTGACGCATGGGTGGGTGCAGTGGGGGATTATTAAAATTTTGCAGGAAAACCATGTGCATTGGCCGCGGCCCGTGGCACTCGCCTTTGTTTTTGTGGTGACCATGCTTCTTTATTTGGTGATAATCCCGTTTATGAAGCGCTTCTTGCCCCACGTGACTGCGCAGAAAGACGTACTTTAGCCTTTTTCGTTGCAATTTTGTAGATTTTTTGCGTTTTTTCGGAGATTTTATGGATATTGGTGCGCTACATTTTCAGAATCCCGAAGCCTTCTGGCTTTTGCTTTTAGTCCCTGTTTTAGTCGGTTGGTACATCTATCGTGAACACCGCCGCAAGAGTACGATTAAATTCCCGGCCCTTTCGATTGCCAAACGTGCGGTTCCGAGCCGTCGCGTTAAATTCCGCCATATTGTGCCGATTTTGCGCCTTGCCGCTCTCATTTGCTTTGTGGTCGCCCTTGCTCGCCCGCAGAATGCCATGGAAGTCGAATACACCTCGACCGATGGCGTCGACATTATGCTTGCACTCGACGTTTCGGGGTCTATGGGCACGCTTGACATGCTTACCCGAATGGAGCAAGCGAAGCTCGGCGTGATGAATGCCGAACGAATTTTGAAATCCGGCGATTATTGGAAGTATAGCCGCCTGGGTTATGCCCAACAGGTGATTGCGGACTTTATCCAGAAGCGTCATAGCGACCGAATCGGTTTGTCTGCTTTTGGGGCACGTTCCATTACGCAGTGCCCCTTGACGCTGGATTATGGTTCGCTGCTTGAAATTTTGAAGGCGACTGATGACCTAGCCCGCGATTCTATTATGGGCAGTCGCACGGCCATTGGTGATGGACTTATGAATTCCCTTGCTCGTCTGCAAAAGTCCGAAGCCAAGTCCAAGGTGGTGGTGCTTTTGACCGATGGCCGCGATAATGCAAGCCTTGTGCCGCCCATGCGTGCCGCCGATGTGGCGAAGTCGCTTGGAGTCAAGGTTTATACTGTTGGCGTGGGTAAAAGGAACGGCAAGATTCTTGCTTTCCAGCAGAATCCGTGGACCGGCGATATTTCTTGGGGTGAACGGGACATTACGCCCGAAGAAGGAATTGATGAAGGCGTGTTGAAGTCTGTGGCCCAAAAGACGGGTGGCCGCTTCTATCGTGCCGAAAATAAGGAAGAACTCGAAAAGATTTATTCCGAAATCGACGAACTCGAAAAGACCGAAATCGAAACGGTTGCATACGCCCGCTATGCCGAAAAGTTCTACCCGTGGCTCTTGGTGGGTGCATTGCTGATTTTACTTGAATTGTTGCTTGCGAATACGCGCTTTGTGCGCATTCCGTAATGGAGGCTTTAGATGCGATTTGCTGAACCGATGTTTTTGTGGGGCCTTTTAACGCTCCCTCTGTTTGCGCTCCTTTTTGTGTATGCTTACCACCGTCGCAAAAAACTCGCTGCTCGATTTGTTTCGCTTTCGATGTTGCCTAAGCTTTCGACTTCTGTTTCGCCGTGGCGTAGGCTTGCGAAGGTGACCATTTTGTTGTTTGCGATAGCCTTCTTGTTTGTGGCTCTTGCGCGCCCGCAGTGGGGTCGCAAAATGGAACATATTGAACGTCGCGGCCTTGACTTGGTGCTTTTGCAGGACATTTCGCTTTCGATGCTTGCCGAAGATATCAAGCCGAATCGCTTGACCCGTAGCCGTCATGAAATTTCGGCGTTTTTGGAATCGCTTTCGGGTGACCGCGTAGGTCTTGTGGCATTCTCGGGTGAAGCCCAGGTGATGGTGCCCTTGACACTGGATTACGGCACTGTGCAGATGATGCTCAAGGAATTGACTCCAGGCTGGCTCATGCCGGGCACGAACCTTGAAAAGGCGATTCGCAAGGGTATGGATTTGTACCGCAATTCGGGAAGTGCCGGACAGTATTCCGTGATGATTTTGATGAGCGATGGCGAAGAGCTCGAAGCTGCCGCAGTGAATGCTGCTAAAGAAGCGGCTGAAATGGGAATCCGCATTTACACAATCGGTATCGGTTCTCGCGAAGGCGTGCCTATTCCTGTGCATTCCAAGAATGGCGATGTCGCTTACAAAAAGGACATGCAAGGAAACATCGTGACGACCCGTTTGGAAGACGGAACTCTGCAAGAGATTGCAAGCGTTACCGGCGGTTTGTATTTCTATGCAAACCCTGGCGAATTCCAGTTGCAAAAGGTGCTCTCTGAAATTGCAAGTCTTGAAAAAAAAGAACAGTCGTCTGACCGCATGGAAAATTATCAGGACCGCTATCAGATCTTTTTGGCTCTCGCTGCACTCTTGTTCTTGATTGAAGCTTTGGTGTCTGAAAGGGGCCGTAAGCGTCGTGTTGGAGCGGGCCGATTCAACTGAAAAAAGTAAAAATTTTTTACTGTGATTTGCACGCTTTTTGCACGCTAGTCGGTATTTGCAAATTTCTTTTAAGGTGCTTTTTAGCACCTTTTTTGCTATTATTCTAACTGGTGTGGTAAAATAAGGGTGAATTCGTCCCGAATCGCCTCATTTTTTTAGGAACGTTTGGTTTTTGTTCATCCATTTTTACACAAAAATTCGCTATTTTGCGAGTGATTAAAGTAAATTTTGGCTGAAAAATAAAAAGTAAACCATGGAGTCCCTATGCTCGACCTATTAGCCGTCCAATCCGGCACCGCCAATGCCACTCTCATTACGTTGGCGTACACCTTAATCCTCACATTTATCCTGTCCTCGGTGATTGCGTGGACCTACGAAAAAACCTTCCTCGGACTTTCGTATTCCAGAAACTTTGTGCAGGCGATTGTGCTTAGTGCTGTTGTCGCTGCTACGGTGATGCAGGCTATCGGTGATAACGTCGGTCGCGGTCTCGGTATGATGGGTGCTCTTTCTGTGGTTCGCTTTAGAACATCCTTTAAAGACCCGCGCGATATTATGTTCGTGTTCGCATCGCTTGGCGCCGGTATCGGTTGCGGTGTGTACGCCTGGGGTGCTGCCGTGGGTGGCACGATTGCCTTTAGCGCTGTGGCCTTCCTCCTTTCTCGTACTGGTCTTGGTACCAAGCACTTCTTTGATGGCATGCTCCGTTTTGCGCTCCCCAACGAAGCCAAGGTCCGTGGTCAGATCGAAGACATCATGAAGTCTAGCCTCAAGACGTTCATCTTGATTACGATGCGTGAAGTTGACGGCGGTGCTCGCCTTGACGTCGCTTACCAGATTCGCCTGCGCGCCACTCATCCGGCTGCAGAAATCCTGAGCGAACTCTCTAAAATCGAAGGCATCTCGGACGTACAGTTCATGATGCAGGACGCCACGACGGAAATGTAAGGGAGACGGTATGAACAAGCTTAGCGATATGCTCGAAAATTTTTGGAACACGCACAAGTCTAATGCTGGTGTCGCTTATGTCTATGGCCACAAGCTTTCTTTGGCCTGGATTCTCTGTGTCATTATCGCCATTATTCTCGGTTTCATGTACCAGGGCAAGATTGCCACCTTCCAGGGTGTTGCAGAAGCTGCCGAAACGACCATTAGCGTGCCGAGCCCGACTGAAGTGGTCAAGGTGCATGTGATGCCTGGTCAGGCAATTAATGCGGGTGATACCATTGTGGAACTCAACCGCCCGGACCTCACGCTTCGCATTGCTGAAGTGACTCGCGAACTGGATGCCAGCGAAGGCCGTAGCAACCTGTCGGCTGCCGATATCGACCAGAAGGTTGCCGCAGTCAAGGCTGACCTTGCTACGAAGACCCTTACACTCAAGTCCGAAATTAACAGACTCGAAACCGAATACAAGAAGAACAAGGAAATTGCTGCAAAGCTCAAGAGCCTCAAGGGTTCCAACGCCGACAGCGACGGTAACGACGCTATGGCTATGCAAATCAAGAGCTTGAAGAACGAACTTGCCGTTGCTAACGCCAACGCCAACGAACAGATCAAGCTCCTGCGCAGCAGCAACCGTTTGCAGAAGGATGCTGGCAAGAGCGAAGTCGAAAACCTGCAGAAGGAACTCGAAGAACTCAAGAAGCAGCAAGAAGAGTTGACCCAGATTGCCAAGGAAAGCTGGGTCGTGGGCTCTGTGAACGTTCATGACGGCGAAAAGGTATCTAGCTTCGCCCCGATCGTCACCCTCACTCACAAGTCCCCGACGCTCGTTCGTGGCTACATCCACGAAAGAATGTACCAGCGTATGGATGTGGGTGAAACAGTCAAGGTGAGAGCTTTGGGCGGAACGGGCAAGCCGATTAAGGGCAAGGTCGTTGGCCTTTCGAGCCGTATTGTGGAATTCCCCGTGCGTATGTGGAAGATGCCTGAAATGCCGATTCACGGCCGCGAAGTCATTATCACGATTCCTGCCGAAAATTCGTTCCTCTTGGGCGAAATGGTGACCATCTCCGAATAGTTTGATTTATGAAAAAATCCGCTTTTGTATCTCTGTTTGTTGCAGCACCGTTGCTTGCCGCCCCGCTGACTTGGGAAACCCTCATCAAGTCTGCTGATGATGACGCCCGTTATCAGGGTTCTCAAAAACGTGTAAACATTGCGACCTCTCGCAACACGAAACTGTGGGACAAACTTGAGTTGCGTTACAAACTCGATGGCTTCAGCTTTGCACAACATGACTTTGAACTTCGCATGACTCCTAAGGCTTTTGGCGAAGGTTCTGCTGAACGTGCGCATTACGAAGCGCAGATGGCCTATGCGAATGCGAATTTGGCTGAAGACCGTGCCGTTCTTTTATACGACCGCTACGAACGCGGAATTCATTACCTGATGCGCAAGCGTATCAATGCTCTTAACCAGGAACTTTACCAGATCAACGCTGACCGTATCGAAGTGCTGCACCTCAAGTCTGGTTCTGCAAATTTCAATCCGCAAGATTTGATGTCTGCTCTTGAAAAAGAAGCTTCTATCCGTGCTGCCCTCATTAACGATTCCAACTCGCTCCAGAATTCTGAAAGAAAACTCCGCGTATGGATTCCTGAATTCGATAGCATTGAACTGGATTCCTCTTGGCTTCCGCCTATGGAAGATATCGAAGCTCAGTTGAAAGATGGCGTCGATGTAAGTGACAAGTTCCCGCAAGTTGCCATGGCCAAGGGCAAGATGGATTCCGAAAAGGCTCGCGCCAAGCAAGATGTTGCTAGCCGCCGCGACTACATTTCGCATATCGGTATCGGCTATTCGCTCAAGATTCCGTCTTTGATGAAAAAGTACAAGGATATGGGCTACGACGATTTGTGCAATACGAAGGGTGAATATTACAGCGAAGAAGATTGTGCCAAGTGGACGAAAAATGCCTACGATGAAGAAAACAATCGCTTTGATAATTCTTATGTGATTGAACGCCTTGTAGACGACAAGGATAACCGCCGTACTCGTGACAAGTTCTTTGCAAACATTGGCATTAAGCTTCCGTTCTTTGACAGCAACAAGGATAACGACCTGCGTAACCAGGTGGCAGACCTTGAAGCCGAAGGCGATTATATGGAAAAGTTCCGCGATGTGAGCGTGAAGGTGAATCGCCTTGTCGAACAGATCAACGGATTCCTTGCTCAATGGAAGGTTCAGAAGGACTTTGCCGAAAAGGTTAAAGCGGGTAACATTTTTGAACAGTTTGCAAAAGACGCCGGTTCTGACCCGCTCCTTTTGCTGCGTGCCCGCGAATCTGCCGTGGAAAGCGAACTGAATGCAGTCAAGCTCGAAGTCGACATTTACGACCTTTATCTTGAGCTGTTGCAGTATGCAGGCCAGCTTTCTAAGGAAGGCGTGCAGAACCATCTAGTCGGGGGGCTCAAGTAGTATGGCCGAAGCCCGCGGATTTAGCCTTCTCGAAAGGTTCGAACTCAAGTACCACATTCCCGTGGAATGGGCGGACCGTATCGGCGCATTCCTTGCTCCGTACTGCGAAGAAGACTACTATTCTAAAATTACGCCGGGCGGATTCTACTGGATTACGAACCTCTACTTGGATTCGCCTTCTTGGACGTTCCTCGGCTGGAAAAAGAAACAGTTGTTGGACCGCTTTAACATGCGCATTCGCACCTATGGTGAACACCCGGCTCAAGACGGAACGTTCCACTTTGAATGCAAGCGCAAGATCAAGAACATTTGCTACAAGAGCCGCGGAACCATCAAGGGCATTAACCCTGGCGAAGTCTGGAACATGAAACCTGAAGACTGGCCGTGCAAGGGTGAAAAAGACCGCATGTATGTCAAAGATTTCTTGTACAAGACGGAACTCTATAATGCGCATCCGCGCCTTTTGACGCAGTACAAACGTCGCGCCTGGTTCGGACTTCGCGAAGAATATTCTCGCGTGACGATTGATACCGGCATGCGTTTCCGCGAAGAAAACGGTTTTGATTATACGGTGGACCCGCACTACATGCATTCGACTGGCATTCCTAGGTTTTTCCAACCGGGTTGCGATGCTGTGCTTGAACTCAAGTGCCCGTGTTCGCAGGTGCCGTACTGGATGTTTGACTTAATCAAGTTCTTGAACTTGAAACATGGTGCATTCTCTAAATTCGGCAATGCCGCTGCCGAATGGAAGCGAGTTTACGAAAATCCGCGTCGATTCAAGACTCCGTACTGGACGAAGCTTGCCGTTGGCGCTGGCGAAAATTATTAAAATAGAAGAAAGTTTTTGCGAGGATACCTCTATGGATATCAAAAAAATTCTTTTGGCAGGTTCGGCTGTGACCGCAATGGTCCTTGCCACCTCTTGCTCCAGTGACAAATCTTCAGAGCCTGATCCTAGCGATCCGACGCTTTCGTCGTCTTCGGAAAATGGCACGATTCCGGGTTCGTCTGGAGATGTTCCTGTTACCGGTTCTTCGAGCAGTGATGGTAATTCTACACCGGTTCCTGGGGTTTCCTCTTCGTCTGTCGTAGATGAATCTGTGACCCAGATGGCGATTACCGAAATCATGTACAATGCAGACGATGGTTCTGCCTTGGAATGGGTTGAAGTGACAATCCAGAGTGGTCCGGATATCGCTAGCATGCTCGCTTCGGGTATGCGTTTGGATGGTGCTATTTCCTTTACGTTCCCGAATGAACCCCTTAAGAAGGGTGAATACATTGTCGTGACCAACGACAAGGCTTTGTTCATGCAGACTTATCCCGATTTCCAGGGTAAGCTCTATGGTCCGTGGGATAATGATCCGAAGACGGGAGCAGTTGCAAAACTTTCGAACGAAGGTGATGTGATTGACGTGAAGTTGACGGGTGAAGGTGACGTGAGCTGCTCTTACAGTATGGAACCGCCTTGGCCGTCTCTGGCTAATGGTAAGGGCCGTACGCTCGTGTACAAGGGCGGAAACGCTGCCCAGGCTACCTCTTGGGGTGCAAGCAAGATTATGAACGGTAATCCGGGTGTGGGCAACGACGAATGGCTCACGACTTCGAATATTCGTTTGAACGAAATCATGCCGACGGGTACGGGCACCGATGCGTGGGTGGAACTCTATAACGCAGGTGCTGAAGCTGTCGATGTGACCGGTTGGATTTTTGAATCCAAGATTCGTAAGGAAAAGCTCACGATTAAGGCCGGTACGGTTCCTGCAAAGGGTTACCTTGTCTTGAATGCAACGACTGACTTCGTGAATTCCGATGGCGAACCGACGGAACTGATTGTGAGCGATATCGGTGGTTCTTACTACCTGTATGGTGCTACCGAAGGTGATGAATCCAGCTTGCTCTTGCCGTCTAGTAAGCTTTCGAGCGGTGTGGTGGACTTGAGCGATGGCTCTACGGCCCAGGGTGCTTTGGTTGCAGCTACTCCGGGTGAACCGAACTCTACACTCTATATTGGTTCTTTGGTGATTACCGAAATCAATTACCACCCGAATGAAGATGACCTTAACGATGCCGAATTCTTGGAACTCAAGAACGTTTCTGAAGTGGCCATTACTCCGTATGAAAAATTGACAAGCGGAAATAGAGGCTGGAAGATTGAAGGTATCAACTTTGAATTTTCTGCGACCGATGTGATTCCGGCTGGCGGACTCGTTGTTTTATTCCCGGATTCCCTGAAGGCTGCTTATGGTGAAGAAGGCATGAGAAAGCGTTATGCAATCGATGCATCCGTGTTGATCAGCTTCTACAGTGGTAAGCTTTCTAACCGCGGTGAAATGATTGCTGTCAAGAAGCCCTATTTCTTCCAGAACGATGTAAGCAATCCGCTTAATAGCCAGTGGTACTACGATTGGTCCGATGCAACGCTCTATAGCGATAACTGGAGCGGCAACGGTATTGACTACAAGCGCGCGGACGGCTACGGCTATAGCTTGCAGCGTAAGGACTTTACCACGATGGGTTATGAGGCTGCAGCTTGGACAGTTGACAAGCCGACTCCGGGTAAATAATAATCTTGTAACAAAAATCTTGAAAAAAGTAAGAAAATCGCCCCTTTGGGGCGGTTTTTCTGTATGGAAAAATTTATTTTTATGGCGTTATGAAAAAGAGTTTGTTTTTGGGTATTGCAGCGAGTGCTGCCGTTTTTGCCGCGCCCATTTCGCTATCGGATGCGATTGCGATGGCAAAGGCGAACAATTCGCAGATTAAGGCTGAAAAGGCCAAAGTGGATATGGCCGAAAGTGGTCAGACCGAGGCCCGTTCCCGTTTTATGCCGCAACTTTCGCTTACGGCAAGTGTCACCAAAATCAACGACCCGATTTATATTGACTTGGGTGAAATTCAACAGGCCATGAGTGGACTTGCTGGAGGGCTTTCTTCGGTTGGTCCGGCGGCAGTTTATTCCAAGGCATACATCGATGCCTACAACAAGGCCCAGGCCGGTTATGAGCAGGCTTATAATGGTGCCTTAGCCAATGGCATGACGGAAGCCCAGGCTAAAGCGTTTGCCCAAGATCGTGTAGGTGGCTCTGCACAAGAAATAGCTCAACAGACGGCTGACAAGTATGCGGCTGATAGTAAACAACAGCTGGATGCGGCAAAAGCTCAAATTGATGATGCCGATTTCCGCATGAAGGTGCAGGACGACGTTTTCTTTAATGCTCGCTTGACTGCCATTTGGCCTATTTTTACGGGCCTTAAGATTTATTCCGCTTATGATGCCGCCAAGGAAAACGTGAATGCCAAGAAGGCGGCGTTCGACATGGCGCAGAATACCATCTTGATGGATGTGGCTACCAAGTACTTTACGCTTCGCTTGGCCGAAGAGTTGTCGGTACTCCGTGAAAGCACCAAGAAAAACTTGGAAGAACATTTAGCCCGTTCCAAGAAATTGGAAGAGGGTGGCCAGATTAGCAAGGCCGAACGCCTGCGCGCCGAAGTGGCTTTAGCCGAAGCCGAGAATGCTCTTGAAGATTCTTACCGCGATCAGACTCTTGCACGCCTTGCGCTTGCAAGCCTTTTGCATACGGATACGAATTTGACTGCTGTTACGCCTGTCATGGCGCCGGAACAGACTTTGGCTATGGAAGAATTCAAGCAGCTTGCGATGGATAGACACCCGGGTCTGCGCCAGTTGCGCACCGAACGCAAGCGTAGTCAAGATGCGGTGAGCGCTGCCCGCGCCGATTATTTCCCGACGGTGGCGCTCTTTGCCTACAAGGAACTTTATACTCGCGACTTGACGCTCCTGGAACCGGATTGGGCTGTGGGTGCCAAGATGCAGTGGGACTTGTTCAAGGGTGGCGAAACGCGTTCCAAGGTGAGCAACGCCAAGGCTCTTGACCGTTCGCTTGCAAGCATGGAAGAGCAGACCATGGATAACATTGGTTTGCTTGTGGAAAAGCGTTGGCGTGAAATGGAACATGCCAAGAGCCGCTTGGAAAGCTTGAAGAAAACTCGTGAATTGGCCGAAGAAGCGCACCGTAGCCAGACCTTGGCTTATGAAGCGGGTCTTGCGACAGGCCTCGATGTCGTGGATGCCGAATTGGCGCTTTCGCGCTTGCAGGTGGCAGACTTGAAGGCGCATTACGATGCCGTGGTTGCTTGGCTTGGACTTTTGGAAGCGAGCGGTGAAGTGGTAAATGCGGGCGAAATGCTCAAGAACGTAAAGCCGGTTGAAGAGGCAAAGGCTGAAGAACCGAAGCCCGCCGACCCTGTTGTTGTTCCCGCTGCTGCACCGGTTGCAAGCGACTCTACCAACGTCATTGCGAACCCCGCAGGGGTGAAGCAATCTACAGCGGCTGATTCCGCCGCGACTACTCCGGTAGACTCGTCTGCTGCTCCCGCAAACTGATTTTAGAAATGGAGAAAAAGAATGAACGTCTTGAAAGTGATTGGAAAAACTTTGGTCGTCTTGGCGTTGATTGCCTTGATCGTTCTTGGAATTATCACGTTGCAGAAATTTGCGACGGAACCCCGCGATGCTTATTTGCAGGGCCAGATGGAAGCTCGCCGCGTGTTGGTGGCGGGTAAAGTTCCCGGTCGCGTGGAACAGCTGTTCTTCCGCGAAGGCGACATGGTCGAAAAGAATGCTATCGTGGCAATCATCAGCAGCCCTGAAATTGAAGCCAAAAAGATGCAGGCGCAGGGCGCTTTAGGTGCTGCCCGCGCCCAGGCGAATAAGGCTAAAAACGGCGCCCGCTCCGAAGACATTACGGCCCTCAAGGCGATGGCCTCGCGCGCCCAGGATGCGGCGAACCTCGCGAAGAATACTTACGACCGTGTGCAAAAGCTTTATAACGAAGGCGTGCTGCCGCTCCAGAAGCGCGATGAAGCTGAAACCCAGATGAAGGCGTCCCAGTCTGCCGCCGACGCCGCCAAGGCCCAGTATGAACAGGCCCTCGCCGGCGCCCGCAGCGAAGACAAGGCTGCCGCAAACGCACTCGTGATGCAAGCGAAGGGCGCCAACGCCGAGGTCGACGCATACCTCGAAGAAACGAAAATTCGCGCCCCCATCGCAGGCGAAGTCTCCGTGAAGCTGGTCGAAGAGGGCGAAGTCGTAGGCTCTGGCATGCCGGTTGTCGCTATTACCGACCTCGACGATTCTTGGGCGGTATTCCACCTGCGTGAAGACTTGCTCAAGAATGTGTCCAAGGGCAAAACCTTCAGCATGTTCATTCCGGCGCTTGACAAGAATGTGGAAATGGAAGTCAGCTACATTGCCTCGGTGGGCGATTACGCCACTTGGCGTAGCTCTAAGGAAAGCGGTGGCTTTGACCTCAAGAGCTTTGAAGTGCGCCTGCGCCCGAAGGCAAAAATCGAAAATCTGCGCCCTGGCATGAGCGTGCTTTTCCCGGTGGAACAGATTCAGTAAGGTCGTAATCGTGTTCCTTGATGTTTTAAGGGCGATTCGCAAAATCTATATCAGTCACAATATCGTGTTGTGGCTGGTGCTCCTGGTTTTGCCGGTGGTGACATCGGTCTTTATGGTGAATTTCTTTTCGGCCGAAATCATTCAGCATGTGCCGATTGGCCTTTTAAAGCAGGACCGTTCGCAGCTGGCCGATAAAGTCGAGATGGCGTTGCGTGCAGACCCCGTGCTCGAAGTCGCGGTGGAATGCAATGACCGTAGCGAATGCGAACATGCGGTAATTCGAGGCGACTTGCAGGCGTTCGTTGTGCTCCCGTTCGACATGGAACGTCGGGCGCTCCGGCTTGAAACGCCTGTGATTCCGGTGTATTCGAGCGGCCAGAATTACCTCACGAACACGTTTGCGGTCAAGGAAATCCGCTCGGTGATTTCGGCGATTGGTGCCGACCTGTTTACCAAGCAGATGGACGACCCGATTCATGTGGAGCTCAAGTCGGTCAGCAACAATAGCGGTAACTACCAGGGCTTTTTGGGGCTCGGGCTTGTGACTGCGATTTTCCATCTGGCTGGAATTTTAGCGGCGGTGTACCTGTTCAGTTTCCCGTTCCGCGATCACCGCGTCCGCGAATTCTTAAAGGCGGCGGGCGGCTCGCGCGTGGTGCTTGGTGCTGCGACGGTTTTGCCGCTGGTCGTGATTCAGTGGATTTCGATGATGGTGGTGTATGCGTATGCTCGCCGAGCGCTTACCCCGATGACTTTCGATGAATTTGTGGTGGTGTCTGCCGGGCAGTTGGCGATGATTCTCGCCTGTTCTGGCGCGGGAGCCGCCTTTGTGGGCATCACGGGTAACATGCGTATGTCTTCGAGCGTGGCGGGCGTTATCGCCGGCCCCGCGTTTGCGTTTGCGGGCCAGACATTCCCTGTGATGGCAATGCCACTTGTTGTGCGCGGCTTTGCATTCCTGCTTCCGCTCACGCATATTTTAAAAGTGCAGTCTACCATGCTCTTGGGCTCGGTCGGCAAGGCTCACGCCTGGGAATCTATTGTGGTGCTTTTGTTCATGGCGCTGTTCTGGCATTTGCTGGCTGCCAAGCTTTTGATGTTGCGCTGGAAAGTCGCCGAAGAAAAAGAGGCGGACTGGGAAGCCCGCGAAAAGTTGCACCTGAAGGATAAACTGAAGAATGTTGCTGACGCAGTCTATTCGGACTTAAGCATTCGCAAGGCGGTCGCATCTGAAATTGCCAAAAGAAAAATGCATAAAGGAGGCAAAAATGATTGACCTCTTTAAGCGACTTTTCAAGGTGGCGTTTGCAGAATGGAAACTTTTCTACACCGACCCTGCGGCGGTGCTGTTGCTGGTGGTGGCGGGAGTGCTTTACGCCTTCTATTATCCGACGCCGTACATGAAACAGACTGCTACAGATGTGCCTGTGGCTGTGGTGGATCTTGACCATACGGTCATGTCGCGCGAACTCACGCAGATGTCTGCCGCAGCCCAGCAAATCGATGTGCGCTACGTGTTTTCGGATATCCGCGAAGCGGAGCAGGCCATGGCCGAAGAAAAAATATATGGCTTCATGGTGATTCCCAAAGACATGGAGAAAACGCTCCGTAACGGCGGCAAGACGAATGTGAACGTGTTCACGCACGGTGCCTACGTGATGCTCCACGGCAACATCGGAACGGCTTTTACCACTTGTGCGCTCACGGTGGGCGCGACTACAAAAGTCAAGCGGATTGCTTTAGGCAAAAAGGTGCCGGCCGCAAAGGCTATTGCCATGCGCGACCCGATTCCCATCAGCGTGCAGACCATGTACAACAATACGGGTAGCTATTCGAACTATGTGGTGCCGAGCGTGTTGGTGCTGATTTTGCAGCAGACGCTGGTGATTGGCATTTGCATTCTGGGCGGAGCTCGTGCTCACCGCAAGTTCCGCAAATTGCAGCGTGACAGCTCCGTCGAAAACGATCTGATGCCTTACCGCTACTTTGGCCGCTCGCTTGCGTACTTCTTGCATTATTGCAGCTTTATCCTGTTCTACCACTTTGTCGTCTACAACGTGTTCGACTTTCCGCGCCGCGGCGAAATTTTGCCGATGGTGGCCTTTGCGATCGTGTTCCTGTTCTCGGTCATCAATTTCGGGATGGTGCTTTCGCAGGTATTCCTGCGCCGCGAAACGAGCATGCAGCTGTTCCTGTACATGAGCATCCCGATTCTGTTCCTTTCGAACTTTAGCTGGCCCACCGAACTGATTCCGGCGTGGATGAAGGGATTCTCTTGCCTGCTACCTTCGACGTTTGCCATTCCGGCTTGGCTTGCCATTGAGCAGCGTGGTGCCGACATTTACGATGCCGCGTCGCTGTTGCTGCCGCTCGCTATGCAGGCGGTATTCTACCTGTTGCTCGGGCTAGTGCTTACAAACCTCCGCGACGGCAGCAAGCTGAAGACTGGCGATATGTAGGCGCTTTGCTGCCTGCATTTTTGTATATTGCGGTTAGAGGTAACAATATGATGTTTGATCCTTTATATATGACGATTCTCCTGGTCACACTAGCCCTTTCGGGTAGTGTTTCTTGGATGGTCAAATCTCGTTTTAACGCTGGCCAGAAGGTCGGCATTTCTAGCGGCCTTACCGGTGCCGATGTCGCGAAGGCGATTCTCATGGATGCGGGCATTACCGACGTGAAGGTCCTGCAGCATCACGGATTCCTGTCGGACCATTACAATCCGCTGAACAAGACTCTGAACTTGTCGCCTGAAGTCTATAACGGCCGCAATGCGTCTGCCGCGGGCGTTGCCGCTCACGAAGTGGGCCACGCCATTCAGCATGCGCAGGGATATTTCCCGCTGTGGCTGCGTTCGTTCATTGTGCCTGCTGCAAACTTGGGCTCTAATCTCGGTCCGTGGCTTGTGATTCTCGGCATCGTGCTCATGAGTGCGGGCCGTGCGCTCGGTTATTCCCTCGCTGTTGCAGGCGTGGTGCTGTTCGGTATCGCAACGCTCTTTACGCTGGTGACCGTGCCGGTAGAATTTGATGCTTCTTCCCGCGCCAAGAAGGTGCTTGCTCGCCTCGATATCGTGGCGCAGGGCCGCGAATACAATACGGTTTCGGGAGTGCTGTTTGCCGCAGGGCTTACCTACGTGGCAGCCGCAATCGGTTCCATTATGCAGTTGCTTTATTGGGCGTACCGAGCCGGACTTATCGGTGGTCGGCGAGACTGATTAGTTATCGCCGGAATGGACTTCGATAGACGGAAAATCGTCATCATCGGAGTCGTCAGAATTATCTGAATTTTCAGAAGCCTGGGTGTCATAGAACGCCTGGGCTTTTTTCATGAATGCTTCGAATTCTTCGTCCGTCATGTTGTCCGACGGCTGCGGCTCTTCAGCCGGAGTCTCTTCGACAGGCTCAACCGGGGCGTTGACAGGTTCTTCGTTCACGTCATTGCGAGCCTCTGGCGAAGCAATCTCTTCCACCGGCGTTTCTTCAACGGGTGCGACGGTTTCTTCGACGGGCGCGCTTGTTTCGGGCGCAGATTCAACAACCGACGCGGTTCCTTCTGCAGGCGTGACGCTTTCAACCGGTGCGTTCTCTACCGGAGCCTGTGCGTTTTCCGTCGCCTCGTCTTCCTTCATCATCTCGGCGAACGGGTTTTCTTGCACTTCGCTCAAGTCTTCGCGACCTTCGAGCATGGCGTTCAAATCGTCTTCGCTCACGTTCCGTCCGCGTTCCGTCCACAGCACGGCTTCGCGCATCACTGCGGCCAAGTCGCCCACGGTCTGTTCCTTGGAGCGAGCAATCGCCTGGTTGCGAATCGCTTCCACAAGGCCCGGCTTCACGTCCGGATCCTTGCTGAAGAACACGGTCTCGTGCGCCATTTCTTCGGCGTAGTCGGCGTTATTCTTCTTGCGGTAAATCCAAATTGGGCCAAACAGTTCGCTCTGGCGGAACACGATTTCGTCCGTCTTGATCATCTCGAGCATGGCCATGAAGGTCACTGCCGCCACAATCGGGTGTGAATCGTTGTCGAGCAAGTCTTCGAACAGGGCGCGGCCATTCACCGCAAGATAATTGTTGATCGCCTGCTGACGGTCCTGAATGGTCACGTAGTCAAGTTCAATATGGTGAATCGTTTCCGAAATCTTGGTCTTCAGGCTCTTTTGGTAGGCGCGGAAAAGCTGCCAAATGTTTGCGTCGGCCAAAGTCTCTTCGTCGGTCTGCGTCTTTTCCAGGCGCCCGCGGGAATACGTACCGAAGTTCTCGCTTTCCATTTCTTGCAGCCCGCTCGCGACTTGCTTAAAGCGCTGGTATTCCAGCATTTCCTTCATGAGCTGTTCACGGTCTTCGTTGTATTCCGCTTCCATCTCGGGGTCGCGCTGTTCGGCAGGCAAAAGTTCCTGCACCTTTAAGGCCATCAGGCGGCTCGCCATGTACAAGAAATCACCCGCCTTCGACAGGTCGGTGCCCTCGTACTCGTTCACCCACTTTAAGAACTGGTCCGCAATTTCTGCAATCGAAATCTGCTCCAGAGGAACTTCCTTCTTCTGGACAAGATACACGAGCAAGTCCATTGGGCCATTGAACGCCCCGATGCGTACTTCGTATTCTTCCTGTTCTTCGACTTCGGTCATGCTTATAAATTCTTAGAAGGATTTCTTATTCCACGGTCACGCTCTTGGCGAGGTTGCGCGGCTGGTCCACGTCGTTTCCGCGGAGCACGGCGATGTGGTAGGCGAGCAGCTGGAGCGGCACGCATGTCACGATCGGCATGAGCATCGGGATAGTCTTCGGGACTGTAATCAGGTGGTCTGCGATTTCGTCGAGCGGGTGGCAATCTGCGGTCGAGATGGCAATCACCTTGCCGCCACGGGCCTTGATTTCGCGAACGTTGCTGATGACCTTGTCGAACAAAGCATCCTTCGGGGCAATCACCACGACCGGCATGTTTTCGTCGATCAAGGCGATGGGCCCATGCTTCATTTCGGCAGCGGGGTAGCCTTCGGCGTGAATGTAGCTGATTTCCTTGAGCTTGAGTGCGCCTTCCATAGCTACGGGGTAGTTGAAGTGACGACCCAGGTACAAGAAGTTGTTCGCCTTCACGTACTTGTTGGCGATACCTGCAATCTGGTCCGAAAGCTTGAGGGTCTGATCCACGAGTTCGGGGAGCTCCTGCATGGCTTTCACGATGTCGGCACCGCTTTCGAACGAAAGGCGGCGCTGGCGGCCAAGCAAAAGGGCAATCATCGCAAGCACGGTCACCTGGCTAGTGAATGCCTTGGTGCTGGCCACACCGATTTCGGGGCCTGCGTGCAGGTAAACGCCGCCGTCGCTGGTGCGAGCGATGGTAGAACCCACGCCGTTACAAATGGCAAGAGCGGTTGCGCCCTTCTGTTGGGCTTCCTTCAGGGCGGCGAGCGTATCGGCGGTTTCGCCGGACTGGCTAATGGCAAGAACGAGCGTACCCGGCTTGATAATCGGGTTACGGTAACGGAATTCCGAGGCGTATTCCACTTCGACCGGAACGCCGGCCAAGTCTTCGATCATGTATTCACCGACCATACCGGCGTAGTAGCTGGTACCGCAGGCGGTAATAATGATACGGTTGATGTTACGGAGTTCCCTAATGTTGGTGTCGAGGCCTGCAAGCTTGGCATTGCCTTCGGCCTGCAAGAGACGTCCGCGCATGGTGTTGCGGAGCACTTCAGGCTGTTCAAAAATTTCCTTGAGCATAAAGTGCGCAAAGCCGCCCTTCGCAATGGCGTCGGCATCGAATTCCACGTCTTGCACTTCGTGTTGCACCGGCTGGCTGTTCGTATTCAACAGGTTGTAACCGTCTTCCTTGATTTCGACGATGTCATTGTCGTCGAGATAAACGACCTTCTGCGTGTGCATGATGATAGCGGAAACGTCAGAGGCCAGGTAGAATTCGTTCTGGCCGATACCCAAAATAAGCGGAGATCCGCGGCGGGCACCAATCATGGTGCCGGGTTCGTCCTTGCAAATCACCGCAAGGCCAAAAGTACCTTCAATCTTGGAAATTGCCTTGAGGACGGCTTCCTTGAGGTTGCCCTTGTAGTAGCGGGCAATCAGGTGGGCGACGACTTCGGTGTCGGTTTCGGACTTGAATTCGATTCCTTCGGACTGCAACTTCTTTTTTAAAATGGCATAGTTTTCGATAATGCCGTTGTGGACAATCGAAATCTTGCCGTCAAAGCTCTGGTGCGGGTGTGCGTTCTGTTCGGTGGGGGCGCCGTGGGTGGCCCAACGGGTGTGGGCAATGCCGACATGACCGTGGAGAGGCTTTGTTTTGAGTTTGTCTTCAAGAGCCGCAATCTTGCCGGAGGCGCGAACGGTTTCAATTTTCCCGTCTTCAATCAGGGCAACGCCCGAGCTGTCGTAGCCGCGGTATTCCAACTTTTTAAGACCGCCGACCAAGATAGGCAAAGCTTCGTTTTGTCCGATGTATCCGACAATTCCGCACATACTATAAATATCCTTCTTTTGTTAACGAAACGCAATATACCAATTTCTTTTGGTAAAAATGGGTTACATATGGTCTTTTAGCGTAAGATTTTGTTATTTTTCGTTTGTCAAACATAAAAGAGGATAAAATGAACAAAAAACTCATTATTGCTGCGGGTGCTCTCGCATTTGCTCTGACTGGCTGTGATCAGCTGTGCCAAGGTTCCAAGACCAAGACTGCTTTGGTGACTGACAAGGATAAGTACAGCTATGCTCTCGGTGCCCATTTCGGTAACCAGGCTCGTTTCCAGTTGGTAACCCGCGACTCTATCGACCTCGACCTCGATCTCTTTATCCAGGCTTTCAAGGAACGCTATAACGAAGATTCCGCTCATTTCTTGATGAACGACTCCATCATCTTCCAGACCTTGACCGACCTTTCTCAGGCTCGTCAGGCTGAAAAGAACAAGAAGGACAGCCTCGCTGCCGAAGCCAACAAGGCTGCTGGCGAAGCATTCCTCGCCAAGAACAAGACTGCCGAAGGCGTCGTGACCACCGAATCTGGCCTCCAGTACAAGGTGATTACCGAAGGTACGGGTGCAACTCCGGCCGATGGCGACATCGTGAAGGTTCACTACACCGGTACGCTCCTCGACGGCACCAAGTTCGACAGCTCTGTCGACCGTGGCGAACCGCTTGAATTCCCGATTGGCGCTGTGATTCCGGGTTGGACCGAAATGCTCAAGCTCATGAAGGTTGGCGAAAAGGTCACCGCTTGGATCCCGAGCGACCTCGCTTACGGTCCGCGTGGCCGTGGCCCGCAGATTCCGGGTAACAGCACTCTCGTGTTCGAAATGGAACTCATCGACACCCATTCTGCTGAACAGCCCGCTGCCGAAGCCCCGAAGGCTGAAGTGAAGAAGGCTGCTGCTAAACCGGCTGCTCCTAAGGCTGAAAAGAAGGCCGAAGCCGCAAAGCCGGCCGCTGAAGCAAAGCCTGCTGAAGCAGCCAAGCCCGCCGCTGCCGAAGCTCCGAAGGCTGAAGCTAAGCCTGCTGCCGCTGCCCCGGCTGCCGCTCCTGCCGCCGCAGCCGCTCCCGCTGCTGCAAACTAATTGGCTGACATAATATTGCGAAGAGTCCCCGCGCCAAAGGCGCGGGGCTTTTTGTCTATATAAAGATAAATCAGGGTGAAAAATAATGTGTGTACAGGTTAAATAAGGGGTAAACCTCTTTTGGGCCTGTACAAAAAGCCTCAATTTGGTCTCTTTATGCTTAGTTGTACAGGCTTATTTCTTAACAAACAGAGCTGTAGCCTGTACCATGGGTCAAAAAGTGTTGTTAATTTGTGTGTAATTGGCGAAATGTACAGGCTAAACAGGGTAGAACGCCTGTTTTGGTCTGTATGGTTGCTTTTGGCGTGCTTCAAATTCCGCATTTCTTATTCTATATTTGGCATATTATCATTCTGAGGTTTTCGTGAAATTTATTTTGTCGATTGCGTTGTCTGCTTTTTTTGCATTTTCGCTACTTGGCTGTAACGAAGAAGAGAAAATTCAAGGTCTGAAAGATGAAGGCGACCGCCTACGCGCACAAATCGATTCCCTCACGAATGAAATTGAGCAGGCGCAATTGCAACCCGGCAACTGGATTGTGCATAACGATACCGTCCGTGCGGGCGATGGCTTGTTCCAAGTGCTTGTCCGCATGCAGATTAATGAAAAGGAACGTGGCAAGATTGTGCTTGCCCTCCAGGACAGCGCCGAACTTTCCAAACTCCGCGTAGGCCAGGTTTTTTACGCCGCCATCGACTCTTCGGGCAGTGTGCAGCGATTCCGTTATGCCCCGAACCCGGCGAACATCCACATGCTTAGTCGCACCGAAAATGGTTACGTTTATAGTCTGATTCAAAAGCCGGTAAAGCGCAGACAGTCCATATTCGAAGGCGCGCTGACCGAAGGCAGCACCTTGAACGGTACGCTTTTTAAGGTCGGCATTCCCGGTCGCATGGTAGGTATCGTGAGTGGCGTGCTCCAGTGCAAGGTGGCTTTCCCGTTGGCCCGCGCTGGCGACAAGTTCCGCATTTTGCTCGAAGAAACTTTCTATCAGGATTCTATCTGGATTGACGGCCGCGTGGTCTACGCCGAATTCGACGGTCGCATTGTGGGCCATCATGAAGCATTCCGTTACGAAGATCCAGACCCCAAGAGTTCCTTTAACGCCCACTATACCGAAAAGGGCGAAGCGCTCGTGTTTGATGGCCTGCGTTACCCGCTTGACCGCCTGCATATTACGAGCCCCTTCGGTAGCCGCATTCACCCGATTACGGGCCAGCGCAAGACCCACTACGGCATTGACTACGGTAGCCCTACGGGAACGCCGGTTTACGCTGTTGCCGAAGGTATTGTGACAGTTTCGGGTTTCGACCAGTTTAGCGGCCACAAGATTGCCATTCGCCACAGGGACCGCTCCGAAAGCTGGTACATGCATCTGTCTGTTCGCGGCGTAAAGGTGGGCTCCAAGGTGGCTGCGCGCCAGTGCATTGGCCGCGTAGGATCTACAGGTAGAAGCACTGGCCCGCACCTGCATTTGGGTTTCAAGAACGAAAAGGGCTCCTGGATCAATCCGGCTTCCAAGACCATGATTGCAGCTCCCAAGCTCGAAGGGCAGCGGCTTGCTCGCCTGAAGGACCAAGTGGCCGAAATCCGCAAACAAATAGAGGCGACTCTCGCCGCCCCTGCCGTAAAAGCAAACGACACCACCGATGTGATGGTGCGTATGCGAAATCTCTAGTTTTTATTAGTGCCTAATTTCGTATCTAAGCTTTAGGTCTTTTGCCGTCGGAATCTTGTTCGACGGTTCCTGGAGGCGGGCCTTAGAGAAGTGGTTCAATTTTCTGGTGCCGTAGCCTGCGGTACGTATGTAGGTTCCTTCTTTGGCAAGTTCCACGGCCTTGGCCAGCTGTTCATCGGGGTCGTCGATTTCAAAGTCCGGAACAATACCCAAATCGTGATAGCTTTCCCAGTTCTTGTCGAAACTCTGCAAGGCGGTTATCAAGGCGAGCCCATATTTATAAGTCGAGTCGATTACAATCTGACCAATGCCCTTTCCGTAAGTCAATTGGCCTACGACAGGAACGTGTCTATTTGCGGTCAAGGCAGAAAGCATGCTTTCGGAACAGCTTGCAGAACCTGTATCGGCCATCACTACGTAGTAGCGGTCTTTGCCAACGCCGTCTCCCGGTACGATTCGGGAAACGGTATCAAGTCTTTGAACGTAACGCCAATATCCGCCATCACGAATAGAATCTGGGAATGCTTCAATGTCAATGATAATCGTATCTCCCTTGGAAAGCAGTGCCGCGGCAATGCTGTCACACTGCTTTGTTTCTCCGCCGGGGTTTCCGCGCAGGTCAATAATGGTAGACTTGGCGCCTTCGGTCTTTTTGAGGGCAGAAAGGAATTCTCCGAAAGTGCCCTTGTCGCTAATGGTGGTTACGACAAATTGCTGAATCTGAATCACCGGAATGGAATCTTGGTAAGTAAGTCTGACAGAAGGTTCGTTGTATTCGTCTACGGTGACGGCGGCAACGACCAATTCATCGTTGCGGTTTACGACAATCTTGATGATGTCGCCAATATTGCCGGTACACATAGCTTCGAAGTTAGATGCCGATGAAATATTGAGACCGTCTATCTGAACAATGACGTCGCCTATTTGGAGTCCCGCCTTTTCTGCGGGGGAACCCGGATAGATATCCGAGATGCGTATGTAGCGAGATCCGATGTCGGTAATTTCTTCGACTTCTGCGCCGATTCCTGTAATTGTTTCGGTTTCAAAAATACTTGCAAGAACCTGAGGGGCAATCTTAGGATCGAAGTAGCGGGTAAAGGGATCTGCCAACTGGTTATACATGTAGCATACGTCGTAGTATTCTTCGGTGCAGAAATTCTTTCCGCGGGCGTCGGCACTTGTTCCCTTGTTCAGGTAGACTTTGTAATTGTCGGAAAGCTCGTTACGAGCGTGACCGTAGATGTAGTAGAGGTCAAGGTAGAAGTAATTGAAATAGAGTTCTGCTTCTATATCGTTGGAAAAGTCATCCTCTTCTGGAAACATGGGAATTTTTGAACTTTCTTCGGGTTCTGTACATGCCGAAAGAAACAGCGAAAAAATACTAGCGCCTAAAAGCAGTTTTTTGAACATAAAAGATCCTCCTTTATATGTTCTTAATATACCAAAATATCTAGGCTATCACCATTCATGATAGCTCCGCCAAAGTCCTTATAGCGTCGCAACACTTGGGGGTCGCTCGCGTATGAACTGGCAGCACTCTTTTTTAAAGCGGCCTTTTTCGATTTGGATCCGTACTCTGCTTCGAGTGCATCAAAGCCGCATTGGAGTGTTGCCGATTCACAAGGATAGTCTGGGAAAATTCCGATTTTATTGTAGGAATTGCCCTTGGGTGTCAAGAATTCCAAGTTGGTAATGAGCGAAAGTCCCCCGGCCATCGTTTTCCAGGTGCTTTGCCCGATTCCCTTGCCATAGGAGCGTTCGCCGGCGACAGGAATGTTGGCGCCTTCTTGAAGGGCAACTGCAAAGATTTCGGCGCAGCTTGCGCTGTTCCTGTTTACAAGCATCAAGAATTTCCCGTTTCGACCGCTTCCACTTGAATCCGCCAAAATGGATAATTTGTTATAAACGGGTTCGCCGTCGGCGCCAAAACTTCTCCAATAGCGGGTGGAAACGATGGAGTCTTCGGGAACGAAAAGTCCTGCCATAGATGTACAATGATTGACGTGTCCACCCGGGTTGTTGCGCAAGTCTATAATCCTTGGCTCTGTTGTGTTTTTCGTAGAGTCCAAGTAGGCTTTCAGTTCTCCGAATGTCCCTTCAGTTCGATTTGCGGTGTTTAACTTGAAACTGGTGATGGTTATGACCTGGACTCCACTTAGCGTGTCAATGAACACCGTCGGGGCGTAAACGTCTTCTTTGGTCAGCTTGTATATTGTGGTGTCGCCGAGCGATTCGACTGTTATGGAAACTTCTTTGTTTTGAGCGAGTATGGAATTGTATGTGTCGAAAGCGTTTGCGCCCGTAATTTCAACGCCGTTGACATTTAGAATATTTCCGTAGCGCTTAATCCCTGCTCGTCCGGCTGGGCTTTCGGGATAAACTCGGTAAATGACGAGTGGATGCTCCATCTGCGTAAACAGTGTGTATTCCATGCCGACATCGCCGGGTACAATGCTTGTGTTGATGTGTGTGATTGTTTCTTCACTTTTTGCTGGAGGAACGTAACGAGTGAACGGGTCTGACAGCTTGTTGTAGAGCTCGCTGACAGAATCGCCCTGTTCATCCAGCAGGGGCAGTTCGTCTTCGAACAGGTATGTTCGTTGTAAAAGCCAGTAATTATAAGTGTATTCTGTGGGGGTAGATGTACTGTCTACCGGCTCGAAAAAATCACTGCAGGCAGCGAGGAAGACGAGAGGGATTGTCTTTAAGACGCGAAAAACAGGAAAAGAGAATTTTCTCAGTAGATTCATTCTCCGTATTCTCCTTAAACCTCTTTCGTCTTTCGTCTGTAGGACCGGAGGTCCGTTCTCTCGTCTAAAAATTACTGATCGATGCTCAGGCCTTTCTTGTCCAAAAGCACGCGGGGGATTCCGCCTTCGAGCGGGTTTTCCACCACGGAAATCGTTTCGAGGCTGTCGCATTCGGCGAGGCTTTCGGGGAGAGTGGCGAGCTGGTTGGCGTCGAGCACCAGTTCCTTGAGCTTTTTCAGGTTGCTGAATTCAGAGGGAATAGCGCCCAGGTTGTTACCCGACACCATCAGAACTTCCAGAGATTCCAGGTGGCCGAGGGTGGCCGGAATGGAGGTCAGGTCGTTGTTGTCGAGGTAGAGCTTGCGGAGCTTTTTCAGCTTACCGAGGGTAGGAGGCACTTCGGAAAGCATGTTGTCGTGCAGAGAAATCTTGGTGACGTTTACCCATTTGCCGACTTCGAGGGTCAGATCCAAAAGCTGGTTCTTGGCGATGTTCACCGTCTGGAGCTTCTTGAGGTTACCCACGGAATCCGGAAGTTCCGAAAGGCTGTTGTAACCCAGGTACAGGTGTTCAAGATTTGTAAGTTCACCGATGGTTTCGGGGAGTTCCATCAGGTCGTTTTCGCTCACGGAAAGTTTTTTCAGTTTCTTGAGCTTGGAAATGTCATCGGGGAGTTCCACGAGCATGTTGCGGTCGAGGATGAGCTCTTCGAGGTCTTCCAATTCGAAAAGTTCCTGAGGAAGGATTCTCAGTTCTTTTTGGGAAAGGTCTAACGAGGTGGCTTTTTCGGCCTTGGCTTTATTAATGATATCTAGCAAATTCATGGGAACATCTCCTATAGTGTAAATCATAGCATTTTTGCCCCGAAAAGATGAATCTTTATCCAAAAAAAGTAAAAAAGTATGATTTTTGCACAAATGTTCACTGCAAATGGGGGTGCTTTTGAAAAAAAATGAAAAAAATGTATGCTTTTTATCCACAAAGCGGCATTTTGAAACTATTTTTAAGGTGCAAAATACGATATTAAGGGTAAGGTGCTGCAATTGCACCCGACTTTTGCTATTGTAAAGATAACAGAACTGAGGAAAAAATGGAACTAACCAAATCGCAGGAACGCCGTCTAGCATTTGTGGCTAGCCTCTTGAGTCTCAATCCGAACGATCCTACTGACAGAATTAAGGCACTCCGGCATCTAAACCTTGATGAAAACGGCTGCTTCCATGGTTTCCAATATTCCCAAGGCTTTATGGAATTCTTCATCTTCCTCGATGAAGATACTCCGCTCGAAAAGGTCGTTTCTCACCTGAATTCCGACCTGAAGCAGCTCCAGATTGCCGTTTTCCGCACCAGCGACCCTCCTAATCCGTTCTTTATGTCGCTCCGCGAAGAAGCTGATCCTTGGGCTGTTAATAAGATTTCTGACGACGAAGAAGAGGAAGATTCCGATTCCCCGGCAAGTCGCCCCTACATGGAAACGCTCGAAATTACGGTTCTCCGTACTCGTGCGACCCGCGACATTACCGACTCCGAACTGGAACGTACCCTCAAGGACATGCGCCGCAAGCTCGGCATCTGGAAGAACGAAGTCAAGGCAAAGCTTGAAATCATTGCCGAACATGACGACTTGACCCGCGACTTCCGCAGCGCCGACGACAAGCTTGAAATCGTGATGGATTCCGATCCGCTCCACCTGACCTCTGATCACGGAGAACTGTTCCTTGGTTTCTGCCCGATTCGTACGATTTTTGACTACCACGTGAACCTGGGTAAGCGCCTCAAGACGAAGCACAACATGGCTATCGTCTCCAGTAACATTCGTACTTACCTCGGTAACCTCACTCACACGAACGCTGCTTTGATCGATGCCTTCCAGACCATGGAACGTAACGACGACCAGAATGTGAATGTGGATGACTTCCCGTTCCTGCACAACGGTATGACCCTTACCGGTGATGACCTGCGCCTCAAGGAACGCGATGGCAAGAAGGTGCTCTATATTGAACGCCCGAAGATTATTAACGGTGCCCAGTCTCTGTTCACCTATGAACAGTATGCCAAGAAGAGCAAGAAGCCGGTGAACCCGCAGGTGCTCGTGAAGGTCGTGGTGCCGTATCCTGGTGCCGACAACTTCCTGAACCAGGTGACTATGGCCAACAACCGCCAGAACCCGGTGTTCAGCTACCATCTGCGTGCTGCTGATGACCTGCAGTTCTTTATTTGGCAGCGTTACCAGGAAGAAGGCTTTACCTACGTTTATAAGGATGGCGTGCGCCTGAAGGCACGTACCCGTAAGCTCGAAGTGCGTATGCGCCCCGAACTGGCCAAGACCCTCTTCATGATGGATGGCAAGCTCAGCGAATGCCGCTCCAGCGACTGCATTTTCGATAAGGAAACCCTGTACCAGCGTTGCTTCGGCGCGTTTGTGCGTGTTTCTCCGGATAAGGAAAAGGATTTCGTCCGCAAGACCATCGCCTTCACCAAGGCCTGGCAGCTCCTTAGCCGTCTGCCGATCAAGATTCGCCGCGTGACCCCGGGTAAGGGCGTGTCTATCGAAGCGAACGATGACAACCCGCTGACCCGTATCACCTGGAACGGCCGCCTCGAAGACAAGTTTATCTTCCGTAGCGCCGTGAAGGACCTGGTGGTGGCCCTTGCCCTTAAGCATTGGCTCATTTACGGCGATCCGATTCAGGACTTCGAATGGCTGGTCGAAAACGAACTCAACTTCAACGATTCTATCCTCAAGTATGCTTCGCGCATTTACACCGAAGACCTGAAGGGAATCTTGATTTCTGAATTCAAGGACAATCCGTCTTACTACGACACCATTACCACGATTGACAAGGATAGCGGTGAATCCGTTGAACGTCGCCTGTGGAAGGGCTTTGCCAATACGGCCACTTATGACAAGATGATGGATCTTCTGTGCAAGAAGAACCGCACTTGGGAAAAGTGCCGTGGCGGTATCGAAGTATTCCTTTAATATTGCAAAACAAAGTGATTTAATTTACAGAAAGTCCCCCATCGGGGACTTTTTTTGATATGCGTAATTTTTTTGTACGCAAGCCAATTCTTTTTGTGTATATTCAAAAAGGATAAATCCGGAGGTATTACAATGAATATGAAATGTAGTCGCGTTTTCAAAAAAGCGTTGCCTTTGGCGTTGCTGTCTGCAACGTTTGCCGTGGTGGCTTGCGATTTTGGTTCCGAATCTAAGGATTCTAGTGAGGAACAGCCCGTTGCACCGGAAAATACGGTTGAGGAAGGTTCCGATCAGCCTACAAAGACCGAACCAGTTGATGATGATCCTGTTGCAGAACGGGGTTCTTCGTCGAGTGTACAATCGGCAAATGGAAGTTCGTCGAGCGTTCAGTCGAGTACTCCGTCGACAAACGAAGAGACAGGTCATTGTTTTGAAAGTTGGTTGGGCGGAAATGGTATTGCCCGAATAAGTACGGGGTATGATGCCGGTTTTAATAATTCCGGTTATTGGTATACCTATAACGATAACGAAGATGGAGGAAAATCGACTATAGCATGGGCTGCAGAGCCGGATGAGTATGGTGGTTTGGAACCGGTCCTCGAGAAATGTGGTACAGGCCTTTGTGGAACGTACAAGTTGGATAAAGGCACTTTGGACTATGATCCGTATGTGGCTGTTGCTTTTGACCTTGCGGGTAAAGATGCTGATGGCCGTACCATTCCGGTTGACGCTTCTGGCATGGGTGGAATTGCGATTACCCTTTCTATGACGCATGCAGCTATACTTGAGTTGAGTATGGGTGACGAAGAAGATGCGAAGGTTGATTACGCACTCCCGGCTTATGATTTGGGTAAGGCTTCGACTGGTAAGTCTGTTTACATTCCTTGGTCCAAGTTTGCTCAGCCGAGTTGGGGCAAAGTCAAAATATCAACTGAAGAAGCCGTAAAAAAACTGGCTTCGGTTAGAATTAAGATTCAAGCCAAGAGCGGCAGTAATGGTGAATTTAACATTATGAAGATAGAGGCGTATGGTCGTGGAAGCCACAGTTTTTGCTCCGACTATGTGCCACCCGTTTCTTCGAGTTCGATTGTTCCGAAATCGAGTAGTAGTGTAGTGCCTCCGTCTAGCAGCAGTGTTGTTCCCAAATCAAGCAACAGTTTGGCGACTTGCGATTTTGAAACTTGGAATGGGGCCGATGGCCTAGCTCGAATAAACACGGGCTGTGATGCCGGTTTTAATAATTCCGGTTATTGGTATACCTATAATGATAGCCTTGATGGTGGAAAATCAATTATAACATGGGCTGCCGAACCAGATGAAGAATATGGTGGACTTGAACCTGTGCTCGAAGCTTGCGGTAACGGTATGTGTGGAACGTACAAGTTGGATAAAGGAACCTTGGACTACGATCCGTATGTGGCTGTTGCTTTTGACCTTGCGGGTAAGGGTGCCGATGGTCGCGTCATCCCTGTCGACGCTTCTGGCATGGGTGGAATTGCGATTACCCTTTCTGTCACGCATGCAGCTGTACTTGAGTTGAGCCTGGGTGATGAAATGGATAAGAAAATCGGTTATGCACTCCCGGCCTATGACATGGGCAAGTCTGCTACCGGTAAGACGGTAGACATTCCTTGGTCCAAGTTTGCTCAACCGATCTGGGCTAAGGCTGACCAGAGCATTTCCATGGACGAAGCTGTCAAATCTATAGCTTCAATCCGAGTCAAGGTTCAGGCGAAGTCCGGTTCTACGGGTGAATTCAATATTATGCAGGTAGGAGAGCATGGACACTTCGTTTGTTGCGGCCCCGGATATTGATGTTGAGGCTTCCTACAAACTACTTGCATCTTACTTATTTAAACAAAAAGAAACAAAAGTCGTTGACTAGCTCAACGGCTTTTTCTAATTTTGGCTACGAAAATCTTACAAGTACAGGAGTTCTTTACAAAATGTGGAACGAAAAGTATATCGCCAAGCTGGATAACTACCTGGCCCAGGCCCAGGCAGCTGGTGGCGCTGCCCGTGTCGATAAGCAGCACCAGTCCGGAAAGTGCACTGCCCGCGAACGCATGGAAATGCTGTTCGACGAAGGTACGTTTGTTGAAGTCGGTGCACTCCGCAAGTCGAGCAACCGCGTGCTCAAGGAAAGCAAAGTCGTCTTGGGTGACGGCGTCGTGACCGGTTACGGCAAGGTGAATGGCCGTCTGGTGTTTGCATCTTCCCAGGACTTTACGGTGGGTGGCGGCTCCTTGGGCCAGTGCCACGCCGAAAAGATTTGCCGCGTGATGGACATGGCTGTCGAAGCCGGTGCTCCGTTTGTCGCCATGAACGATAGCGGTGGAGCCCGTATCGACGAAGGTGTGTTCTCTCTCGCTGGCTATAGCGCCATTATGGCCCGTAACGTGTGGGCTTCTGGCGTGATTCCGCAGATTGCCGTGATTATGGGCCCCTGCGCTGGTGGCGCCTGCTATTCTCCGGCATTGAGCGACTTCATTTTCATGACCCAGAACACGAGCCAAATGTTCCTTACCGGTCCGGCTGTCGTGAAGCAGGTGATGGGTGAAAACATCACCGCTGCCGAACTCGGTGGCGCTCCGGTGCACATGGCAAAGTCTGGTGTGGCTCACTTCATGTACGAAGACGACAAGAAGTGCCTTGACGGCGTTCGTAAGCTCCTCAGCTACTTGCCGCAGAGCAACCGCAAGGAATCTGCCGAATGCAACTGCAAGATTGCCGAAGCCGCTAAGAACGATGAAGGTTTCTTCAAGAAGCTGTTCTCCAAGTCTGAATCCAACGATGTAGCCGCTTCTTTCGACAACAGCGCTGCTATCCAGGACATTGTTCCGGATAACTACAAGCAGGCTTACGATGTGAAGGCTGTGATTGCCGCCTTTGCCGATGCCGACAGCTTCTTTGAAGTGCAGAGTGACTGGGGCAAGAACGTTGTAATCGGTTTTGCTCGCCTGAATGGTGAAGCCATCGGTATCGTGGCTAACCAGCCGAAGGTGCTTGCCGGTTCCTTGGACGTGGACGGTTCCGACAAGGCTGGCCGCTTTGTCCGCTTCTGCGACGCGTTCAACATTCCGCTCCTGGCCCTCGCTGACGTTCCGGGTTACATGCCGGGTTCTAAGCAGGAATACTCGGGCATCATCCGCCACGGTGCAAAGCTCCTTTACGCCTTTGCCGAAGCGACCGTGCCGAAGGTGACGCTCATTCTGCGTAAGGCTTTCGGTGGTGCTTACATTGCCATGAACAGCAAGGACGTGGGTGCCGACTACGTGTTCGCCCTTCCGATTGCCCAGGTGGCTGTGATGGGTGCCGAAGGTGCCGTGGAAATCATCAACAAGAAGGAAATCGCCGCTGCTCCGGATCCGGTGGCCGCTCGTGCTCAGTGCATCGCCAAGTACGAAGAAGAGCTGATGAACCCCTACGTTGCCGCCTCCATGGGTGTGGTTGACGAAGTGATTCACCCGGCCGATGTTCGTAAGCGCCTGATTACCGCTTTCGATGCCTTGAAGACCAAGGAACAAAAGCGTCACTGGAAGAAACACGCTAACATTCCGCTGTAATAGAAAACAAATTGTTTTTATAACGAAAAACTCGTCTGAAAAGACGAGTTTTTTTGTATGTAAGGCTAAGTTTGTTTGTAATGTATTTAACACAAAAAAGTAACTAAGTGCTTTTTTTGCTTGCTTTATAGTCTTTTTTATGTGGTTTTGTAGCATACTGTTTATTTAATGTGATAGCGTGTTTTAACAAAGTAATATTTTTAATTACGTTGAAAATTTGTGACTATGTTATATGTATAATTGCGTATAAATTGTGTTGTATTTTGAGGGGAAGAATTTTGAAAGAATAAGTTATATTTAGCGGATGTTCAGATAATGTTGTCTGAAATAATATAATGGAGAATAAATGAAAAAATCACTTATCGCTGTATTCGCGATGGCTGCATGTTGCTTTGCGGCTAACCCGTATACAGGTTTGATGAAAAATCTTAGTATAGCCACGTTTGGCATCGAAGATTTTTATAAAATATATGGAAATCATGACCATGATCTTGAAAAAAATATAGACTTTGCGAAAGGCTTTAGAACCTCGTTACAAAATCATATTTCCAAGAAGTATCCTGAAACGACTTTTAAAAACTCTTATTCGAATGAAAAATCATCGGATGTGACGGCATCGAATTTCCAAAATATAATAAATGATGAAAATCATAAACGTAATATTGTTATGCTTTCGACTCATGGAACTACTATGTATACTGCTGATGGCAGCTCCATTGCAAGACATAATATTGCTGTCATGTATGATAAAAGACTCTGGGTTGAAGATATGATCTTTACCGACGAGACGTATTTTGCGTTTATGCATGCGTGTAATTTTCTTAGCTTTTATAAAGATACAAAGAGCCGAAAGGAATCTGGATTTTACTACAAGTATAGAAATGATACTAAACCGGTAAAAACTCCTATCACAAACTATTCTGGAGGTGACGATGATGGCTGGGAGGATTCTAAAGAGGCAAAACCGCAGAATATCGATTATTCAAGATTCCACAATGCCTTTGCGAATGGCCTTCATGGAATGTTCGGTTTTTCGTCCATAAGCATTACGATGACAAAAACCGTTGGCGGAAAACGAGAAGCTAACACGGCTCTTTATGAAACGTTTGCCCAAAAATGGGTCGACGAGGGCCTTCGAATTTGGCCTGCTTACAAGTATGCTGTGTGGAAACATATATACAATGAAAATTCCCAAGGCATCGAACCTGCCGTAATCTACAAATCGGGAACGGCGAAAGGTAACGATGGGAAAAATCACTCGTTTAAAGGTTATTGCGAATACTACAAAACCATTTACCAGTCTCCGGTGGAGAAGGGGTCGCTGGGTAGGAAAAAAGCTGTCTACGGTTATCCGGAATACTAATGAGGTCTTGTCATGAATAAAATTATTACATCTGCTATCTTGGCCTGTTCTTTCGTGATGTTTGCAACGGCCGCTCCCGCAATTAACTTTTCCGACAATTCCAAGACGTTCCTGATGGAAAGAGGTTCTGTCGACGGTTATCGTACGAAGGATCTCGCCCAGAAGGGCTTGATGAAGAAGGGCGCCTTGATGAAGGATGGTTCCGTGAAGGATGCTTCCCGTGCTCCTGTCGTTTCGGTTTCTTCCGGTGCAACGAATTTCAGCGCGATGGAAAAGGCTCTCGTGCAAAAGAAGTACCATATCTTCGATAAGACTGAAAACATCCTTGCCGCCGTCAATTATGAAAGCGGCGTGAAGGTGAACTTGGGTCTTGTTGAAAAGAATCCGCAGGCTGCTGCAACGGCTTTGCTTGCTTCCATGTTCCCCGAAGAAGTCGCTAAGCAGTTTGATTTCTTGGTGATGGATACGGAATTGGACGAATTTGAAGACGGCTCTTCCGAAGTCGCAGAGTATATCTTCCATTTCGTTCGCGTGTTGAATAACCGTGTCGTTCGCGGAATGGACAAGTTGAGTATTTACGTGTCCGTGGAAGGTGTGGCGGAAATGGTCGTTACCCGCATGTCCAACTTGAAGGTTACTGACGAATACGTTCTGACTTCCGAGGACTACAGGGAAAATACGGCTGCGCTGAACCAGTTGATTTCTGAAAAATTCAGCACTGCATACTCTAACGTTGAAGACAAGCCTGTCGCGATAAAGGACATCGATATCAACGGTGTCGCGGATGCTTACTGTCAGGAAGAAAAGGACTCGACTGTCTACCAGCCGTGCCTTTCTTACTCGGCCGTGGTTGTCGTGGAAACGGGCGACAGCATTCCTTACATCTTTGACGCTCCGTACTTCAGCTCCTCTGTCGTTTTGGCAGATGGCAACGGTTCGGTCAACGATTACGCCGACGAAAGCGACAAGGGCGTGAAGATTGTTGAAGTCCGTCGCGACATGGTCGCATTCGAACTGAAGAAGGCTGGCGATGCAATTGTCGTCTTCTACAATGCGGACGGTACCCGTGCGGCACGCGTGCGTGTGGACAATGCAAGAGTTGGCTACAATATTGCACGTATTGACGCAACCAAGATTCCTCGTGGCCGTTACACCGTTTCGGTGGAAGTGGGCGAAAGCCGCGGCAGCAAGAGTGTCTGGGTGAAGTAAAAGGACTCGGTCTTGTTGGATCGAAGGAGTCGGCATTTATGTCGGCTCCTTTTTATGAACAGGGTGGTCTAAATTAATGTTATGACGGCCATAAAGCCGTACAAATTGTCGAAAAATTGCTAATTTCGCACAAATTGCGGGAAAATCCCATATTATAGGTGGTTTTGCGGTATGCAAATTCAGTATTTTATGGGGCACCTGTATAGAAGAATATTGTGTTTTTTGAAGGTCTAAAACGCTTGTGGCCGGTGGCGACTGTCGCCCTTGCCGTAGGAATCGCCTGGTCCCAGAGCGATTCTGTTTCGGTTGTATCTGCAAGCGATGCTGAAACTGCACCTGATCCGGCAGAGACGGAATGGCAGCCGACTTACCAGTACATATCGCTCCCGCCGTCTGTAACTCCTTTGAACGGGCTTTTGCCGTTCGGGGGCATTGGGTCTTCGCCTACGCTCATGAGTACGAGCAAGGGTCAGGTCTTTAGCCACGATATCGATGTTTCGACCCGTGAAATGGATGTGAGCGAAAAACGCGTGAACTCGGTTTCGCGCGATACCACCACATTGTGGACGGCGCATTACCCGGAACTTGCGGACTACGTGTCGGACATGTACAGCATTGGCCAAAAGAGCCTGTGGCTGAACGATTTGGTTGGTAAGGCGAACGACGGTTACGAGACTCCCGAGACTGGTTCGGTGTTCGATATTACAATTCCGGTGACAATGCCTGCATGGATGCGCGACTTTGGCTTGGACAAGCCGAAGTTGATGCTCCAGGGTACCATGGACATTCGCTTGAAGGGTTACGGCGAAAAGGACGATGCTGAAGGTAGCACGAATACGAGCCTGTGGCCGAGCCCGACTTTGAACTATACGCCGAACTTCATGGTGAAGGGTAAAATCGGTCCTTATATCACGGTTGAAATTAACAACGTGGAAGAAGGCCTCGGTGCCCGCAACCAGGTGCGCGTGGTTTACGAAGAATCTTACAAGGACGAATTCGAAGACTACATTCTGCAACGTGTGGAAGCCGGTACCACGAACCTCGCTTTGACGGGTACGGAACTTACGGGTTATTCCGAGAACCACCAGGGTCTGTTCGGTATCAAGGCTGACTGGAAGTTGGGCGACTGGCGACTCACGACGATTGCCTCGCAAGATGGTGGCGACCAGGAAGAATACAGCCTGAAGGCGAACGAGACTACCTCGGAATTTCAGGTCTTGGACAAGCAGTTTGTTGCTTACCGCTATTACTTCTTGAGTCAAAAAGTCAGGAAGGATTATGTTGATGCAAAGGTTGATAAGAACTTAAAATGGAGTTACCGAGCTGAAGGACTTAAGCTCTATAAGCGTGCTGCAACTAGCTCGACTAAGACAACTGGAGTGTTTGACAATGTGAAAGCTTGGTATGTCACAGAAAATGGAAAGACTATCATAAAGGATATTGATCGCCTAGTTGAAATTCCGAATACGGAATTCGACTACGATATGAAGACGGGTGTGGTCAAGATTAATGGTGTATCTCGCAATACCTTGATTGCTGCTAGCTGGGATGGTGACGGTACGGGCCGTAAAGGGAATACCATCAAGGATGGTTCCAGTGTCGTGCTTATCCAGTGGGATGCTACGCTTTCGGAACTTACCAATATTGATAAGTTGATGTTGCGTAATGTGTATTCGATTGGCATTTCGGATGCAAGTTCTTCGAATTTTGTGTTGCGTATGAAAAACAAGTCGGGCATTTCTGGGGACTATCTCAAAAAGCTTGGCTTGGTTGATTCAACGACTGGCACGCCTTTAGTAAATGACGCAACAATTTTTAAGAAAGATGCTTCGGGTAACTATACCGGTGAAATGTGGCTCCCGTGTAAATTGCCAGAAGATCCTGTTTATAAAGACAAGAGTAACCCAAGAGATCTGGCCAAGCAGAACTGCTTGGAGCCGTTGCGTAATTTGGATTCCTCCGCAGCGATGGCTCAATTGTATACGTTGCCGGTCTATAACCTTTCTCGCTACACGAACCGTTTCTATTTCGAATCGGTGGGTAAGCGCCGTAGCTCGACGTTGAGTGTTCGTGATCCGAGCTCTAGCTATTCTGTGAGCGGTAGTTCCTGTATGGATATTTCGCCGGGTACTGAAAAGGTGACGGCGGGCTCTACAACCCTTATTCGCGGTACGGACTACGAAGTCAACTATGAACTTGGCCAGATTGAACTCTTGAGCGAACGCGCTCTTGACCCGAACAAGGAAATCAAGGTCACTTACGAATGCGAACCTCTGTTTGAAATCGACAACAAATTGTTGCTGGGTGCTCGCGCCGAACTTCCGCTTGACTTGTATGGCTTGGGCGCGGGTTCTGTGTTCGGTATTACCGCTTTGTACAAGAGCCAGAGCACGACGGCAAAGACCCCGACTCTCGGTAACGAACCTTATTCTAGCGTGCTGTGGGGAATGAACCTCCGCTTGCAGGATACCGTGCCTGCTTTGACTGAATTGGTGAATTTTATTCCGGGTATCAACACAACAGCGCAGTCCAGCTGGCGTTTCGAAGCTGAATTTGCGGCTAGCCGCCATAATGCGAACACGAGCGATGAACAGTCGGCGTTGGTCGAAGATTTTGAAGCGACTGCTTCGGGCCTTACGTATCCGCTGACTAGACTTTCTTGGTACCAAGCATCGCCTCCGGGTGGTGTTGAATCGAATGCGTTGACTTATATCAAGAGTTTGGATTATCAGCACCAGGGCGAATTTATTTGGCACAGTAACAATACGGAACTGTACAAGAATATTTATCCATCGGTGGGTAATTCCGATGTCGATAACCAGCACCTGACCGTTCTCAAGATGACCTTGCGTGCCAATGACAACTTGGCGGGTAATTCTTGGGGTGGTATTATGCGCCCGAACAGTAGCTACTACCAAGACTTGAGCGACATGAAATACATCGAAGTGGTGGCGCGCGGTAATGTGGGCTCCATTTATCTTGATCTCGGTTTGGTGAGTGAAGACCTTTCGATTAACGGTGAGGCCCCGAACGGTCTGTATAATGGTGAAAACGATTTGGGTACGACAACAGCCCTGCACGACAAGGGCTTGGATAACAGGAGCGGTACTGAAGAAGAACGCATAGAATGGATTTGCCAAGGCGAGAACTGTAAGATCAAAAAGCACCACAGCACTTTGAATACGGATGGTTCGACGACTGATATTGCCCGCGATAATTACGACGATGATTTGGAAAATGAAAGTGACCCGTCGATCAATATTAACGGAACCGAAAACAACTCGGGTGAACGTGCTTACGATACCGAAGATATTAACAAGAACGGTTCTTTGGATAAGGATATTAGCTTTGTCCGTTACCGCATTGACCTGTCCGATACGACGGCACAACTTGAAAAGCTGAAGAATGGCTGGCGCAAGTGGCGTATCTATTTGGACCAGTATGATACTATTGTTTCTCAGACGAGTAGCGATTACAAGGCGATTCTTTCGGAAGCGCAGTACAGTAGGCTCTGGTTGGGTAAACTGAACAACGGCGTGGCTGAAGCCAAGGTGCAGATTGTAAACCTGGCTGTGGTCGGTAACGCATGGGAAGAAAAGACTGTTGCTGATCTCTACAAGACTTCTTCGACGGAACATTCTCAGGTTGTCGAAGTGAATGGCGTCGAAATGAATGTGTCTGAAAATGTGGCCACGAGAGACAATACCTACATTAGCGTTTCGACCATTAATAATCGCGAAAATTCAAACGAGTATCATAAATCGCCGAATACTCGTACCGAACGTGATTCTGATTCGAATGCCCCGCTGAAAGAAACCGCTCTCGTTCTTGAATACCATGACATGAGCCCGGGACAAGAAGTGGGTGTCACACGTATTTTTGAAACCGACGTAAAGGATTTCTCTAGCTATCGTTCCTTGAAAATGGAAATCCATTATTTGGATAGTTCCAAGGCGGAAACGGTTCCGATTCGTTTTGCAATTCAGTTCGGTGAAGGTTCGCTTGAAGGTTCCAACGATTATTACGAATGGAGCTTCCGTCCGGTATCCTTTACCCGCAAAGATGGCGAACGCTTGCAAGATAGCCATGAACGTAACTGGCTTGATAACGCCTTTGCGATGGACTTGGCAGACTTTACAGACTTGAAGCGTGGTCGCCGTCCGCCTTACCTGAATGCCGTTGAAAAGGATTTGGGCGGTGAACGTGAAGAAAAACTGCGCTTGGTGGGTAACCCCTCCATTACCAGCATTGACTGGATGCGCTTTGTGATTATTGCCGATTCTAGTGCTTCGGCCGAAGACCTTAAGGGTGCTTTCTGGCTAGATGACTTGCGCCTTTCGGATATGGATACCGAATGGGGCTATGCGGCACGTACAAGTGGCCAGGTAAATTTTGCTGACTTTATCTCGATTTCGGGTGCCGTTCGTTACCAGGATGGTAATTTTGCAACGCTATCGACTTCGAATGGATCTCCCAAGCCGAAGGCTTCTGCCGCGGCATCTCAGCTCGATGTGGCTGGCGACTTCACCATGAACTTAAACAAGTTCTTGAATGACAGTTCTGGATTCCATATTCCGCTGTCACTCGGCTATCATAGTTCTACCAAGCGCCCCTACATGAAGCCTACGGATGACATGATTCTGAATCGTAGCAGCTTTGTGGACATGACGGGCGACATGTTCGAAAACAAGCTCGAAGTGAATTCTGATAAGGAAGAACAACGCTTACGTGACGATGCAGAATCGAAGGGCTACCAGTCTTATACTCGAGAAAAGTCCTTTGGCATTAGCTACCGTAAAGACTACCATGCTCGCGAAACCAAGCTTGGTGAAGTCATGTCTCAGATATTCCTTGACCGTCCGGCTTTGAGCTATTCCTATAATGAATCTGAAGGCCGTTCTACAACATCGTCTGACTCGACTTATTCTTACCACACGGTGCTCGAATATAAGTTGGGAACGTTCAGCATGTTCAAGTTCCGACCGCTCGAAGGTTTGTCGAAGTTTGAATGGTTGAAGCCGTTGTCGAAGGCTGAATTTGAACCCTGGCCGCAGACCTTTGACCTTACGATTTTCGATTTGAACTATGTCCGCTATGTGAACCAGAGCCGCGACCCGGATTTCGTGGAACCGCAGGTTGATAAGATTGTCACGTACACGACGGAACTTAGCCATAAGTTGAACATGCGCTGGAACATTTTCTCGTTCCTTACCACAAGCTATTCGTTGAATATCAAGCGTGATATGTATGGTGGTGGCGACCGCGAAGCGTTCGTGAAGAAGAACTTCTTTACCTCGCGTGATGGTGGTCTTTTTGCAAGCGACTATATCTTTGATTATGACCATACGGACCGCCGCGTGTATATATCTGGCGATAGCGTGGTGGCTATTCCGCGTGATACGATTCCGAAGATTGCCGAAAACGGAGACACGCTTGCCATTGACATGCAGAATCCGAATTCTTATGAAATTCGTTATGATACCACGACCTTCTACAAGGTGGATAGCGTGGGTAGCAAGACGTATGGTAAGTCTTTCGGTATCCTGCGTAACGAACGTTCCCGTTCTCAACAGTTCAAGATTGGCTTTAACCCGAGACTGATTCCGTTCTTGCCGTTCAGCACGAACTTTAGTTCTGACTTTAACCAGCAAAAGACTATTCCCGACGATTTCGACTTTATGGATGAAACGTCGATAGAGAAAAATTACTGGACCATTTCTCAAACGAACCGCTTTGAATTTGCTCCGTCTTTGAAGGTACTTGATTTGGCTCGTGCTTTCGGTAAAGAAAACCCGGTGGCAACAGCGTTCGATAAAATCAAGTGGCGTGAAGTGCGCTTTAATTGGACGGCAACGACCAATACGGTGGGTGAAAACTTTACCTTGGCACAGTTGTATGAAGATCAGGGCGTGACTCCGCTACAATATTACTTGTATGGCTTGGGTCTCGGTAACGGCTACCGTAACCGCGGATTCTTCAACATTGTTACGGGTGATATGGGACTTGACGATCGCGATGACTATGAACGCTTTGGTCAGTACAGAAACCGTCATGTCGATACGCTTGTATACCAGGGCAATTTCCGCCACTCCGTATCTCGTCAGTTCCAGGTGGGAACGGGCATTACGCTCCCGATTTGGGATATCGGTGTCACTGGCGATTTGCAGTGGAAACAAGACTTTGCGCAGGCTCGCGAATACCCGATGTACATTGATACGACTACGTTGTGGCCGAAGATTGGTGTCGGTGTGACTGTTCCGAACTTTGCTCAGAGAATTTCTTTCTTGAATGGATTCCGCAGCGTGTCGACTTTCCACCGCTTCGATTACTCTTACACGACAACGGTTCATCCGTTCCAGAGTGCCGAAGATTCTTGGGCGCATAGCATCAACTTTAACCCGCTTGTTCGTATTACGTTCTTGCTTCAGAACAGCATGCGCATTGAAAATAGCGTGCGCATGAAGATTGAAAGCACAGACAGACGCCCGAAGGAAGAAGTAATCAGTATTCCGAGTTGGCCGGATTCTACGGGTAGTATTCGCGATACGACGGAATACTTCTGGGAAATTCCATGGATTCATACGTCGCTGTATAACGACTTTATGTTCAATATCGGCGATGACTTCACGATTTCTTACCCGCTCAAGATAGACAAGGCGGTCAAGTTCTTCAAGTGGTTCTTCAAGTTCAAGAATTCTGTTGACTTGAAGCTGACGGCCGGTTACGACTACAAGAAGACTATCCGTAAGGAATATGACCCAGTAGAGGGTTACGACAAATGGAACAAGGAAAGCGGTACTGACGGAGTCTTTAAGCAGTGGAGCTTTGATGATGTCTTGTTCGCGGATAGACCGACAGAAGTCTATAGCCCGAAACTAGAATTGGTTGACAGAACGGTGCCTTCGCGTACGCATGAATGGTTTATTCGCCCGAGCGCAGGCTACCAATTCAACAAGATTGCATCGATGAGCAGTTACATTGAATACCGCCAGATTCACGAAAAACTGGATGACGAAACTCCGCACTTGCGCCAGATTCTGCAATTTGAAATTGCTTTGATGCTGAGGTTTGACTAAGCAGTTGGTAGAGCTTAGTTGGTAGAGCTTAGTGGAAGATGTCTAAGAAACGCGTAGCAGTGGGTATGAGTGGGGGCGTGGATTCGTCGGTGGCGGCACTCCTGCTCTTGGAACAGGGTTACGACGTTTTCGGCGTGACGCTCCGCGTGTTGCCGCCTCTGGCGAATAATGGGGCGAATCCCTATGATCCAGAAAAAGATGAAAGCGTTTTGCGCGCCCGCGCGGTCGCGAAGCGCTTGGGTATAGAGCATTATGTGGCGGTATGTGACGACGCATTTACGGACCGAGTGCTGAAACGCTGTCACGGGGACTTTGCGGGGGCGCGTACTCCGAATCCTTGCTGTTATTGCAATCGCTACATCAAGTTCGGCTGGATGCTTGACTTTGCGCTAGAGCACGGCGCAGACTTCCTTTCGACGGGGCATTATGTGAACGTGAAGGAGGTCGGTGGCGTGCGCAGACTTTTCAAGGGCCGCGATGTTGCAAAAGACCAAAGTTATTTTTTGTTCGGGGTGCCCGATTCCGCCATGGCGCGGGTGATGACTCCGCTAGGTGGCATGGAAAAGCCCGAGGTTCGCGCGATGGCGGCAAAGCATGGCTTTGAAAACGCGAGCGCAAGCGATAGCCAGGATATTTGCTTTGATATTTACGGCGACGATTATACCGCCTTCTTGCAAGAGCAATTTGGCCCGATGACACGCCCAGGAAACTTCGTGACCGCCGACGGTAAGATTTGGAATAGTCACGAAGGTTACCACCGTTACACGGTGGGGCAACGCAAGGGACTTGGCGTTGCGCTGGGCGTTCCCGCATTCGTGCAAAGCGTGAATCCGGAAACAGGCGATATTCTGGTGACCGCCGACAAGTCGGCCGTCTCGGCAAGCGAAGTGCGCATCGAAAACTGCGTGTGGCACGGCATCAATCCGGCTACAGGCGCTGCTTACGCTGCGGGCGATACATTTGAATGCGAAGGCATGGTGCGTTACCGCCAGCGTCCGACCCGTTGCATGGTCAAGATTCTAGAAGACGGCCGCGCACTCGCCAGTTTTGAACAATCCCAATTTGCAGTCACCCCTGGCCAGTGCGCCGTATTTTACGACGGCGATATGGTTGTTGGCGGCGGCTGGATTGTGCGCTAGTTTTTTGCAGGTGTGGACATTTTCCGTGATGAATGTCAACGCCTTGAAATAAAAAACAACCGTTTAAAGCCTTATTAGTGTATTTTTCAGATAACCACTCCAAAGGAGGGTGGTGTTTGAGGAGTATTATGAAAAAATATGGTTTCAAGGCTTTAAGCGGAGCTTTATTGCTCGGCGGAGCTGTTTCTGCTTTAGCTGCCCCGGGACTCACCGTGAGCGGCACCGATCTCATGTACAACGGCAAGAAGATTTTCTTCTCGGGTACGAACCTCGCTTGGAGCGACTACAACTCCGATGTGGGCGATTCCCCGCTGAACGAAAACGCTTGGCGCAAGGCTGTCGAAGGCACACGTGCCGCTGGCGGTAATGCCATTCGCTGGTGGCTTTTCAACAACATGAGCCAAAGTCCCGAAATCGATCAGAGCACGCATCTGGTTTCAGGCCTCAAGGCAAATACCATCGCCAATATGAAAAAGGCCTTGGACATTGCCGAAGAATACGGCGTGATGGTTTCGATGTGCCTTTTCAGCCACAACCTGATGGAACCGAATCAGTGGGGCCTATACGATGAAAAGTTGGACATTACCGCAAACACGCAGCTTTTTGAAGACGCGGGCACCAAAGCCTTTATCGACAATGCGCTTGTTCCGGTAGTAAAAGCAATCGGTAACCATAATGCGCTTATGACTTGGGAAGTGTTCAACGAACCCGAAGGCATGACAAGCGTGGGCTGGACCACCAAGAAACTTGATAAGGTTGTGCTCCAGAAGTTCACCAACAAGATTGCGGCCGCCATTCACACGGTAAGTCCGGAATTGCTCGTGTCTACCGGTAGCGTGAATATTCAGTATCAGAGCTGGTGGAACGATTCCGAACTTATCGCCGCCGGTGGCGAAGCGAACGGGACGCTCGACTTTTTCCAGACGCATTACTATCCGTACTACCAGAACGATGCCGTTTCGCCGTTTGTGAATGCGGCTGCCCAGATGGCGACGACGTACAAGTACGACAACAAGCCCATGATTATCGGCGAATTCCCGGCAAGCGGCTGGAAGGGCGGTACTTATACTGCAAGCATGGCGGCAAAGACCCAGATCTCTACTGAAGAATGCTACCGCAAGGCTTTTGACGGCGGTTACGCCGGCGCACTTGCCTGGCAGTACATTGGCGACAAGACCGAATCGAACTTTGGCGGTTACACTTACACCATTGATCCGGCTCTCGATGCCATGAAATCTCTCGCCGCTACCGAAGAAGCTTCTATCAAGATCAAGGATGTCGCCATCAGTCAAGAAAGTGGCGATGGCAAGATGGCTGTGACTTACGGCGGCGACAATGCCCAGATTGAATACCAGAAGACTTGGGATTTGAGCAAGGCCAATACGTTTACGTTCGAGGTTACCAATAAGAGCGAAAGCGATGCGCAACTGAACTTGATTTTCAAGCTGACGGATGCGTGGAAATGGACCGAAGTGGAAGGCCCCTGCGAAGTAGCCGCGGGCCAGTCCAAGACTTGTTCGTTCGATATTTCCAGCTATACCGACCGCAACAAGACCTTGAGCGTCGTTATCGCAAACTATGCCGCAGGCTATACCGGTACTATCCTTTACGACAACTTCAAGGCCGGCGACCAAGTCCTTTGGGACTTTAACGAAGACAAGTACGACGCCTTCAGCCGCGGTTTCGAGAACACCGAAGAGATGATTCCCGAAATCAAGATTGTCTTCGGAGATCCTTCGGGAATCTGTATGCGTCCGCACGTTGCAGGTGCCAAGGCTCTGCGTGTAAGTGGCGACATGCTCACTCTTTCGATGGGTCGCACACAAGGCGTGACGGCGGAACTCTTCGATGTCACGGGCCACAAGGTTGTAACGCTTCACAAGGGTACACTTTCTGCAGGCACGCACCAGTTCAAGGTGAATGCGGCTGCGGGTACATACTTTGTGAAGGTCGCAGGCCAGGGAATCAACCTGACTCAGAAAGTGATGGTGAAGTAATATTATTTGGAAACTCGAATGTAGTCGACGAGCATTTCGTTCGGGAATTGAGCGTCGTCTACTTCGAATCCGGGCCAGTTACCTGCAACGGCGACATTCAAGATAAAGAAGAACGGCTTGTGGAATTCTTCGGTGTCGCCGGTGTTATTTTCAATTAAAATCTCGTGGTACATGAAGTCATCCACAAACATGCGGATGTACTTTTCGTCCCATGTGAATTTGTAATTGTGGAATTGCGTGACGTCGAGTTCGAACTTTTGGTCGCGATAATTGCCGGTGTTGTTGCCGTAAGTCGCGTATTCGGTGCCGTTTGCCCAATGGTTGGTGCCGTACACAATGTTTTCGCTGTTCACGGTTTCGATGATGTCGATTTCGCCGCAGGCGGGCCAGCTTACGGCGTCGATGTTCTGGCCGAGTAGCCAGAAGGCAGGCCAAATGCCTTTGCCCACAGGGAGTGCGATGCGGGCTTCTACGGTGCCGTAGGTGAAGCTAAACTTGTCCTTGGTGATAATGCGGGCCGAGGTGTACTTGGAACCCTCAAAGTCTTCTTTGTTTGCGCGAATGTGCAAAATGCCGTCTTGCACGTAGGCGTTTTCTTTGCGGTTGGTGTAGTATTCCCATTCGTTGTTGCCCCAGCCGCTTGCACCTGTGCCGATTTCAAAAGTCCATTTGTCGGTATCGACGCCGTCGCCGTCGAATTCGTCGTGCCAGAGGTATTGGCTGTCGCTTGAAAGGATCTCGCTGGAGCTGCTAGCGATGCTCGCTGCTTCACTTGAACTGCTAGCGGCTTCGCTAGAACTGTTGATGTCTGCGGCGGAAGAATTTGCCGCTTCGCTGGAACTGCTTGAGGCATCGCTCGAGCTAGTTGCGATTTCACTTGAACAGCTTGCAACCAGCTCTGCGGAACTAGAGGATTGCGTTCCGACCTTTGAGCCGGAATCTTCTGTTGCAATCGAAGAACTGCTGGAGGGTGTTTCGGGATATGGATCCCATTGATCAGGATATTCTGTGCTAGATGAGGAGTCCGAGGAGCAGGCTGCGATGGTAAAAATAGTGCCTGCGCATAGAATGAAATGTCTAAAGCGTAACAAAAACATGGCTAAATTCCTCAAAAATCGGTATTTTGTGTGATGTTGTGATAATTTCGTCACATTTTCACAATATTTTTATAACACATGGCTCCGAAAGGCTCGATTCTAATATATATTTAGTATGTGTAAAGGGATTTTAACATGGTGGTTCCGTATAACAATAACGAGGCGCCCAGCACCAAAGAAACGGTCTTGGTGGTTGATGACGACCGCATGAACTTGAGGTTCGCCGAGCACATGTTGAGCTCGGCGTACAATGTTGTGTTGGCTCAGTCATACAAAGAGGCGCTTGCATACCTTTCGAAAGAACGGCCTGCACTAGCACTTTTGGATGTGCACATGCCCGACATGAATGGGTTTGAACTTCTGTTGGAAATACGGAAGATTAAAACCTGTGATGGCTTGCCGGTGGTGTTCTTGACCGCGGACAGCGACCGTGAGACGGAGGTCCGGGTGTTTAAGGAAGGCGCTCAGGACTATATCCAAAAGCCTTTGGTTCCTGAAGTTGTTTTGGAAAGAATCAAACGCATTCTGTCTCTGCAAAAGTTGCAGGATTCTCTTGAAAGCGAAGTGGTGCGACGCACTGCTGAACTTAAGGAAAGTCAGCATAAGCTTCAAATGCTTTCGTTGCAGGTTGTCAAAACGCTTGCGTCGACAATCGATGCCAAAGACCGCTACACGAACGGTCATTCTAGCCGTGTGGCTAAATACAGCAGAGAAATTGCGCTCCGTGCAGGTAAGCCAATCGAGTACCAAGATGAAATCTACATCGTGGCGCTTTTGCATGATATCGGAAAAATTGGAGTTCCGGATAATATTCTGAACAAGAGTTCTAAACTGACCGACGAGGAATATGAGACAATCAAGCAGCACCCGAGTATCGGTGTCGAAATTTTGAAGAACATTTCTGAAATGCCGAATATTGAAATCGGAGCGCATTACCACCATGAGCGCTTTGATGGCAAGGGCTACCCCGAAGGATTGTCGGGTTATAACATTCCGGAAATTGCTCGTATTATTGCCGTGGCCGATGCCTACGATGCCATGACTAGTCGACGCAGTTATCGTTCGGCGCTTCCGCAAAATGTCGTGCGCGAAGAAATCGTGAAAGGTCGCGGTCTACAATTCGATCCTGATTTTGCCGATATAATGCTCAAGATGATTGATGACGATTCCCATTACGAGATGCGTGACGACGGACACGCCGTATAAAATTAGTCGAGGGGAGCCGACTATGGGTAATGATATTTTTGAAGAGAATGATCGCCGAGTCTTAAAGAAACTCACGCGAGTAATGCGCTGGCTTTGGGCGATGTTTCCTTTGATTTATTTGGGAAATATTGTTCATTTGTTTAAAATCAATTATTTTGAGTTGAACGTTTTAACAGGTATTGCGTTCGTGATTTTGTGGCTTCCCACTTTTACCGAACGCATGAACGCTCCGCTCACGTTGCGCCGGTATTTTTGCGTGCTTGGAATGGCAAGTATTATCGCGATGCTTGCAACCAATGAAAATATTGGCATATACATGACTTACACTCTTGCCATGGTGACAAGCCTGTTGTTTTTTAATGCGGCTTTTACGCTCAAGATTTCGATTGTTAGCTACTTATTGATTGTTGTTTCGCTTTATTTTAGAGCGCATGGTGCAAACCATGGTGAGTTTGAAACAGATACGCTTTGGTGGGTGTCGAGGTGTGCGGGATTTTTGATAGAATCTATTGTGATGACGATTCTGTGTATCGTGATTGCGCGCTTAACGCATACCATGCTAGAAAATTTGAATAACGCTCGTGAAAAAGCGCAACGTTCCGATGAATTGAGCAAGGCATGGGCCGAGGCTGAAGCGGCGAGAAAGAATGCAGAGTCTGCGAATATGGCCAAGAGCTTTTTCCTTGCCAATATGAGTCATGAAATTCGAACGCCGATTAATGGCATTTTGGGCATGAACACCATGTTGCTGAAGGAATGCAAAGACGAAACCTTGCGCGATTATGCCCAGAATATTCAGAATGCAGGACACACGCTTCTTTCGCTGGTGAACGATGTTTTGGATATCACGAAAATTGAATCAGGCAAAATGGAACTTCTGGTGGGCGAGTACGATTTGTTTGCTGTATTGAACGATTGCTATTGTGTTGCAAATCCGCGCGCCCAAAGTAAGAATCTGGAATTCGATGTCAACGTGAGCCCGAAAATTCCGTCGATGCTCGAAGGCGACGAAGTTCGCTTGCGCCAGATTGTGAACAATCTGCTTTCGAATGCTATCAAGTACACGCCCAAGGGAACGGTAGATTTGTCTGTTGATTTCAGAAATTTACCGGACGAAGAGGATGTACACAAGATTGAGCTTGTAATTGTGGTGGCGGATACCGGAATCGGCATTCGTTCTGTGGACCGTGATAAATTGTTCCAGAGCTTTGAACGAATTGATTTGGATCGTAATAGAAATATTGAGGGAACGGGCCTTGGACTGAATCTGACCAAGAAATTGGTTGAAATGATGGGTGGCCGTATTTTGGTCAAGAGCGTGTACGGTTCTGGCTCCGTGTTCGAGGTCCATATTCCGCAGGTGGTCAAGGATGATGCTCCTATTGGCAACTTTATGGAACGCCATAAGGAATTTATTTCGGTCACTTCGGGTGCGAAAAAGTTTAAGGCGAGTAAGGCCAAACTTTTGGTGGTTGACGATGTGGCCATGAACCTGAAAGTTGTCAGCGGACTCCTTAAGGAAACTGAAATAAATATTGACACCGCGACGAATGGCGAAGATGCTCTTACTCTTGTCGAAGAAAATCGTTACGACTTGATTCTCTTGGACCACATGATGCCCGTGATGGACGGCATTGAAACGCTCCAGTGCATGAGGGAATTGAAGGACTTTGATATCAATAAAACGCCTGTGGTCATGCTTACGGCCAATGCGGTTGTCGGCGCGAAGGATTCCTATATGCAGGCGGGCTTTACCGACTACATTACAAAGCCTATTCGTGAAGAAGTGTTGCTTTCGATAGTAAAGAAATACTTGCCGCAAGATTTGATTGTCGAAAGCGAAAGTTCGGATAGCAAGGCTGCTGAGACCGTTGAAAGCCCACGAACCGTGGGCGGGCTTTCTGAAATTCTAGATGTGGCGACAGGGCTTGGCTATTGTATGAACGACAAAAAGTTCTACCATGAAATGCTTTTGGAATATGTGAAAAATGACCGCCGTTCTGATTTGGAAAAGTCTTTTTCTAGAAGTGATTTCGATCATTATCGCATAGTCATTCATTCGCTCAAGAGCACATCTCTTACGATTGGGGCGGTGAAACTTTCGGAAATGTCCAAGGCTCTCGAAAATGCTTGCAAAGAAGGAAATTTTGACTTTGTTCGCGAACAGCATGAAATATGCATGGCGGACTATAAGAAAATTTTAGATAAGCTTTCTGAGTACCTTGCAGGAGGTGCATGATGAAACTCATCTATGTTATTCCGACTGTAATTATCGCCGTTATTTTAGCCGGTTTGTTCACCGTCAATGTGAAAAAGAAGAATACCGATATCACCCGCGAAAAGACAAAAATCGCGATGATTATGCACGGCACGATTGATGACCATAGTTGGGGACAATCGCATTACGAGGGCATGAAAAAGGCTGCTGAGAAATTGAATCTAGATGTCTTGTTCCGTGAACAGATTCCGACCGATAGAACGTCTGAAGCGGTAATGGAAGGCCTTATTGCTGCGGGTGTAAAGGTGCTCATTCTTAATTCGTTCCAGTTTGGCCCCTATATTCAGAATGTTGCTGTCAGACACCCTGATGTGAAGTTTTTCCATGCGTCCGGTATAAAGACGGCTCCGAATGTGGCGACTTTCTTTGGCCGTATGTACCAAATGCGCTACCTTTCGGGCATTGTGGCCGGCATGCAAAGTAAAACCGGGAAAATAGGCTATGTAGCCGCATACGATATTCCTGAAGTAATTCGTGGAATCAATGCGTTTACTTTAGGCGTCAAGAAGGCCAATCCCGATGCGAGCGTGATTGTGCGTTGGACAAAATCCTGGAATAACGACAAGGTCTGCGCCCAAGCGACACGGGCTCTTTTGGCGAACGATTCGATAGATGTTCTTGCAAAACATGTCGATAGCCAAACTCCCATGCGCATTGCCGATTCTCTTGGGGTGTGGATTGTGGGCTACAATTTGGACAATGCGGATTTGTATCCAGATCATTTTTTGACGGCTCCGGTATGGCGCTGGGAAAAATTTTATATCCCGCATATTTTTGATGTGCTCAAAAAGAGATTCGTAAGCAAACGCTATTGGGAAGGAATCAATTCTGGCGTTATCGATTTGTCGCCGTTCACTAGTCATGTGAATCCAGAGGCTATTGCGTTAGTTGAAAGCGAACGAGAAAAAATCCAGAATGGATCTTTTGATGTTTTTTATGGCCCTATAGAAGACAATACGGGAGTGATTCGTATAAACGAGGGCGAGACCATGTCTGATACGGACATGCTGAATAATTTTAATTGGTTTGTGAAGGGGGTAACCATAGATGAAGAGTAGAATTACGGTCGCTGCAATTATTGCGGTTTTGGCATTCTTTACATTGCTGTATATGACTTTTGAAAAGGCCGGCAATGATAAGAACTTGCAAAAGTCGGTTGCTCAAAAACTTCGCGTAGGTTTTATTCTTTTAAGCGATACGGCTGACAATGGTTGGAATGAAGCTCATTACAAGGGAGCAAAAATTGCATGTGATAGCCTAGGCGCACAAATGGTTGTGGCAATTGATGTGCCCGAAGAAACGGCGCCGCTTGCAAAAGTCGTAAAAGACATGATTGCCGACAGTATCAAAATCATTGTTCTGACGAGCTATAATTATCCTGTAAAGATAGATGGCGTTATCGGGGCGCATCCGGATGTGACATTCTATGGTGGTGATTGGAAATTTAAAGCGCCCAATTATAAGCCTTATTTTGCCCGAACTTATCAAGCCAGGTACCTTGCGGGCATTATAGCGGGAGCCATGACCAAGACGAATCATGTCGGTTATGTGGCTGCCATGAAAAATAGCGAAGTCTATAGGGGAATCGACGCATTTGCCATTGGCGCACAAAGCGTGAATCCGAAAGTTCAGGTGTATTTGCGCTGGACTCATTTCTGGGATAATGAAGAAATTGAAACTGAAGCTGCGAATGCGTTAATCGATAGTTTTAATGTAGACGTGATTTCGTTACATCAGGATCGTTCGCATGTTGTTGAGGTTGCTGAAGCCCGAGGGGTGTATTCTATTGGAAACCACGTTGAAAAAAATTATTACTCTCCTAAAATGTTGAGCTCTATAAATGTTAATTGGAATATTATTTACAAGGGTGTGTTCCAGGATTTCTTCCAGAATAAAAATACGGAAAATATGGATTACTGGTTTGGACTTGATAAAGATGCTGTAGGTCTTGCTTTTTATTCGAACGAAATTCCTGATTCCATTAAGGTCCGGATTCAAAATACCATTCAAAGAATTAAGGATGGTTATCATGTTTTCACGGGTAAGATTGTCGATAACAACGGACATGTCCGTTGTGAAGAAGGTGAAACAATTAGTGATGACGCCTTGCGTAGTGAAATGGAATGGCTTATCAATGGCGTGGTTGAGCAATGATTAAAAAATTTGGTGTACGTCCTCTAATTGGTCTTTTATTTTTTGTGTTGATTCTCCTTTTGGTTGGGGGATTATTACGCATTAAGTTTTCGAGCCTGTTTCAAAGTTATGTCGAAAAACAGGTTGCTTTCCAGGCGGAAAACTATGCTGAAGCGACCGGTGAAAGGCTTGTGCTACAGTTGAAATCCTTGGTCGGAATTTCGGCGGGGCTTTCTGCCAACATGTATAATATTGATCGAATGCTTTCCACTTTGGAAGATCCGAATGGGGAATTCTATTACGGCGTAATGGCCTTAAATGACAAGATTGTTTATTCGGGCGGCGATCATGATATTCGCTTTGCCGATTTCAAGGGCTTTTCCGAGTCGTTTCACGGAGCCAAATATATCAGCTATTGCAAAGGAAAGGGACTCATGTTCTCGGTTCCGGTGTATAGCGGGAAAAATATCAAGTATGTGTTGTTCCGCCTTTTCAAGGAAGAATTCATTATCAAGAATTTTGGAGTGGTTTCATATGGCGGCAAGGGTTATGCCGTTTTGCGAGATTCAAAAGATGAAATCATTATTGATTCCGATAATGAGGCGTTGGGGAAGTCGTTGCTCTGGGGCAAAAGAGGCTACCAGGCGGTTCGCGAAAAACTTGCAAGCGGCTTGAATGTATCTATTGCCTCGGCTGCAAATTTAGAGGTTGATGGGGTTGAATATTATTACTTTGTTGCAGACCTTAAGTTGCCGGGCGTTGTCTTGACGGGGGTGGTGCCCGCAGATGTGGTGGCGTCTGAAAAAGATGATATTTCATTTTTGATTATTTGGGTGTTCGGCCTTTTGATATTCATGTTCTCGATAGCCATGATTTATGTGGTTGTGTCAGAAAAGAAGGCTCGTGAAAATAAGGAACTGCTTCGCGAAAAAGAAAATGCCGAAAGTGCGAGCAAGGCGAAAAGTATATTCCTTGCCAACATGAGTCATGAAATTCGTACGCCGATTAATGGCATTTTGGGTATGGATTCGATGCTCCTTAAGGAATGCAAAGACGAATCGTTGCGTGACTATGCCTTGAATATTCAGAGCGCCGGGCAGACGCTGCTTTCGCTCGTTAATGATATTTTGGATATTTCGAAAATTGAATCGGGCAAGATGGAAATTTTGCCGGTAACGTATAGCGTATTCAATGTATTGAATGATTGCTACAATATGGTTGCCATTCGTGCCAAAGATAAAAACTTGGAATTGGTGATGGATATTTCTCCTGAAATTCCGGCAGCTTTGTTTGGCGATGAAGTTCGTATTAGACAGATTATTAACAATCTGCTTTCGAATGCGGTCAAGTACACGAACGAAGGTACAGTCACGCTCTCTGTTTGGACGGAAAAAGTCGAAGTAGACCCCATGCAGGGAAACAAAGGCGATCAGGTGGAGCTCTTTATTCATGTGAAGGATACGGGCATCGGTATTCGTGAAAAGGATGTCGGAAAACTTTTCAGGGACTTTGTCCGCCTCGATGAAAAACGAAACCGTAACATTGAAGGTACGGGACTTGGTTTGAATCTGACCAAGCAGTTGGTTGATATGATGGGCGGCTTTATAAGCGTAGACAGTGTTTATGGCGAAGGGTCTACCTTCAAGGTCCATTTGATGCAACAGGTGAGCGATGAAAAACCTCTAGGCGATTTTTATAAGTTGTACAAGCAGCAGGTGAATGTTATGGATGCTGCTCACGAAAAGTTTATTGCGCCTGATGCAAGAGTTCTTTTGGCTGACGACATGCAAATGAACCTGAAGGTTTTTGCGGGCCTTCTCAAAGATACCAAGATTCAGATTGATACGGCGATCAATGGGGCCGAAGCCTTGAAACTTATTGAAAAGAATCACTACGATGTTGTATTCTTGGATCACATGATGCCTGTGATGGATGGTATCGAAGCGTTCCGCCAGATGAGACAACTTGCAAAGAGTCCGAATACGAATACACCTGTCGTGATGCTTACCGCAAATGCTGTGGTCGACGCCAAAAATCAGTACATGGATGAAGGTTTCTCGGATTATATTGCAAAGCCGATTCGCGAAGAGGTTTTGCTTTCTTGCCTCAAGAAGTTCTTGCCTAAAGAATTGGTTAAGTCTGTTGCAAAGAATTCCGCTGTAGAAAGTGCGAACGCTGAAAACGAAAAGCCGGCGGTGCAGTCTTCAACAAAGTTGTCCGATTTCTTGGACGAGGCAACAGGCCTTGCCTATTGCATGAATGATCAGAAATTTTATAAGGAAATGCTTGGTGAATATGTCAGTGCAGACAAAACAGAAGAATTGATGGAGGCTTTTAGTAAAGAAGATTTTGAATATTACCGTATTACAGTGCATGCTGTAAAAAGTACTTCTCTTACAATTGGAGCGATAAAAGTGTCAGAAGATGCCAAGGCGCTCGAAATGGCTTGCAAAGAAGGCGATTTTGACTTTGTGAAAAAGAATCACGAAGCGTTTATACAGAAATATACGGCGTTGATTCGATTGCTTCGTACAGAATTTTGTTAAATTGCTTTTAAACCAAAGGAAGGTGTATATGAGAACAATTCTTAAATTCGGCTTAATTGCCACTTGTGTTTTGACGGCAAATGCCTTTGCTCAGGATTTCTGCAATACGACAACCCATAGCGGTGAATCCGTGGAAGTGTCTACGAACAAGGTCGGAACTATCGGCGACGTTGGTTACGAACTTTGGAACGAAGGCGGCAACGGTGGTTCTGCGACGTTCTATTCCGACGGCTCCCTTAACTGCAAGATGACAGGTGCCAAGGACTACCTGTGCCGTACGGGTCTTGCTTTCAATAGCGATAAGACTCACGAAGAAATCGGTCACATGAAGGCGGACTTCAAGCTGGTCAAGAGCGGTCTTTCTGGAATCGACTATTCCTACATCGGCATTTATGGCTGGACCCGTGAACCCTTGGTGGAATGGTACATTGTGGATAACACCGGTAGCCAGTATATGCCTGGCTCGTGGGTTGCTCAGGGTGCTTCTGCAAAGAATCACGGCGATTTTGAAATCGATGGTGCCCAGTATACGGTTTACGAAGGTGACCGCACCTCTTATTCCATTGATGGTGACAATAAATACTTTAAGCAGTATTTCAGCGTCCGTAAGTCAAAGCGCGATTGCGGTACTATCGACATTACCGCTCACTTCAAAAAGTGGGAAGAACTTGGCATGAAGATGGGTAAGATGCACGAAGCCAAGATTCTCGGCGAAGCCGGAAGCAACAGCGGTGCTAATGCCAAGGGCGAATACGACTTCCCCTATGCCAAGGTCTATATCGAAGGCGCTGAACAGTCCAGTTCTTCTGCTGAACCTGAATCCAGTAGCTCGACGGATGCAATCAAGGGTATTCGCTCTATGACGGCCGACAACAGCAAGTCGCTCGTGTTTGACGCTCAAGGCAAGTACCTCGGCTCTTTTGAAACGGCTGACGCAGAATCCCTGAATGCAGCCATCAAGGCCAAGTACAATTCCGGCATTTACATGGTAAAGCAGGGCCGCGCTGTCCGTAGCATCTCGGTGAAGTAATCCTTTGCAGCGATAAAAAAATTTAAGCCTCTCCTTTGGGAGAGGCTTTTTAGTTTGATTTAATCTTGCGGAGCTTCAGGCGGGACTCGCGCGATCACGCCCACGGTGGCGCGTGTCGCCTTCACAAGGTCGGCGGGTGCAACTTTCAGTTGCAAGCCGCGCTCGCCAGCACTCACGTAAATGTAAGGGAACTGCATCGCAGTTTCGTGAATGAAAATCGGGAAGTTTTTCTTGAGACCGAGCGGACTGCAACCGCCACGAATGTAGCCGGTCAGCGGCGTCAAATCCTTGAGCGGAACAGTGTCAATCTTTTTGTTGCCGCTCACCTTGGCGGCACCTTTCAAGTCCACTTCCAGGTTGCCCGGTACCACGCACACGAGGTAGCCAATCTTGTCGCCGTGAACGAGAATCGTCTTGAAAACTTGATTGATATCTTCGCCGAGACTGTCGGCGACATGTTGCGCACCCAGGTCGTTTTCGTCGACCTTGTAGGGGATGAGCTCGTAAGAAATTTTCTGGCGGTCTAAAATTCTCGCCGCATTCGTCTTCTTGATTTCCATAAAAATGTCCTTTGGCCCAAATATAACATCGTGAGCCATAAGCGGCACGGCGTAAGCGTGCCGTGATGGCGACCTTTGACCACTTAGTGCTTTAGCACTTACGTGGGTATGGCCACCTTTAGGTGGTAGCGAGGCGATATCACATTTTATAATTGCAATAGAGCCGAGCGGTCATATAAGAAAGGTCGCGATAGAAATCGCGACCTAATCTCTCGTCTGTAGCGAACGCAGTGAGCGTTCTCTAGTCTCTCGTCTAAACTACAGCTTGATGCTGCAGCCCTTGGCGTTCCAGATTTCTTCGGCGTACTGCTTGATGGTACGGTCGGAACTGAACTTGCCCATGCGAGCGACGTTCAGGATTGCCTTTTCGGCCCAGGTCTTCTTGTCCTGGTATTCCTCGGCGACCTTCTTCTGCATGTCAATGTAGCTGCGGAAGTCTGCGCAGAGCAGGTAGTTGTCGTTGGTGAGGAGCTTGTCGGCAATGTGCTTGAACAGGTCCGGACGATCCGGGCTGAAGAAGCCAGAAGCGATCAGGTCGATCACGCGGCGGAGATCGTCGTCGTGTTCGTAGAAGTCGCGCGGACGATAACCCTTGGCAAGGAGATCAGTCACTTCTTCCACAGTGAGGCCGAAGATGAAGATGTTGTCGTCGCCGACTTCTTCCTTCATTTCAACGTTAGCGCCGTCGAGCGTGCCGATGGTGAGTGCACCGTTCAAGGCGAACTTCATGTTGCCGGTACCGGAAGCTTCGGTGCCTGCGGTCGAAATCTGTTCGGAGAGGTCTGCGGCCGGAATAATCTTTTCGGCGAAAGACACGCGGTAGTTTTCGAGGAACACCATCTTGAGCTTGCCCTTGCAAATCGGGTCAGCATCGATGATTGCGGCCACGGCGTTAGCGAGGCGGATGATCTGCTTTGCCATCCAGTAACCCGGAGCGGCCTTACCACCGATCATGATGGTACGCGGCATGATTTCCTTGCCGTCCTTCAGCTGGATGTACAGGTGAATGGCATGCAGAATGTTCAGGAGCTGGCGCTTGTATTCGTGGATACGCTTGACCTGCACGTCGAAGAACGTGTTCACGTCGACATCGACGCCCTGCGTTGCCTTGAGGTACTTGGCGAGGCGTTCCTTGTTCTGCTTCTTGACAGCCATGAATTCCTTCTGGAACTTGGCGTCCTTCGCAAACTTTTCGAGCTTCTTGAGTTCGTCGAGGTCCTTGACCCAGCCTTCGCCGATCTTGGAGCTGATGAGTTCGGACATAGCCGGGTTAGCCTTGCGGACCCAGCGACGCGGCGTCACGCCGTTCGTCTTGTTGTTGAACTTTTCAGGCCACAGTTCGTAGAAGTCCTTGAAGAGCGTGGTCTTCAAGAGGTCGGAGTGGAGTGCTGCGACACCGTTCACGGCGAACGAACCCACGATGGAGAGGTACGCCATGCGGACCATCTTGCAGCCGCCTTCTTCGATGAGGCTCATGCGGGCGAGGCGAGCGTTGTCGCCGGGCCACTTGAGGGACACCTGACGCAGGAAGCGTGCGTTGATTTCGTAAATGATCTGGAGGTGACGTGGCAACAGCTTTTCGAAGAGACTGACCGGCCACTTTTCGAGAGCTTCGGGCATCAAGGTGTGGTTCGTGTAAGCAAACGTGTGCGTCACGATTTCCCAAGCTTCGTCCCATTCCAGGTTTTCTTCGTCGAGCAAGATGCGCATCATTTCGGCGATAGAAATTGCCGGGTGCGTGTCGTTCAACTGGATGGCGACCTTTTCAGGGAACACCTTCCATTCGCCTTCGTGGAGCTTCTTGAAGCGGCGGATGATGTCCTGCAGCGATGCAGAGCAGAGGAAGTACTGCTGTTTGAGGCGCAGTTCCTTACCGTTCATGGAAGCGTCGTTCGGGTAGAGCACCTTGGAAATGGTTTCAGAAAGTTCCATGTCCTGCACAGCGGCGATGTAGTCACCGTTGTTGAAGTAGCTGAGGCCGAAGTCGTCGGTAGACTTGGCGCTCCAGAGGCGCAGGTTGTTCACGGTGTTGTTCTTGTAACCCGGAATCGGAGTGTCGTAGGGGAGAGCGAGCACGTAGTCCTTGGTTTCCCAACGATTGCGGAGCTTGCCCTTTTCGTCCATCCAGCTGACCACGTAGCCGTACATGGGCACCTTGACTTCGTTCGACGGGCGGGCGATTTCCCACGGGTTGGTGAGGCGCAGCCAGTTATCCGGCTGTTCTTCTTGTTCGCCGTTCACGATCTTCTGGCTGAACATACCGTATTCATAGCGAATACCCATACCGGTAGCCGGGAGTTCGAGCGTTGCCATGGAATCGAGGAAGCAAGCGGCCAAGCGGCCGAGGCCACCGTTACCGAGACCGGCGTCGACTTCTTGTTCGCGGAGTTCTTCGAGAGTCATGCCGAGTTCGTCAAGAGCTTCGGTCACGGCGCTTTCGACGTCGAGGTTCAGAACGGAGTTGCCGAGGGTACGGCCAATCAAAAATTCGAGGGACAGATAGTAGACGCGCTTCACGTCTTTCTGGTAGTAGGTTTCCTGCGTCTTGATCCAGCGGTCCACGAGACGGTCGCGCACGGCGTAAGCGACGGCCAAGAACTTTTCGTGGTCGGTCACGGTCGCACTGTTACGGGCGAGCGTGTGGTGGATGTGGTCGGTAAAGGCCTTACGGAATGATTCCGCGTCGTTGCCGAGCACGGTCACTTCTTCTGCTTTTTTGAATGTTTTTGCCATAAGACGGTCCTATGGGTTAGGGTTAAAATTTTACACCATTAAGTTTAGAAATATTTACGGGTTTTGTGTGGAGCAAATAGTTAAATTAGGGGAATAGATAATAAACTAGAGGAAAAAACGATGAATATGAAAAAGTTTGTTGCCCGCAAGGCTTTACCCATGATTTGCGCGGCATTTATTACGGTTATTATTGCTGGTTGTGGTGACGATTCTTCTAATTCTACGCCGACATCTACCGATGTTCCCGAACAAGGTACCCCGACTGATCCTTCGACTACGACCGATCCCGCTACTAATCCTACGACGGATCCTTCGACTGATCCGGCAACGAACCCGACTACCGACCCTTCGACCGATCCGGCTACCAATCCGACCGACCCTGTAACGAACCCGGAAACCCCGACGGATACGACTGTAACTTCGACGGATCCTGTTGTCAACCCGGACCCTGCAACAACGGTGTCTTCGTTCAACCGTGACCCGGCTGCTGCTGGCTTGGCTGTTGCTCCGGATAGCACGGGCTTCTACGATGTGGGCGATGTCTACAATGCTGTGCCGGCGACCTCTAAGTTGGTATTTGTGATGCGTCATGCCGAACGCGAAACGAGCGAAGGTCAGGAATCGCTCTTGACCGAAAAGGGCGTGCAGCAGGCTTTGAGTGTCGGTGCCAAGCTTGCCGGTGGCGATGAATCTTTCTATTACTCTTCGACTGATTTTATCCGCACCCGCACGACGGCTGAAAACATTGCCAAGGGTCGCGGTGAAACAGGCGTCGAAGTGGTTACTTGGGAAGGCATCAATGGCGGCTACTTCTTGAAGGTGCCGACAGATACGATGGATGCCTTTGTGAGAAACCGTGGCGGTTCCTGGAAGTTCATTTCTTCTTGGGCTTATGACGATCCGAATCCGTCTCGATTCACCAAGGACAAGATTCCTGAATACTTGTATGAACTGATGCCGCGTGGCGACCAGTTCGTGAATGAAGTCATCTTGGCAAATCTGCCGAACTGGAAGCGCGTGAACGTTCTTATCTCTCATGACCTTCTGATTGAACCGCTGGTTGCCTATGCTTCTAATAGAACGGTTGACCTGAAGTTCTATGAAAGTGGCAAGTGGGCAAACTACCTGTCTGGTATGGCCGTGGTCGTAGATGAAGCAAACCTCGTGACATTGCTCCCGGTTCGTGGAATCGAATTAGGTTATATGTATACCGAAAAGCATCAGGCTACGCTTGATTCTCTCGCCGCTCTGCAGAATCCGTAGATAATACAATGAAAATTGCTGTTTTAGGCTCTACGGGCCTTGTTGGCAAAAATGTCTTGAAATTACTCGTGCGCCTCCCGCAGGTCGTGCGAGTTTTTTGCCCTGTAAGGAAGATCCCTGATTTGAACGATCTTGGAATTCTTGAAGGGGCATCGAAATTAGACTTTAAGCAAGTTGATTTTGAACAAGATAACGATGCTTTGCGAATGTTTTTCTATGCAGGCTTTGTCGGTTGTGATGCAGTCGTCTGTTGCTTGGGTACAACAAGGAAACAGGCGGGGAGCAAGGCCGCTCAAGAAAAAATTGACTTGAGACTTCCTCTTAAGCTTGCGGCCATTGCCAAAAAGGCTGGGGTGAAAAACTTCTTGTGCGTGAGTGCCATGGGTGCCGACAGTCATTCGCCGTACTTCTACAATCGCCTTAAGGGGCAATTGGAGGAAGGCCTTGACATGATGGGCTTTGAAACGCTTACGCTTGTTCGCCCGTCATTGTTGCTTGGCAAACATAAGGACAGACGCTTTGGCGAAGAACTGTTGCAAAAGACAATCGGGAGACATCCTGAATGGATTCCTGCCTACGTGCGCCCTGTGCATGCCGAAACGGTGGCAGCTCATTTGGTGACTTCAATCTTGAAACCGCCCACAGATCATGTGTGCGCTACCGATGGCGTAAAAGGCAAGCGGATTATTTACAACCGCGTGCTTGCCAAAACAAAAGTAGACGAATTGTTTTAGCGACTACTTGAACTTCCAGAACTTGTACAGGAACTTGGTTGTCTTAATGGGCGTCTTGAGGAAGGCGCTCTTTTTGTATCCACTAAGAGCGAAGCCTTGCAGGACCTTGTAAAGCTCGATTTGGTCTGCGTGGTTGATTGCGAGCAGGAACCTGCGGAACTTGTATTCGAAGTCGTGCATCTTGCCGAAGTAACCGTAGCAACGGTTTTCGTACTGCTTCAAGAATTCCTTCGAGAGGTTGTTCGCCTTAAGACCTTGGTCGACGTATTCGGCGCAGAATCTGCCCGCCCTCATTGCGGCAGCAATGCCACCACCCGTGAGCGGGTTGGTGTGGTGGGCGGCATCGCCCACGAGGGCGAAACGGTCAAGCGTATAATTCTTGAGAACGCTCGAAACAGGAATGACTCCGCCGACGGTATGATTGATTTTTGCACCCGGGAAAAGCTTTTCTAGCCAATCCATGGTGACTTCGAGAATGTTCGGACGGTTCTTGTTGGTTATCAAGAATCCTGCGCCGAAGTTTGTGACGTTAGACTTCTGTTTCGGGAAACTCCAGATGTAGCCGTCGTTAATAAAGTCGTGGCCCTGCCAGAAGGTCAAGTAGTCGGGCCTGGTCAAAAGACCTTGCACCTGAATGTCGACGCCTGTGCAGGTCTGCATTACTTTTTGTCCGCAGTCCAGACCGACGATGCGACCGATACGGCTTTCAACGCCATCGGCGGCGATGACCATCTTTGCATAAATTTCTTGAGTGGCCGTTTCGGTGACGCTTCCGTTGCCGTCGCCTTTACCGAGGACAACGCGGACCATGCGTTCATCGCCTTCGACATTGCTTACGAATTCGGCGCGGGCACATGTCTCTACTTGGGCGCCATCATCGGCAGCAAGCTTTGCAAGCCACGGGTCAAAAATTTCGCGATTGAGCATGATGCCGGTGGCGGGCTTGGGAACTTCAATGTTCACGCCACCAGGGCCATAAATGTAGAGCCCGTTAATAATGCTTTCGATGCAGCTGTCGTCAATCGGACCGTAAGTCTTCAAGTCGGCAAGCGTCGTGCTCGCTTCGCCACAGCGTACGGGGTAACCGATCTTTTCGCGCTTTTCAAGCAACAGCACTTTGTGGCCTGCGCGAGCCAAATTGCGGGCTGCAACACAACCGCCGGGGCCGGCACCAATGACTACGACATCGTAACGGGAATCAAGCATCGTTCACCTCCACGATTTTTAATGCGCCTACGGGGCATGTTCTAGTGCAAATGCCGCACTTGATGCATTTTTCGTGATCAATCTGCAAATCAAGCCCGTACATGTCGAGCGCCATTTTAGGGCATGTCCCTACACAGCCTGCACAGGCAAGGCATATCTTTCTATCGTGAACGAGATTCTTCATTGTAGAATGAATATAGCAAATAGAATCTCTACTAGCTAAGTTCTGCCAACTAAATTAGCACTTTGGGTGTTAGTAAATATATCCGTCAACGAGACGCTTTAAGAAATCGTCGCGGACCAACGGCTTGTCGAAAAGGAAGCCCTGGGCGCTGCCGCAGTTGATTCGCTTTAGGTAATCAGCCTGTTCTTGAGTTTCTACACCTTCAGCGATTACGTCCTTGTTTAGTTCGCTGGCCATTTTGACCACGTTTCTCAGGACGATTTCATCGTGGGAGTTTTCTTTACCGATGTTATTCAACAGCGACTTGTCAATTTTTACAACGCTGATGTTGTAATCCTTGAGCACATTCAGGGTAGAATAGCCGGTGCCAAAGTCATCGATGGCAACTCCGATGCCATTCTTGCGCATGATGTCGATGAATTTCTGCATGGCAATCGTGTCATCAAAGTCGGACACTTCGGTCAGTTCCACTTCGATGTACTTGCCTTCGATTTCGTACTTACGCAGGATTTCGAGAATGCGGTCGGCAAAGTTTTCGTTGCGCAAGTGCAGCTTCGAGAAGTTTGAAGAAATGCACACGGGCGTAATGCCTGCTTTGAGCCATTCGCTGATGTCGTTGCAGGCCGTTTCGAAAACGTAAAAGTCCAATTCGCAAATGGTGCCTTCGCGTTCCAGAACCGGAATGAAGTCCATGGGCGGAATGATGGTCTTGTGGCGGACCCAGCGAGCCAAGGCTTCGGCGCCATTGATGCGGTTATTTTCGAGGCAGACCTTGGGCTGGTAGAACACGACCAGTTCGCGGTTACGCATGGCGTTATGGAATTCAGTCGAGATTTCTCTCTGGTGAATGGACTGAATTTGCATTTCCTTGGTAAAGTATACCACGTCGCGAGTTTTGATGATTCTTGCAGCCTGCATAGCGATGGCGCAATTGTTCAGGGCGTCACCGACAATCACGTTGTCTTCGATATGGTATACGCCAATGCGTGTCTGCAGGCGAATATTCAGAGGCTTTGGTCCCTGGCTTGCAGTCAATTCGCAAACGGTAAACCTGTCGATAAATTCTTGATGGTGGCTTTTCTTGGTCAAAACAAAGAAGTTGTCGCCACCGAGTCGGGCAATCATTTCGGCATTGTCAAGGAACAGGAGAATCTGCTTGACATACATCTTAAGGGCGAGGTCGCCCATATTGTTGCCCAAGGCCTTGTTGATGTACCTAAAATTCTTGAGGTTAATAAAGTGGCCGGTATAATCTTTGAGGTTGTCGCCAATAAACTGCTGCGTGAAAGCGAAAATACCTGCCTGGTTGTATGCCCCGGTCATGGGATCCGAAATGGCCGCCTTGCGGGTGTTGCCCATGAGCCGTGCCCGGCCCGAAAGAATAAAGAAGTCCCAACTGAGGAGTTGGACGACCTGTCTTTCGTCGTCGGTAAAGGCGTGTCCTTGGATGGGGTGGGCCTGGAAGGTGAAGGATCCCTGTTCGCCCGTGGTCATGGTTTCGGAAAAGTCGGGGTTGGCAGGCTTTTCCGGCAGATTTTGCTTGTCGTGGAAGGCAGTGAATTCCCCGGAAATCCCGTTAGGGGCAAATTGGCTGACCGGTGCGTAATACAAGCAGTTGATGTAGCCGATATTTGCGATTTTTGCTAGGGGAGCCAGGTTTCTTGCTAAAGTGGCGAATATTTCTTCTGTACTGAAAATAGGGCCCAGGAGCTTGGACCTAAAATCAAGATAAATACTATTGTACAGCGCAATATCCATTACTGCCTCAACATACCAAAACCGCGCCAAAACTAAAAAAAAATGGCGGGGGTTTCAAGTATACCTTATGAATATACCCTATTTCGGGGGAAAATGTGCGACCTGTCACAAAAAAATCCTTTTCAAAAAAGTTAGATTTAGCTAATAAAGATTATTGCTTTTTTTTTGATACCTAGGGCCAGAATCGCAAAACCCGTGGCCTGAAAATTCTATCTTTTACCCCGCATTTAAAGAGGTAATCTCCTATGAGTAATGAGGCAGAAAAGCCGAATTTCATTACGACTTCTCTTGATTTTCTAGTCAATTGGGGCCGTACCAACTCCCTGTGGCCGTTTCCTTACGGAACCGCCTGCTGTGCAATCGAATTCATGAGTACCGAAGTGGGTCGCTACGACTTGTCTCGTATCGGTTCTGAATACGTGCGTTTTACGCCGCGTCAGTCCGATGTGTTGCTGGTCGCAGGTACTATTTCTTATAAGCAGGCTCCGATTCTGAAGCGCATGTACGAACAGATGGCAGAACCCCGCTGGGTGATCGCCATGGGTGCTTGCGCTAGTTCGGGTGGTTTTTATGACTGTTACTGCACTGTGCCGGGTATCGACCATATTATCCCGGTGGATGTGTATATCGGTGGTTGCCCCAGCCGTCCGGAAGCATTCTTCGAGGCCATGTTTGACCTGCAGAAGAAGATCAAGGACGAATCTTATATGAAGCAGCGCGCCGAACGCGTGAAAGATCAGCTCGAAATGATCAAGGCAAAGACCGAACAGGCGAAGGCGGAAGCCCGCGAGTTTGCCCGTGAAAAGACTGCCGAAATCAAGGAATTTGTGGCTGAAAAAGAACAGGAACTTGTCAAAAAAGCCCAGTTCTGGAAGGAGTAATGATGGAATCCGTGATTGACGTCCTTGAATCCAAATTTGGTGGCAAGCGTGACAATAAGGCCAAATGGGATACCTGCGTGGTAATCCCGAAGGAATACCTGCACAACGCTGTCGAATTCTTGAAGAACGATCCCTCGATGCAGATGGACATGCTCCTCGATCTCGCTGGTATCGATTACCTCACTTACCCCAATTACGAAGGCCCCCGTTTCGCGGTGAGCTACGCCTTTAAGAGCATGAAAAACCCGGGTCGCCGCGTCCGTCTTAAGGTGCTAGTCAGCGAAGCCGACTTGAAGGTGCCGACCGTGACCGACCTGTATGCAAGTGCCAACTGGCTTGAACGCGAAGTTTATGACCAGTACGGTATCGTGTTCTCGGGCCACCCGGACCTGCGCCGCATTTTGAACCATGTTGAATTTGTGGGCCACCCGCTCCGTAAGGATTATCCTGCCCAGAAGCGCCAGTGGCTCTCGACGACCGATTTCTTGGTGCCGGAAGGAAATCATGCCTGTCGAAGAAGAATACCTTGAAGGGAGTATCAGAGAATGATCGTACTTGACCCGAATGGCGAAAAAGTAAACCTGATGGCCCTGAACGTGGGCCCGACGCATCCGGCGACCCACCACTGCGTGCGCTTGTTGGCTGCCCTCGATGGCGAAACCATTGTGGCCGGTGTCCATGAAATTGGCTTTATGCACCGTGGCTTTGAAAAGATGGTCGAACGCGGCACCTGGCAGCAGGTGATTCCTTACACCGACCGCTTGAACTACTGCTCTGCAATGATGAACAACATTGCATTCTGCCGCGCTGTGGAAAACATGTACGGTATCGAAATCCCGGAACGCACCAAGGTGCTCCGCGTGATTGTGAACGAACTCTCTCGTATCAACGACCACTTTATTTGCGTGGCTGCCGCATTCCAGGATTTGGGCGGTACGACTCCGTTCATGTACGCCTTTAACCCGCGTGAAGAAATCATGCTGATTTGGGAAAAGCTCACGGGCGCACGCCTTACGAACAGCTTTGCCCGTATCGGTGGCCTCTACCGCGACAGCTACGACGGCTTCGAAGAAGACGTTTTGGCTGCTTGCAAGTCGGTGGAAAAGGCCCTCAAGGATCTGCATGCTTGCTTGGACCGCAACCGTATCTTCCTTGACCGTACCGTGGGCGTTGGCAAGATCTCTGCTGAACGCGCTATCAGCTACGGCTGGACAGGTCCGTGTCTGCGTGCAACGGGTGTCGAAAGCGACCTCCGCAAGGATGAACCTTACTACGACTACGAAACCTACGACTGGGAAGTCGTGGTCGGCACGCAGGGCGACGCCAACGACCGTCTGCAGGTGCGTCTTGCTGAAATCGAAGAATCTGTGAAGATTGTGCGCCAGGCCCTGAAGCGCCTCGCTCCGGGCCCGGTCGACATTGTCGACCCACGCATCCGCGTGCCCGCGCACAAGCTTGCCTACCAGGACATGGAAGCTCTTATTGGCCGCTTCAAGAGCGTGTACGAAGGCATCCGCGTGCCCGAAGGCGAATACTACTGCGCAAGCGAATGCGCTAACGGCGAACTCGGCTTTACCATCGTTTCTGACGGTTCTGGCCATCCGTACCGTATCAAGGTGCGTTCCCCGTCGTTTGCCCATGTGTCTGCATTTAACGAACTGGTCGAAGGCCTTACCCTTGCCGACTCTATGGCAACACTGCCTGGCCTTAACATGATTGCTGGAGAACTTGACCGATGACACAACATATTCAAGGTGCAGTTCAGTTTGTATCGAATAACCATTTGAAGTTCGACGGTCCGAGTGAAGCGATTCCCGCTCTTCCGGATCCGGGTCAGACTTTTGGCTACGTGAACAAGGCTGTTCCGCAGCCCGCTCCGAAGGAAGTGCTTGCAAAGCTTGACACTCCTGAAATCAAGGAACGTTGCGCCGACTTGCTCAGCCGTTATCCGGTGGGCCAGGGCGCTTTGCTCGAAGTCCTTTGGCTTGTGCAGGGTGTGTTCGGTTGGGTTCCGACCGAAGGTATCCGCTGGGCTGCAAACGTTTGCGGTTGCGCTCCGGCTCATGCTCTCGGCGTTGCCACTTTCTATACCATGTATAATCACGCTCCCAAGGGCAAGTTCCTGTTGCAGTTCTGCCGCAACATCAGCTGCGCTATCAAGGGTGCTCAGCCGCTTATCAAGTATGTCGAAAACAAGCTCGGCGTTAAGTCTGGCGAAACGACTCCCGATGGCCTGTTTACCGTGCTCCAGGTGGAATGCCTCGGTAGCTGCGGCAATGGCCCGATGATGCTTGTGAACGATGACTTTGCGACCGACGTGGTCGATGGTGAACTCAAAATGAAGCGTGGCTCGACGCTTACGGAAGTCAGTATTGACCGCATTATTGAATGGTGCAAGGCTCATGCGAACGATGTTCCGAAGCACGATGTGCTTGGCGGAATCGTGAAGGGCCACGGCGGCCACCCCGGTGCTCCGGGCGCAACTGCCAAGCCGCAGGTCGCTGACTATGCTCCGCCTTCTCCGGTTCTGAACGTGAAGGCCGAAGCCGATGAAAACGGGGCCACCCTCACTTGGAAGGGCGCTCCCGAATTCACGAAGATTGTCGTCGAAAAGAAGAATGGCTCCAAGTGGGACGTTGTTGGCGAACCCGGCGTAAAGGACAAGGCGTTTGTGGACGCTGCGCCGGTAAGGTCGGCGATGTGTACCGCATGATTGCCACTTCGGGCGAACGCACTGCAAAACCTTCCAAGGAAGCGGTTGCCACTCAGAAGCCCGCGACCGTAGAGGAGGCTAAGTAATTATGGCTGAAGTAGTAAAAGTTTGTACAGGAAATTTTGGCAAGGGCGCCCAGGACATTGAAGTCTACAAGAAACTGGGCGGCTACGCAAACATTTCGGAACGCTTGTTCAACATGAGCCAGTTCGAAGTGATTGACTACGTGCAACGCTCCGGTCTCCGTGGCCGTGGTGGTGCAGGCTTCCCGACCGGTATGAAGTGGAGCTTTGTTCCGCGCAATTCCGGCAAGCCTGTGTACATCGTAGTGAACGCTGACGAAGGTGAAGGCGGTACGTTTAAGGATCACTTCTTGATGATGGAGGATCCGCATCGCTTGATCGAAGGTTTGATTATTGCTGCTTGGGCTCTCGGTAGCCGCGCTGCTTACATCTACTGCCGTGGCGAATTCCTGCCCTGCATCGAAAGCCTCAACAAGGCTTTGAACCAGGCATACGCCGCCGGTTACCTCGGCGAAAACATTTGCGGAACCAAGTTCAGTTTCGATATCTTTGTTCACCGTGGCGCTGGCGCCTACATTTGCGGTGAAGAAACTGCTCTTATTAACTCGCTCGAAGGCCAGAAGGGTCAGCCCCGCTTGAAGCCGCCTTTCCCGGCGGTGAGCGGTGCATGGAAGTCTCCGACTTGCGTGAACAACGTCGAAACCATTATGGCCCTCCCGTGGATTTTCCAGCATGAACCCGAAGAATACGCCAAGATGGGTACGCCCCGTGCTGGCGGTACCAAGGTGTTCTGCATCTCGGGCGATGTCAAGAATCCGGGCGTGTACGAAGCTCCGCTTGGCACTCCGATGATGACGATGATTAACGATTATGCCGGCGGTGTCGTGGGCGGAAACCTGAAGGCTGTGCTTCCGGGTGGTTCTTCTTGCGCTCCGCTGAACGCAGGCGAATGTGCCGTAGCCACCATGGACTATGAATGCCTCGCCTCGATGAAGACGATGTTCGGTTCGGGCGCCATGATTGTGATTAACGATACGCACAACATGGCTGAACTCCTGAACGTGCTCGGCAACTTCTACAGCCACGAATCTTGCGGCCAGTGCACTCCGTGCCGTGAAGGTACGGGCCTTCTGCATCGCATTCTGAATCAGATTGTCGACGGCAAGGGTCACGATGGCGACGTGGAACTGATGCAGAGCCTTTCTGGCGGATTTGGCGGCGTGACGATTTGCCCGCTGTCTATCTCGCTCGGCGGCCCGGTGTCTAGCTACACTGCAAAGTTCAGAGCCGACTTTGATGAATTAATCGCAAAGAACCCCGACCACGCCAAGCCGCGTGTTCAGGAAAACTATCGTCCTGGAATTTTCTGGTAATAATATGAGTAACTTCTACAACATGCCGAAACTCCCGACCGAGAATAGCCCGAAGGTGGAAATCTTCGTGGACGACAAGGCCGTGATGGTTCCTGGCGATACGAACCTGCTCGAAGCCCTGAAGGCTGTCGGGATTGAAACTCCTCACGTCTGTTACCACCCGTATTTGCCGGTGTCCGGTAACTGCCGCCAGTGCCTGGTGGAGCAAGAAGGCCCGCGTGGCCGTATGCTCGTGATTGCCTGCTACACGCCGGTTATGCCGGGTATGAAGATTTACACGCCGGCATCCTCTGCCCGTGTGAAGAACGCCCGCAAGGCAACGCAGGAATTCATGCTGGTGAACCACCCGCTCGATTGCCCGATTTGCGACAAGGCCGGTGAATGCACCTTGCAGGAAAACTTTATGGAAGCGGGCCAGAACGAATCCCGCATGCGCCCCGAATACGGCAAGAACTACCACGGCAATCCGGCTCACCAGTTCATTGATGCCAAGGGTCAGCTCCGTGGCGGTAAGCATGTGGACCTCGGTCCCCGTGTTTTGCTCGACGAAGAACGTTGCGTGCAGTGCGACCGTTGCGTGCGCTTTATGCGTACGATTGCCGGTTCCGAACAGCTGCAGCTTGCCGGCCGCGCAGACCATACCTACATTACCACGTTCCCGGGCGAAAAGCTGGATCACGAATATGACTTGTGCGTGACTGACGTTTGCCCCGTGGGCGCCATGACCGCGAAGTACTTCCGTTTCCAGAAGCGTGTTTGGCTCTTGTCTCATACGCCGACGATTTCGATGGATGACTCTCTCGGTGCAAATATTTGGCTGGACCACGCCGACGGTCACATTTACCGTGTGATGCCGCGTTGCAACCCCGAAGTGAACCGCAGCTGGCTTTCCAACACGAGCCGTCTTGCATTCCAGAACTTCGACAAGAATCGTTTGCCGGCTATGGGCTTCCATGTGATTCAAGAAGCCCTTGCAGAAGCCCAAAAGAACGGGGGCAAGGTCGCCCTCGTTGCCGGTGGCTCTTGCACCATCGAAGATCTCGCTGCGCTCCGTATGCTCAAGGAAGCCTTGGGCGACTCCGCCGAACTTTTCGGCGGCACCTTCAAGAAGGTCGGTGCCCCCGACGGTATCGCCATGAGTGGCGACCCGCTTGCAAACCGCGCTGGTTTCAAGCTGCTCGGTATTGCCGACAACAATCTTGAAGACCTCGTGAAGCGTGCTTCCGAATTCAAGGTGCTTGTCACTGTGAATAACGATGTCTTTGGCGAAGGTGGTGCTGCTGCTTCTGCCCTCGAAAAGATTCCGACTCGCATCGCTTTCACTCCGTTCAACGATGCGACTGCAAACAAGGCTACGCTTGCCTTCGGTATCCGCCACTGGAGCGAAATCCAGGGTACCATGGTGAATAGCTTGAACATTCTGCAGAAACTCTCCGCTTGCCCGGTATGCCCCGACGAAAAACTTCGCCCGGCTTATGAAGTGCTTTCTGAACTTGCCGGTAGCAAGTTCGAAACCGCATTCGATGCCTTTAAGAAGGCGGGTGAGTACGCAAGCGTGCTTGCAGGACTTTCTTACGATACCATCAAGAATACAGGCAAGTTGCTCGAAGGAGGTAACGCCTAATGGATATCATCGAATCCAAAACCTGGGTGGAATGGGTCATTACCATCGCGAAGTTCGGCTTCTGCTTTGTGCCTGTCCTGTACATCCTGTTGTTGATTCCTATGGAACGCCGTGGTGCGGGCTTTATGCAGGACCGTCAGGGTCCGAACCGCTCTTACATTAAGGTTCCGTTCTTCGGTAAGGTTCGCCTGTTTGGCTATGTGCAGAACATGTGCGACGGTACCAAGCTTTTCTTCAAGGAAATGTTTGCGCCGAAGGGTTCCAAGAAGTTCCTTTACTATGTGGCTCCTGCCATTCCGTTTGCAATCGTGTTCCTTAGCCCTTGCGTGATTCCTTGGTTTGGCCCGATGGTCTTTGAATGGGGCGACAAGGTTGTCCGCATTGCAGGTCCGATTCTTGATTCCGAAGTGGGTATTCTGCTCCTGTTCGGTTTCAGTTCGCTTTCTGCCTACGGTGCCGTGCTTGCCGGTCTTAGCTCCCGTTCCAAGTACAGCTACCTCGGTTCTTTGCGTACGACTGCAATGACGATTAGCTACGAAGTCTGCCAGGGCCTTTCGATGATGGGGCTCTTGGTGCTCGCGGGCTCCTTCAGCCTCACCGATATCGTGAGCTGGCAGGAACACCATGTGTGGGGCATTGTCGCCCAGCCGGTGGCCTTCTTCTGCTTCTTGATTGCAACGATTGCTGAAACGGGCCGCGCTCCGTTCGACGTCGCCGAAGGTGAACCTGAACTCGTTGCCGGTTACCATACTGAATATGGTGCTATGCAGTTCGGTCTGTTCTACATGGGTGAATACTCCCACATTTGCATCAGCAGCCTTTTGGTTGCAACGCTCTTCTTGGGTGGCTACTCGGTTCCGTTTGTGACGACCGAAACCATCCAGGCTCATATGGGTGGCTCTCTTGCCATTCTCTGCTGGGTGCTTGCCTTCTTCGCTCTCGCTTTCCTCCATATGATTTACCGTTACTCCCGCAAGCTTCGTGCTTCTGCTCAGGCCAACAAGATGGAAATCCTGCAGGAATACAAGCTTTACAAGGGTGTCGCTTGGATTGCTACCCTCGTGCTGATTGGCGCCGGTGTCGCTTCCTGGTTGTTCTACAATCCGGAATACTCCATGGTGAACGGTGTTATGGTGAATAGCCTGGGTGCCGCTCTCGGTACCGCTGCAATTCACCTGCTGGTGCTCCTTGCAAAGAGCGTGTTCTTCTGCTGGGTGTGGATTTGGGTCCGCTGGACTCTGCCGCGCTTCCGCTATGACCACGTGATGCACCTTGGTTGGAAGATTATTCTGAACATCGCTATTTTGAACCTCGTTGTGACCGCTGTGGTTGCAAAGTTGATGGGAGGTAACTAATGGCCCGCGTTATTAGACAAAGACCCATGAACTGGGTAGAACGCCTCTACATTTTCGAGGCTATTCGCGGCTTGTGGACAACACTCAAGCACGCTGCCCGCGGTCTGTTCCGCTACGAAGAACTTCCGACGATTTCTTATCCGGAAGGTCAGCCTGAAGTTCGTAGAACCTACCGTGCAAAGCACCGCCTGATGCTCCGTGCTGACGGCACGCCCCGTTGCGTTGCCTGTGGCATGTGCGCTGCGGCTTGCCCTGCCCACTGTATTTTTATCGAAGCTACCGCCAGTGACGATCCGCGTATCGAAAAGAAGGTCAAGCGCTTTGATATCGACCATTTGACTTGCGTGTTCTGCGGCCTTTGTGTTGAAGCCTGCCCGGTCGATGCACTCCGTATGGATACCAAGGAAATCATCTTTGAACACCGCACCCGTGACGAATTCGTGGCAAACCTTCAGACGCTTACAAGCTGGAATCCGAAGGATTACCCCGATGACGCTCAGAGTCAAATGGCTCCGGGTGGTACCAAGAATGCCGAGGCCCGCAAGGTCTGGGGAATGGAGGTTAAAAACTGATGCTAGCCTTGATTTACTTTATCATTCTTGCCGTGATTGCTGTGGGCGCTGCCGCTTGCGTGCTCCTGTCCAAGCATCCGCTTTACGGTGGTCTTTCTCTTGTGCTTACCATGCTCTCGCTCGCTGGCATTTACGGCCTGCTGGGTAGCCCCTTCATTGGTGTGGTTCAGATCATGGTTTATGCAGGTGCCATTATGATGCTCCTCGTGTTCGTGATTTCGGTCTTGAACGCGGCAAAGGACAACAAGACTCCCATGTTCGACGGTGTTTCGCTCTTCGTGATTGTCGGCGTGCTTGCTCTCGCAGGTCTCGTCGGCTTTGCCCTGGTGCTTTCTCCCATGGGCTTCGATGCATCGACGCTTCGCGGCTCTGTCGAAATGACTTCTTCGAACTTGTTCAATACCGCTCAGACGGGCCCGGGTTACTTCGTGCTGTTCGAAGTGCTTGGCCTGTTGCTGCTTTCTTCGATGGGTGCTGCCGTGCTGATGGCTAAGAAGCGCTTGGGTACTGACGATGCTGCCGCCGAAGAAAAGGAGGAAAAGTAATGGAACTCCAGCCGATTTATATTCAGATTCTCGCCTTGGTGCTCTTTACCCTTGGCCTTGTGACGGCTCTTGCTCGTCGCAACGTGTTCTTCGTGCTCATGGGTGTCGAACTTGCGCTGAATGCGGTGAACCTTTCTTTCGTGGGCTTTGCAAAAACGCTTCCTGCTGATTTGAGTGTGGCTGGCCAGATTGTGCCGCTGTTCTCGATTGCAGTTGCCGCTGCCGAAGCTTGCGTAGGCCTTGCACTCGTAATCCTCATTTTCCGTAACCGCGAAAGTGTCGATTCCGACAACTATTCTAACATGAAGGGGTAAGCAATGACAAATTTACCGCTTTGGTTTGTACCTCTTTTCCCGCTCTTGGGAACGATTCTGCTTGCAACAATTGCCATTGTTTCTTCGGGTAGCAAGAAGGGTCCTTCCGAAGGCTTCGTGGGCGCCCTCTCGGTGCTGTTCCCGGTGCTTTCGTTCGTAAGCGTTGTCCTGCTCGCTTTCGGCATGCCTGAAGAAGGTGTCCGCCAGACGCTTTGCAACTGGATTGATATCCCGCTGCTCAAGGTCGATATCGGATTCCTGTTCGATGGCCTTTCCCGCGTGATGCTCCTGTTCGTGACAGGCATTGGCTCTCTCATTGCTCTTTACTCGATTGGTTACATGCACGGTGACCGCGGCTTTACCCGCTTCTTCGCCTACATCAACCTCTTCTTGTTCAGCATGATCGTGCTCGTGCTCTCCGACAGCTTGCTCCTGACCTTCCTCGGTTGGGAAGGCGTGGGTCTCTGCTCTTACTTGCTCATTGGTTTCTGGAACCACGACTTGAACAACTGCAAGGCTGCAAACAAGGCCTTCATTGTGAACCGCGTGGGCGATATCGGATTCTTGCTCGGCATGCTTTGCTTGGCTACCTTGGGTGGCTCTGCAATCCTCAATTACGATGCATTGAACAAGTTCATTGAAATGCTGATTGCTGGTGGCCATGTGGAACTCGCTGCTCCGATTCTTATGATTGCGGGCCTCTTGTTCTTCGTGGGCTGCACCGGTAAGTCTGCTCAGATTCCGCTCCTCACCTGGCTCCCGGATGCTATGGCGGGTCCGACTCCTGTGTCTGCCCTTATCCATGCCGCTACCATGGTGACTTCGGGCGTTTACCTGCTTGCTCGCCTTAGCCGCATGTTCTCGGTGATTCCGGAAGTGCTGGTGATTATTCTGATTGTGGGTATGCTCACTGCCTTCTGGGCGGCGGTCGCAGGCCTCTTCCAGAACGACATCAAGAAGGTGCTCGCTTACTCGACTATCTCTCAGCTCGGTTACATGTTCATGGCCGCAGGCGTTTTCGCCTTCGACGCTTCGATCTTCCATGTGTTCACCCACGCCTTCTTCAAGGCCGCTCTCTTCTTGGGTGCCGGTGCCGTGATTCACGCGCTCGCTGGCGAACAGGATATGCGCCGTATGGGTGGCCTCATCAAGAAGACTCCTGTAACGGCTTGCGTCATGATTTTTGCATTCCTCGCCATTATCGGATTCCCGGGCTTTGCTGGTTTCTGGTCTAAGGACTTGATTCTGGAACGCATTTTCACGAATGCTCCGTATGGTGAATTCTTCTACGGCGTTGGCCTCTTGACGGCTGTCATTACGGCTGTTTACATGGGCCGCCTGATTATCATGACGTTCTTCGGTGAATACCGCGGTTCCAAGGAAAGTGAAGCTCACATTCATGAAGCTCCGGCCAGCATGCTTATCCCGATGGTGATTCTCGCCTTCGGTGCCGTCTTTGCCGGTTACCTGTGGGCTGACTCCTTGGGCATCAAGTTCTTCGAACAGACGCTTGCTCCGGTGGTGGGCAATGCCCAGAATTACCTGGTTGGCAATCTTGAACTTGCTCACGTGAACCCGATGGCATTTGCTTGCTTCGGTACGGCTGCCGCAGTTCTCGGTATGATTATTGCTTACGCCGTTTACGGCATGAAGCGCGTGCCGCGTATTAATGAAAAGGAAAGCAGCGTTCCCGAAGGCTTCAAGGCCAACTGGACGTTCTTCTTTGACTACATCCACGAAATTTTCATTGTCATTACGAAGGCATTCGCTTTTGTTGCCGACGTAATTATCGACAAGATTCTGCAAGCGGCCCAGTGGACCATTGGTGCCATTGTCGAAATCTTGGGTGATGGCGTGAGCGCCTTCCAGGTGCGCAAGGTGCGTGTGCAACTTACGCTTAGCTTGCTGGGTGTCGTCGCCTTAGTCGCTGTTGTTCTTTTGACTGGAGGATTGTTCTAATGCTTTTACATCTCCTCGTCTTAGCTCCTTTTGCCGCTGCCATTTTGATGATGGCAACTTCCAAGGAAGATCCTAAGTCTTCTTCTAGACTTGCCTTCTTGTTCGGTATCGCCTTTGTGGCTATGTCGATTGCCTTGATTGCCGCTGGCAACCAGGCGACCGAAGCTATCGAATGGTTCCGTATTCCGGGCGCGAAGGGTTCTGTCTACTATTATCTGTATAGCCATGGTCTTGGCGCTTGGATGGTGTTCCTTTCTACGGGACTTTCCTTGGTTGCTTTGATTACGGGTCGCAATTCCTTCGAAAAGGATTATCGCAACTTCGCTATCGCAATATTTGCCTTGATGGGTGCCATGAACGGAACCTTCCTTGCTGCAGATGCGGTGCTGTTCTTCTTCTTCTTCGAAGCAATGGTTTTCCCTGCCGCAGTGCTTATCGCTGGCTTTGGTGGTGCTGACCGCAAGAAGGCCGCCATGACGTTTGCGATTTACACCTTGGTTGGTTCTGCCCCGATGATGGTTGCCCTTTGGTACCTGATTACGAAGGCTGATAATTCCCTGGTGCTTTCTTTGGCTGTGGCGCTCCAGACTCTGGATCCGTCGGTGCAGAAGACGCTTTTGCTTTGCTTCTTGCTCGCATTCCTTGTGAAGACTCCGATTTTCCCGTTCCACGGCTGGCAGGCAATTACTTATGCTGAAGCTCCGGCTCCGCTTTCGGCTATCCTTACAGGTGCCATGAGTAAGGCTGGCGTGTTCGGATTCATTGCTTGGATTCTTCCGATTTTCCCGCTCTCGATGGAAATGGTCGATTGCATGATGTGGCTTGGCTTGTTCACGGCGATTTATGGCGCCTTGATGGCCCTCCGTGCTAACGACGGCAAGAAACTTCTGGCTTACAGCTCCATGGGTCACTTGGGCCTTGCTGTGGCAGGCGTGTTCAGTTTGTCTGAATCGATGCTCCCGGCTGTGCTCGTGCTCTTGGTTGCTCATGGTCTTAGCGCCGGTGCCCAGTTCTATCTGATGGGCATTGCTGAACGCTTTGCCGGATCCCGCGACCTTGATAAGCTGGGTGGCCTTGCTGCAAAGAATCCGGTGTTCAGTTCCCTGTTTGGCTTTGTTGCTGTTCTTTCGCTCGCTGTTCCGGGTACTGCCGGATTCGTTGGCGAATTCACGGTGCTCATGTCCTTGTGGGATATGGGCCCGATTCCGGCACTTGCCGCAGGCCTTTGCCTGATTCTTTCTGCCTCTTACATGCTCCGCTTTGTACAGAAGGTTATCTTCGGTAAGCCTGCCCGTGAATACACCGATGGCAAGCGTATGACCGCTCTCGAAGGTTCTTCGATTGGCATCATGGGTGTGCTCCTGTTGGTGTTCGGTATGCATCCGGCCTTCATTACGAATGCTCTCCAGCTCTTTGACGAAAACGCTGTTCAAGAAATGAACAAGATTTCTCACCAGACTGAAGTGACTAGCGATGCAACCGTTGAAGCTTCTGCCGATACGACGGGTGAATCTGTAGTCGACGAAAACATTGCCGCCGTGGCTCAGCCCATGACCGAAGATGAATTGCGTCAGTTGGATTCCAACCTGAAGGCAAATGGCTTTACCGACGAAGAACGTGCTTCGCTGATTGCCCAGCTCAAGAACATGAGCGAATCTGAAGTTGCCGATGCGGAAAACGCATCTGAATCTAACGAGGCCACAGCAAACGAGGAGGCTTCTAAACATGAGTAATATTGTGAATCTCTTGCCGGTAATTCTGATTGCAGTCGGTGCGCTCGCATCGCTTGCTGCAGAACCGTTCATTAAAGACGAAAACAAGCACAAGATTCTTCCTTGGGTAGCAAGCTTCTTTATCGCTCTTGCTGCTGGGGCTTTTTACCTGACGACAAACGATACGTTCATGGAATTGTATGCCATGGATCCGATTCGCCGCGTGCTTGGCGTTTCGATTCTCCTGTGCACGTTCCTCGGCGTTGCGGGTCTTCAGTGGACTCTCGGTCATGAAAAGTTCAAGGGTGGCGAAGCTTACGGCCTGATGCTGCTTGCTACTTGCGGTGCTCTTTTGATGACCCAGTCGATTGATTTCCTTTCCCTTTACTTGGGTATGGAACTTTCGAGCTTCCCGATTTACGCCTTGGTGGGCCTGCGTCGCAAAGACGTGAACGCTAGCGAAGGTGCTTTCAAGTATTTCGTTTCGGGTGCCGTCTTTAGCGTAATCTTCCTTTATGGTGTCGCGCTCATTTACGGTGCTACCGGTTCTACCCATATCTTTGCTTCTGTGATTGCTGGCCGTGGCTTGCTTTACGGCTTGGGCGTTTTGCTCGCTCTCTTTGCCTTGCTCTTCAAGGCTGGTGCCGCTCCGGTGCACTTCTGGGTGGCTGACGTCTATACGGGTGCTTCTGTCGCAGTGACCGGCTTTATGGCCGCTGTCGTCAAGGTCGGTGCCCTTGCTGCTCTCGGTACCCTTTGGCTGGGTTCGCTCGTTACCCGCATCGGTTCTGCTCCGGCTTGGAACTTGGCTGAACAGGTGACGATTCCTAGCGAAAACAAGAGTCTTTTCTACGTGATTATCGTGGTGTCTATCCTTTCGATGGTGTTCGGCGCTTTCGGTGGTCTCGCTCAAAAGTCTATCCGTCGCATTATGGCATACTCTGCCGTGATGAACGCAGGCTTCATTGTGATTGGCCTGTTGCTTCCGAACTATGCGGCAGAAGGTACGGTGCAGATGGGTGCCATGTACTACTTCTTGATTACTTACGCCATTGGTAGCGCAGGTGCCCTCGCTGGTATCGCTTACCTCGCTGGCAAAGACGACAAGAACGAGACTCTCGAAGATATCCAGGGTCGCGGTCGCAAGCGCCCGTATGTGGCTGTTGCTACGACGGTTTGCTTGGCTAGCCTCGCCGGTATGCCGCCTGTGGCAGGCTTCCTTGCCAAGTTCACGTTGTTTACCGACGCATTGGCTGGTGACCTCGGCGTTGTTGCTGCGATTGCCTTTGCCCTCTCGCTTGTGGCTGCAGTGTTCTACCTGCGCATCGCCTTCGTGCTGTTCATGCCTATGAAGGCTGAATGCCAGTGCAAGTGCTGCTGCGGCAAGAATACGGCTTTTGCTTACTTGCTTCGCTTTGCGGTGACGCTTGCAGCAATCGCTCTGATTGTTGTCGGCCTCTTCCCGAAGTTTGCACTGATTGTGTAAGGCTTTAGGTTACAGGTATCTGATTTTAGGGGAATGTCGCTAGACATTCCTCTTTTTTATTTAAATTTGCGAAGGAATAAAAAAGGAACAAATTATGGATAAGATTTATCGTTCGGGCATCGGTTTTGATGTTCATAAGTTAGTGGAAGGCCGTAAGTGCATTATTGGCGGGGTAGACATCCCGTATGAAAAGGGACTGCTCGGTCACAGTGATGCTGATGTGCTTTTGCACGCTATTAGCGATGCATTGCTTGGGGCTGCTGGCCTCGGCGACATCGGTACGTACTTCCCGGATACGGACCCGGCTTTCAAGGGTGCGGATAGCTTGGAACTTTTGCGCAAGGTCGGCGAAGAAGTCCGCAAAGCCGGTTACGAAATCATCAATATCGATAGCATCGTGATGTGCGAGCGCCCGAAGGTGAACCCGCATAAGGATCAGATGAAGGCAAACATTGCCCGTGTGCTTGGTCTCGATATCAAGCAGATTGGCATCAAGGGAACCACCACCGAAAAACTTGGTTTCACGGGTCGCGGTGAAGGCATTGCTAGCCAGGCGGTTGCCATGGTTCGTAGCCTGTAAGTGTTTGTAATATCGAAAGAAGAAAAATTTTACAGCGCCTTTACGGCGCTTTTTCTATATTTTACGTAGTCTTTACAACAAACAATTCACCGCCATGAGCCCGAACTAGCTGAAAGGCAGCGACGATGATCCGGTAGTGGCGCTTCATAGGAAGGTCCTATAATTATGACTTGGATGGCGTTAAAAATGTTAGGGTGCCTAGCCCTGCTCATGTTCGGTATGAAGTCCATGAGCGAGGCTTTGCAAAAAATGGCCGGTCCGCAGCTCAGACATGTGCTCGGAACCATGACCACGAACCGTTTCACGGGGATGCTCACCGGCATGTTCGTTACAGCCTCAGTACAAAGTTCGACCGCCACCACGTTGATGACGGTCTCTTTTGTTAATGCGGGGCTCCTTACGCTCATGCAGGCCATCTCGATTATCCTCGGCGCCCACATCGGTACGACGGTAACGGCATGGATTATGAGCCTCGGGTTCTCGTTCAACATCGCGAACTTCGTCTACCCGGCGTTCTTCATCGGTATCATTCTCGTGTACCTGAACAAGAAGCGCGTGCTAGGCGAGTTCCTGTTCGGTGTCGGTTTCCTCTTCCTCGGTCTTACGACCCTCAAGGAAACTGGTTTCGCGGTAGTACAGGATCCGGGTGCGAGCGCTTCCATCAGTTCGTTCTTTGCCCGCTTCAGCGACCCGAACTTCTTCAACTCGCTGTTCTTCCTCGTGATGGGTACGGTGCTTACCCTGTGCGTGCAGTCTTCTGCCGCCATCATGGCCATCACGATGATCCTCTGCTCCACCGGCGTGCTCCATATTGACCAGGGCATCATGCTCGTGCTTGGCGAAAACATCGGTACGACGATTACCGCGAACATCGTGGCGCTTTCCGCCAATACGCAGGCTCGCCGCGCGGCCCTTGCTCACTTTACGATTAACGTGATAGGCGTTATCTGGGTAATCATCGTGCTCAAGTGGTTCCTCGCTGCCGTCTGTAACGTGGTTGGCTTCGACCTCTCCATCCACATGGGCGAACCGGGTTACGAAAAGAACCTTGCGAAGATTTCCGTGGTGCTCGCCACGTTCCACTCGGCGTTCAACGTCTCGAACACATTCATCCAGATTTGGTTCATCAAGTACATCGAAAAATTTGTTTGCAGGGTCATTAAGCCCAAGAAATCCGATGAAGAGGAAGATTCCCGCCTGCACTTCATCAGCTCCGGCCTCATGGGCACTCCCGAACTTTCGCTCCTCGAAGCCCGCAAGGAAATCAGCCTGTTCGCGACCCGCACTCGCAAGATGTTCAACTTCGTACCGAACCTGCTCGAAATGAAGGAAGAGAACGACTTCGTGAAGTTGTTCGCTCGCATCGAGAAGTACGAAGGCATCAGCGACAACATGGAAATAGAGATTGCGAAGTACCTGAACCAGGTGAGCGAAGGCCGCCTGAGCCCGGAGAGCAAGACAACCATTCAGGCAATGCTCAGGGAAATTTCCGAAATCGAAAGCATTGGCGATTCCTGTTACAACATGGCGCGCGCCATCAACCGCAAGTTCCGCAGCAAGGAAGATTTTACCGCGGAGCAGTACGAGCATATCAAGCATATCATGGGCCTGTGCGACAAGGCGCTCGAGCATATGATAGCTGTTCTCGACGATAGCCAGCAGGTGGATGCGAACCGTACGCTGAACCTGGAAAACGAGATTAACGACTACCGCAAGCTCCTCAAGGAAAAGAACGTCGCGGATATCGAGAACCAGAAGTACAGCTACCAGATGGGCGTCCATTACATGGACGTGGTGAACGATTGCGAAAAACTGGGCGACTACGTGGTGAATGTGGTAGAGGCTCACGCCAACAAGAAATTCTCTACATAAATTTGCCTATAAACGTCGCCATACGGCATCGCGCTCGCACTCGCTGTATTTTTATACAGCTTCGGTTCGCGCTCTTTGTTACTGAGACTCCACGCTTTTAGCGCGGGAAATGGGCTTTGCCCATTGTTCGTCGAAGGATGTCGTAATCATATCTTGTCGGAAACTTGTTTCCGTTTCAAGATATAGATTAGGACCTTGCTCGTTTCTAGGTGAATTTTGAAGATAGGCTTTTCTAGTCAAAGTTTGATTTGTAAAATCCATGTAAAGTATAAATAAAACCTTTGCGAAGTTTTTGTTTTAGACATTGCATTGACTGTATTGTGTTTTTATCTTGGTGATTGGAAAATCCGCAAACTATGAATACAATCTACATTGTTGAAGACGATTCCGAAATCCGCGAGATGGAAGCCTACGCGCTTAAGAGTAGCGGTTTTGATGTGAACGCTTTCGACTGCGGGAAGGGCTTAGACGAGGCTGTCAAGACATGCGTGCCCGACCTGATTATTCTCGATATCATGTTGCCGGGAGAAGATGGCCTAAGTATTCTGAGGCGCCTCCGCGCACAGGACGCTACTAAGAGTGTCCCTGTCATCATGATTACTGCCAAGGGCTCTGAAATCGAAAAGGTCAAGGGTCTCGACGCGGGTGCGGACGATTACATTGCAAAACCTTTCGGTATTCTGGAATTCATTTCGCGCGTCAAGGCACTGCTTCGCCGTGCGGGCACGCTGAAAGCCGATTCCGAGGAACAGACTTCGCTATCGCTCGGGGGTGTTTGCATCGATATGGGTAAGCGCATCGTTACCGCCGATGGCGGGAACGTGGAACTCACCTATAAGGAATACGAGCTCCTGAAACTTCTCATGTCTCAACCGGGGCTCGTCTATTCCAGGCAGCAGATTCTGGAAAAGATTTGGGGCATCGATTTCAAGATGGACACTCGAACGGTGGATATGCACATCAAGACCCTCCGACAAAAATTGGGTGAGCAAGGGTCCATCATTCAAACCGTCCGCAATGTAGGTTACAAGGCGCAATGAAGGACCGCATAAGATATAGCTTGATCTATATGGGGGTGATTGCGGCCCTGTGTGCGGTTTACTTTACAATGCGGGTTTTCGAAGGGGAGATGGCGGGCCAGCTCAAGAGCCAGCTGCGCGAGAGCCTGCGCCTGATTGAGACCGCGTATGTCGGGGAAACCCTTGGTGACGAACCTCAAAAGCTCTCGAAATTTGCAAGCAAGGATTTGCGCATAACGCTTATTGATTCGAAGGGCAGCATCCTTTACGATAGCGATGGCGAAGCGGTCAAGATGGAAAACCACAACGACCGTGAAGAAGTCATCGACGCCTTTGCGAAAGGTGTCGGCGAAGACCTTCGCTATTCCTCTACCTTGCAGGCGAAGGTGTTCTACTTTGCCAAGCGCCTGGGCGACGGCAAGGTGTTGCGCCTCGGGATGCGCCAGGCGAACTTGCAACAGGTATTTTCCAAGACGATTCCGTATCTCATAGTTTTGCTGGCGGCCATTGTCGCCGCGGCAATACTCATTGCAATCGGGCTTAGCCGTGCCTTCATTAGCCCGCTGCAGAAACTGGTGGACCAATTGGGAACACCCGAGTGGATGAACATCGAGAACGTCTACAAGGAAATCGCACCGCTTGTCAATACCATACGCAAGCAGGATCTTGAGCTGCAATTGACCATCGAGCAGCTCTCGAATGAAAAGCAGAAGATAACGCACCTGAAGGATGAGTTTACGGCGAATGCCTCGCACGAACTGAAGACTCCGTTGACCTCCATTTCGGGCTATGCGGAACTTATCGAGAACGACATGGCAAAACCTGAAGATGTCAAGGTGTTTGCGGGCAAGATTCACAAGGAAGCGCGTCGCCTGCAGTCCATCGCGAACGACATCATCACGCTCTCGAAACTGGATGGGCAACAGGGCGAATTGTTCGACCTGAGCGAGAAGGTGAAACTCTGGAACGTGGCACACTGCTGCGTCGAGGACTTGAGCCTGAACGCAAACAAGAAATCCGTGCAGGTTTCGCTTGATGGCGATACGGATGCGGAAATCCAGAGTAACTCGAAACTGCTTTATGAGATGGTCTTTAACCTAGTGGATAACGCCATACGCTATACGGAGCAGGGCGGCAAGGTTGCCGTGATTGTAGAACCGTGCGCCATCGTGGTGAAGGATACCGGCATCGGCATTCCGGAAGAATGCCAGTCGCGCATCTTTGAACGTTTTTACCGCGTAGACAAGAGCCGTTCCAAGGAAACGGGCGGCACGGGACTCGGGCTTGCCATCGTAAAGCACATAGCGGAAGTTCTCCACGCAACAATACAACTGAATTCGGCTGTCGGATTCGGTACTGAAATTAGGATTGGATTTAAAGTATGATTCTTGCAATTCTTAAAATGATTGGTTGCCTTGCGCTCCTCATGTTCGGCATGAAGACGATGAGCGAAGGCTTGCAGAAACTTACCGGCGGGCACTTGCGCGCCGTACTTGGCACCATGACCAAACATCGCCTGGGCGGGCTTTTGACGGGTACGTTCGTGACGGCCGCCGTGCAGTCCTCTACGGCGACGACCGTGATGACGGTGAGCTTCGTGAATGCGGGGCTCCTGACGCTCAAACAGGCCATTCCTGTCATCATGGGGGCGAACATCGGTACCACGGCAACGGCGTGGATCATGTCGATTTTCGGTTTCCAGTTCAACATGAGCAGTTTCGTGTGGCCGTTTTTCGGGCTCGGCATTGCGCTCAGCTACGTGCGCAAGAACAGCGTGAAGAGCTTCGGCGAGTTCGTGTTCGGTTTCGCGTTCATGTTCCTGGGCCTTACCACGCTGCGTGAAAATGCGGTGGCGATGGACCTCGCTCACAACGAGGCGATTATCAACTTCTTTGCGACCACGGGCGGCTGGGGCATGCTCTCGACACTCCTCTTCTTGCTCCTAGGCGGCATTCTCACGATGTGCGTGCAGTCTTCCGCCGCCATCATGGCGATTACGCTTATCCTTTGCAGTAGCGGCGTGCTCCCGATTTACCAGGGCATCGCGCTCGTGATGGGCGAAAACATCGGTACCACGGTGACATCGAACCTGGCGGCCCTTTCGGCAAGTACGCAGGCGAGGCGCGCGGCCTTGGCGCACATGCTGTTCAACGTGTTCGGCGTGGTGTGGGTGCTAATCATTTTCAATCCGTTCGTGAACATGGTTTGCCATTTTGTGGGCTTCGACCCGAATTTCGTGCCGCAGACCCAAGAAGAAATCGCCCATGCGAGCGTGCGCGTGACCTACGCCCTTTCCGGGTTCCATACCGCATTTAACCTGTGTAACGTCTTGCTCCTTATCTGGTTCATCAAGCCGATGGAAAAACTCATCTGCAAGATTATCAAGGATAAGGAAGATGGCGAGGATTTCGGCATCAAGTTCATCAGCGGTGGCCTCATGAGTACCGCGGAACTTTCGCTTTACGAAGCCCGCAAGGAAATAATTCTGTTTGCCGAACGCACCCTCAAGATGTTCCGCATGGTGCCGGAACTGCTCCGCTTGAAGAACGATGAAGAATTCGCGAAACTGTTCGCGCGTATTGAAAAATACGAAGTCATCAGCGACAAGCTCGAAATGGAAATCGGCGAATACCTGAACAAGGTGAGCGAAGGCCGCTTGAGCCCCGAAAGTAAGACAAAGCTGCAGTGCATGCTCAAGGAAATTTCCGAAATCGAGAGTATCGGCGACGCCTGCTACAACATGGCCCGCGTCATCAACCGCAGGTACCGTTGCGGTGAGGACTATACCGAGGAACAGTACCGCCGCATTGACGGCATGGTGAAGTTCTGCGACCAGATGCTCGAACAGATGCTCCTGATTGTCGAGAACAAGCCCGAAGCGAGCCCGAAGGCGGTATTGACGCTTGAATACGAAATCAACGATTACCGCAAGATGCTCAAGGAAATGAACGTGAACGATCTCAATGCGCAGCGCTACAGCTACCAGATGGGCGTCCACTACATGGACTTGATCAACGACTTCGAGAAGCTGGGCGACTACGTGGTGAATGTGGTGGAAGCGCACGCAAACAAGAAATTCTCGACCTAAGAGAATTCGCCTATAAACTTCGTCATACTATATCACGATTTGGATCACGTACGCTTTGTACGCTACGCCAAATTGTTCTTTGTTACTGAGACTCCGCGCTTTTAGCGCGGGAAATGGGCTTTGCCCATTGTTCGTCGAAGGATGTCGTAATCATATCTTGTCGGAAACTTGTTTCCGTTGCAAGATATAGATTAGGTCCTTGCTCGTTTCTAGGTGAATTTTGGTAATAAGGGTTGCAATTCTGCGTTACACATTATTTTTATATTTGCGTCAAAAATAAGAAGGACTATATGAAAAAGTTTATAGCGTTGGTTTTTGCCTTATTCTTTGCTACAGCCGCTGTCGCGGAATCGTTTGTGGCTTCGGAAAAGATTACGCAACAGGTTCTGGCTGGCAGCCTTACCCAGACTGTGGCTGCGGGCGATGAGATTGCGCCGATCAGAATTTTATATGAAAATATAGAAGAAACGAAACACCAATCTGGTAACATTTCTGAACTTGGCTTGACTGAAAAATGGACGGGGCCGGTTTGTGAAATTTTTGGGAAGATTAGCAGAAATGTCGCTGCCCAAACGGTAGATGCGTATATTTTAGTTCAAGATGATGAAGGCAAGTTCGCGAAGACGGAAATTACATTTGAGGTGGAAGAACAAAAATTTAAGTTTGCTTGGAATGAGGCTGGCGGTGAAATGAACCAAAGTGTCAAGGCGGGCGAAACCATGGTGCCGATCGTTTTCGATTATGAGGCAATTTCTGTATGGGGCGTGAGTGGACTGCCTTCCGGCCTTAAAGGCGATATTGATGAAGATGAGCATGCAATAATCATTGCTGGCACGGTGGGTGAAACTGTTGTGTCTGGTGATTATGATTATAAGGTAACTGTTAAAGACAAAAATTCGAAAGAACATTCGTTGTCAGGGACAATCTCTGTGGAAGGTCTCCCGAATGTTGCATCGATAAGTATTGTTGAAAATGAAAAGCAGAAGGTTACTGCAGGTGATTCGATAAAGCCGATTGTGTTCAAGTTCGCAAATGTGAATGTCACTGAGAACATGGACAATTTTAAATTTGAACAAACTTTGCCCGGCTCGCTTAGAATAAGTGTCGAGGACGATGTTTTGACTATAAATGGAATTGTCGCGGAAAATGCGAAGGATGGTACTTATTCAATAAAAGTTATTGCAAAGGGCGAAAAAAACAATGATACGGCTTTTGCAAGTGTTGAAGTGGCTCATAAGCCTGTAGTTGTTTCATCGTCTAGCGTTGTGGCATCTTCAAGCTCCGAGGCGTCTTCTAGCTCTGCTGTGTCTAGCAGCTCCGCTGAGTCGTCTTCGAGCGAAGTAACTACGAAGATTGTGGCTGAGGCAATGAATGATGTGAAGTTTGGCTATGTGAATAATATGCTGACTGTCGCGATGCCTGCATCTTCAATGGTGCGCGTGCAAGTGTTCGACTTGACTGGCCATTTGGTTGAATCTTTTGTAGAACCTGTTATGGGCACCAAAAGCTTTAGCCTCGCACATTTGAACAGGGGCAATTTCCTTGTGCGCGTCGAAAGCGATAGCCAAATGCGTATGGCTAGAATTGCTGTGAAGTAAGGCGAAGGCCTATATAACTTCGCGAAATTGTGTTTTTGCAAAAAAAGACTCCGCTGATTTGCGGAGTTTTTTATATAGAATCTTTTTGGATTTACTTAGCCTCTAAAAAATCTAGGGCCTCGCCGGCGAGTTCCACGCAGCGGTTGCAGGGGATGATCTTGTTCGGGCGTATTTCACTGCATTTGGTGAAATTCTGCGCACCACGTTTGAAAAAGTCCTCAATGGCTTCGGCATGGTCCGGCTGCATCATTTTGGCTGCATAGAGTGCACCGCAGGAACCGTTCGGGGCCTTTCCGCCACCGAAATTACGGAACATCTCGGCAGAGGCAACTGCATCGACTTCGGACTTGCCTGTTGCACGTGCGTAACCGTACGCTACAGCCATCGCGCAATTTCCGCGATGCTCCGCATGGAACTGTTTCGAAATTTCTGCAATAGACATAAGATGTTTCCTTGATAAAGACTTTTAAATGCAATATACAAAACTTAAAATCAAAGCGTGCAATCAGTAGGTTGCAAAATCAGAAATTACGCAGGTATAAAAAAAGCGAGCCATGTAGCTCGCGCAATTTGTAAATGTTGGAATTAGGTTAGAATCCCAAGGACATTTCGCCGCCAACAGTACCCTTAAGCGGAGACCAAACCGGCTTGATCTGAAGAACGGCGGCTTGAGGCTTGTACATGTTGTAACGGTTAAGCATTTCTTTGTATCGTTCGGCTTTGCGCAGCTTAGAACCGCCGACGATTCTCACGATAAGACCCGTCGAGAATACGGTTACACCACCAAGAGTAAGCAGGTAACCTGCAACAAAAGTACCGGCGCCGTCATCGCAAGTTTCTTCATAGGAATAGCCGTTGTAATGTTCTTCGCATTCCATCTCATCTGCGCCAGCAACCATAAGGGCGATACCGACTGCAGTGCCGATTGCGCCACCAATCATCAAACCGCTACCGGTGCTGCGTTTGGATTCACCACTCTTAGTGAAACGATCGATTTTATCCTGGTAGTAGAACGTGCTGTCGAAAGCGTAATAAGCTGCAGGTCTAGCCTGTGTACCGTAAGAAGCGGCACTTTGCTGCTGAACCGGCTTTTCGAACGGAGAGCTGTTCCACGAAGATCCGTCTGTGTTCTGCTGAGGCTGCTGAACTGCAACGGGTGCCGGAGCAGGAGCGGGCTGTTCTTCCTTCGGCTTGACGATGCCGATGGTTTGACCCTGCTCGTTCACGAAAAAGGTTGTGTCCATCTCTTGGGCATGAGCCAAGAGAGCCCCAAAAACGACAAGAAAGTAAATAATATGTTTCATAATACTAAAGATAACTTATTTTGTGCAAATGAAGAATCCCTAAAATGAAAAAAATTTTGCAAAACGTATGACATCCCTTTTAAATCACACTTTTTTGCACGAAAATCCGAAATATACTCCATTTAAATACTTTTGGCACGCTTATAAAACGTCCAAAAAACGAAAAACTCCGAAAAATCCACTATTTAATATAATAGGACAAGAAAAAAGACCCTGCAAAAACTTGCAGGGCTTTAAAATCAGGAATTTTTGTGCAAGCACAAAATTCTAGGCTCGGAAATGCGAACGCAAGCGTTCGCGCTTCACTCGCCTCATAATCAGTTACTTGTCGGTGAGGACGGCGACGCCCGGAAGAACCTTACCTTCCAGCAGTTCGAGAGAAGCGCCACCACCCGTAGAGGTGTGGGTCACCTTCTTGTCGGCACCGTACTTCTTGGCAGCCGTAGCGGTATCGCCACCACCGATCACGGTGATTGCGCCAGCAGCGGTAGCTTCGACGATAGCGTCAGCCATAGCCTTGGTAGCCTTTTCGAAGGCTTCGAATTCGAACACGCCTGCAGGACCGTTCCAAACGATGGTCTTAGCGGACTTGATAGCGTTCACGAAAAGCTTGGTGGATTCAGCGCCCACATCGAGGCCCATCCAGCCAGCCGGAATGCCTTCGGCGTCAGAAACAGCCTTCGTGGCAGCGTCGGCAGCGAACTTGTCAGCAGCGATGTAGTCGACCGGGAGGATGATTTCCTTGCCGGCAGCCTTAGCCTTAGCCATCAGATCCGGAACGAGCTTAGCGCCTTCTTCGTCAAACAAAGAAGAACCGATTTCGATGTTGTTCAAAACCTTCTTGAAGGTGAAAGCCATGCCACCGCCGATGATGATCTTGTCGGCCTTGTCGAGGAGGTTGTTGATGAGCTGGATCTTGTCAGCGACCTTTGCACCGCCGAGGATGGCGAGGAACGGACGCGGAGGATT
>CADBHQ010000005.1 GCA_902794535.1 Fibrobacter succinogenes | reverse complement strand
CATCTACGGCGGTGGCGGCTGGGAAGGCGACACCCTGACCGAAGACATGGACCTTTCTTACCGTTCTCAGCTCGCTGGTTGGAAGATGAAGTTCGTGTTCGACGTGATCGTTCCGGCTGAACTCCCCAACGACATCAACGCCTTCAAGGCACAGCAGTTCCGCTGGGCAAAGGGTTCTATCCAGACCGCAATCAAGATTTTGCCGCGCGTGCTCAAGGCCAAGGTTCCTCTCCGCGTGAAGATTGGCGCCATCCTCCACACGACGCACTACTCCATTCACCCCTGCATGTTGTTTACCGCCCTCTGCGCATGGCCGCTGCTCGCGTTCTTTGAACCAGTCGCCCATCTGCCGACTTGGGCCTACACCGTCGGTTTCAGCTTTATCTTCCTCGCCGCTATCGCTCCTTCTGTTCTTTACTTTGTGGCACAGCGTTGCTCCGGCTACACCGGTTGGAAGATTCATGGCTCTGGGTGTCGGCATTGCAGTCAGCAACTCCCGCGCCGTGTTCTCTGCCGTAATCGGTGCCAAGGGCAGCTTTGTCCGCACCCCGAAGAGCGGCGGTTCCAAGAAGAAGGCCAAGAGCCACTACGCTCAGAAGTTCCCGTGGCAGGCCGTTATCGAACTGGGCGTCGGCGTCTACTGCATCTTCGGTCTTTTGGAATACATCGGTGCGCAGAAGTTCATTATCGGACCGTTCCTCGCCCTCTATTCCGTAGGCTTCCTCTCGGTGAGCGTGCTGAGCTTCATGCACTACATCGGCAACCTCATCGAAATGCACAAGGCCCGCGCCGCCGAAAAGGCCGCAGCCAAGGCAGAAAAGGCTACCGCTTAAGACAAGGCCCTAAATCATACGGATTTATCCGCCGCAAATCTTCAAGGATTGCGGCGGTTTCTTTTTGGTATTCGCCGTACAAGTGCAGATAAAGCCGGTGGTAGCCCCCATACACCTGGAGCGCTACAAGCGATAGGGTCGAGGCCGCCACGACCGCAACCAAGAGCTCTATCAGGGTAAAACCATTCACCGAGCGCATCGTACAAGCCTCCGAAAAACAGGAGCTTTAGGAGCGGTTCGCACACTAGGCGTGACAACGAATGCATTCAGCCAGACGATTCGCCTCGGGCCCGGGATTGTTTGAAGGGTAACCTGAATCGAGTCTGCAGGCGTACCGAAAGCAAAGGTCGTATCGCGACAACTCGGCGGATATTGCACAAAATGTTCCACCGCTTGGGCCGCCACAATGGCCGCATTCGCATGCTGGCGTTCCTGCGCCCGAACGCGATTAAAGCCGTCCAAGTACCGCCCGAACACAAGAACGCCCGCAGAAAGCACCGCCAGCGCCACGCAAACCTCCATCAAGGTGAAACCGGGTTTGAGCACGGCACTCCGTGCCTTTGAGGTGTGAGGAGTGAGAGCCTTCATTTAACGTTCCATACAAAGGGTTTTAAATCGCCAGAAATAAAGTCAGGAACCAAGACTGAATCCGTTTTCAATTCCTGCGCCGGGTTCGCCGATTCCGCCGCCATCACAAACGAGGGATAAAGCATCATCACCTTGTCCGCCCCATTCGGGAAAGCGACTTCGTGCCGGGCGATGGCGACGCCCGAGAATTCCACGCCCGAAGAAATCTCGATGCGGTCTTCGCTAAAGGCTTCGAGGAACCTGATTTTGACAGAGCCTCGCAGAAGAGAACCGCGTATATAAATAGGACCGCGGGCGTACACGCGAAGCGTATCATACTCAGCATTTCCGCGAATCTCGACGGAGCCATCGGCGATGAATCGGCCTGAAGGAATTTTGCCTTCTAAGTCGAGCGTTAAATCGCCATCGAGAACTTGCAAAGCCTTCGAGGGAATGCGCCCGGCATTTTGATAGGAAATGCGCCGGTTGCCCGACTTAATTTCGAGCTTAAGCGGGGGCTTGACCAGCATGATTTCTTGATTCAGCTGTTGCTTGAAGCCCTCATAAATTTCACGCCGGAGTTTAGGTGATTTGAGCATATTGCAGGCGCTATCGCAGGCAATTCCTGCCAGCACATGAAGGCGAGACAACGCTTCGCCCGTTGGCGCAGGTAAATTCACCGACAATTCCGCCCACGGGCCAAGCCTTCCACGTTCGACTTTCGGGAGTTTGAAAAAGTCCTCCGGAAAGCCTTCCAGGTACGCGATTAGAGCCGATTCTGCATCGTAGATTCGCTGCTGCTTTTGGACGTTGCGCAATGCAACCCGACGCACGCCGCCCGGCATTTGCAACAGCGACGTCAGCAGAATCGTAACCGCCAGCAGAATTCCTAAAACCAGCGGAAGGACAGCCCCCGATTTCACGCCCATCCTCATTTACAACTCCTCATTTGCCGACTCTCCTTACCAGCAAGGAATCACCGCAGCCCAATTCTACATGCTCGCGCCCGACGGCGTGCACCGCAAACGATTCTAGCGAATCCCCCACTGCAAGCGTTCGCAGTTGACCGCCGACAGAAACCATCGCCAGCTTTTCAGCCACCACTCCCCTCAGCGAGAAATCTGGCAGAGCGCAATTTCGCTTTGGCCGCGCAGGCGTGTGAGTCGCCACCGCATCAGAACCTCGGCCCGAATCCCGAGCCTCTAGCGATTCACCCCACTCCGGCGGTAGCGAAAGTTCAATCGGCTCCGGATTCGGAATGTTTAAGACCGCGCTCCAGTCGGAATCCAAATGCGTCAATTGCATATAAAGCTTGGGCATAGGCAAAGCAAACACTGCTAGCAATGCCAGCCAAACCCATTTCTGCTGTAAGGAGTTCATCACATTCGCAAACGCCAGCCCGCTATTTTCTTCGGGCTTTCGCAGGTCACGCCCGCGCCAAAACGCATCGCGTGCAGCGGCCTTAAAATGCGACAATGAAAATTCCGGCTCAAAATTTCCTTGCAGGCAGATTTCTTCAAAATGCTTCGCTCGCGAAAACAGAGCATCGCTTTCCAAGAACCGCCTAAAGCGAGAAACCGCCTGTTCCATTCGCGCATCAAGCGTTGCGCGGGAGCAATTTTTCGCAAACGATTCCTCGGACCAATGGCACAGCCGACCTTCAAAAAAAACAAGAACGCAAAGCGTATTTCCGGCATAGCCATAGCACAAATAATTTCCGGCGTTATCGCTCTCGGGCAACGAGCGAATCATTTGGTCTGCCGCCGCCGAAAGCCAAATCTGCTCGGGCAAGGCCCGCCAACGAACATTCCCAAAACGCTTTTCGACAAGCGCTACCAAAAATCGCGAACGCCTGCCCTCCGACGAATTGAATGAGACCAAATGCCAAATCCGGTAAAAGCCACCGCTTTCCTGCAGGCGGCGGCACGTGCGCGGAAACTCGCTTTCAAACAGCGACTCCAGCGTTTCAAGCGCCGGGATTTCATCGAATGTAGTCGTGCATTCCCAAGTCAAGAGATTCGCCTCGACCGGAATCACGCGGTGCATACCAAGCCAAACCATCATAAGCCCGCCTTTACCACATGGGGCGTTATGAAGATGGCCAATTCATTTTCTTCTTCCTCTTCAGAAGTAAAGCTGAGCAAGCGCCCGATAACAGGAATGCTCCCGAGGAACGGCACCGCCGAGCGCACCTCGGATTTGCTTTTTCGAATCAGGCCGCCCAAGCAAAGCGTTTCGCCGTCATCGAGAACTACGACCGTTTTCAGGTTCCGCGTGCTGATGTCTCGCGGGCCATCGCCGGAGCTGCGCCCCGCCGTCTTAATTTCGGGCGAAACCTCCAGCGTAATCCGGCCCTCTTGCGTAACCGACGGAGTCAACTCTAGCGAAATGCCGTCGTTAAAAGAACGATAATCTGTAATCGGGTAACCGTCGGCAGACACTTGGCTCACCAAGTAGTAGACGGTATTCGTCACGTTGAGTTCCGCCTTATTGCCGTTGAGCGTCGTGAGGCGCGGACGCGCAAGAACTTGCGCTTGGTTGTTTTCTTCGAGCGAGGCAAGCTCCAATTCAAAGCGATCCGGCAAAAGCCCGATTTTTCCGAAGGCGCCCGCCACTGAAAAATCCTTGTTCATAAAATCAAAGTAGCCGCGGGCGCCAATGTCATATTCCGCCGTCTTTCGCGCGGCCCCGCTATGCAGACCAATTTCAAAACCGCGACCCCGCTTGAATTCCACCACAATGCACGAAAGCGTTACTTGCAACGCCGGCACATCAATCAGTTTGAGCAAGTCGACCGCCATCTGGATTTCAAAATGCGAGCCGCCAAGCAACAACGCATTCTGTTCCTTGACTTCAGTCGCGACAAAGTTCGGGCTCGGCGAGAACTTGCCTAAATACGCAAGCGCCTTCTCGCAGTGGATATGCCGCAGCGGGTAAAGCCTGTTTGTCGAAAGTGCATTGCGGGCCCCGCCTTCAGACACGTACAGCGTCTTGTTCTCCAGAACATAGCTGTAGCGGCGCCCCTTGAATAACGACTCAATCAAACTTTCAAGCGAAACCTCATGCAACTTCAACCGCACGGATTCTCGAATGTCGCCGAACAACGCGAGATTCAAGCCCGCAGTCTCGGCCAACAAATCAAGCACCTGCGAAAGCTCGCCGTCATCAATTTCGGCGGTAAACAAATCGCCGTCTTTCCAGAGCCGGATTTTATCGCTAGGCGCCGCACCTTCGCGCACAGGCTTGCCCGCATTAACAGAATTCACTCTTAGAATTCCGTTTTCACGCCAAACCCGAAAACCATGGGAGCTCATGATGGACCGGAAAGCTGTCTCCGCCGGTAACGAGCGAAGTTCGCCCGAAATGCGGCCGTCAAGCCCGGGCGATGCAAGAATATTCAGGCCCGTATTCAAAGCGAACTCGCGCACGAACTCATTCACGTCTTTATCCTTGACCGAGATCGAGACCAACGAGTCTTGGCGAACAAATTCATGCTCGCCACGCACACTTGCACGCCGCACGTGAAAGACCGATTCCTGTTGCACAAGCTCCAGCCCATTTGCCGAACAGAGCTCCGTCAGCGCCTCGAACACACCGACTCCGTCCAAATGGAAGGTTACCTTGAAATCGAGATTATCGTCGACCAGAACGGGCGTATCGTAGGCCAACGAAACCGAACGCACCACCTCTGCAATCGGGGTATCCACAAAATCAAGCGAAACCACCTTCGCAGGTTCAGCAGCCCGCAATGGCGTTAAAATCGCGAGCAAAAACAACAATGTAAAGGGCAAAATTCCCTCGGGAATGGCAATAACCCTGCCGCGGGATATAAAAAAGATTCCCAATTTGGCGAATCAACGCAAAGATACAAAAAATTTCGTAAAAAGAACAAATTGGTCGCGATAAGGCCATTTGGAGTTGTCAGAGTTTATGCATTTTTGTACATTTATGCATAGAAAAACACAAACCCGTTTTTTCAGCGCTTGGGAATGCTCAAAAACGCGACATTCTTTTTGGTGCTGAAAACATTAAGGAGCCTACATGGCACATTATCTCTTTACTTCTGAATCGGTGTCCAAGGGACACCCGGACAAAGTTTGCGACCAGATTTCTGACGCTATCCTCGACGCCTGCCTTGCGCAGGACCCGAATAGCCGCGTCGCTTGCGAAACGCTCGTGAACACGGGCCTCGTCGTGATTTCCGGCGAAATCACCACCAAGGCCGTGATTGACTACCAGCAGATTGCACGCAAGACCATCAAGGGTATCGGCTACGTGAATCCGGAACTCGCCTTCGACTACAAGGGCTGCTCCGTGCTCGTCGCTATGGACAAGCAGTCTCCGGACATCGCTCAAGGCGTGGACGCCAAGGCCGCAGACGGTAAGGAAGATGACAAGCAGGGTGCCGGTGACCAGGGCATGATGTTCGGCTACGCCGTCAACGAAACTAAGGAATTGATGCCGCTCCCGATTAGCCTCGCCCACAAGCTCATGGAAGAAATCCAGAACCTCCGCGAAAAGGGCAAGATCAAGTGGCTCCGCCCGGACGCCAAGTCCCAGGTGACTGTTGAATATGACGAAAACGACAAGCCGGTCCGCGTGGACACGGTCGTGATTTCTACCCAGCACGACGAATTCGTGAACGGCAAGGAACTCAAGCATGCCACGATCGAAAAGGAAATCATCGAAAAGCTCATCAAGAAGGTGATTCCGGCCAAGTTGCTCGACAAGAAGACCCGTTACCTCGTGAACCCGACCGGCAAGTTCGTGGTCGGTGGCCCGCACGGTGACTGCGGCCTCACCGGTCGTAAGATTATCGTCGACACCTACGGCGGCATGGGCCGTCACGGTGGTGGCGCATTCAGTGGCAAGGACCCGTCCAAGGTTGACCGCAGCGCCGCTTACGCCGCTCGCTATGTGGCAAAGAACATTGTGGCTGCAGGCCTCGCCTACCGTTGCGAAGTCCAGCTCGCTTACGCTATCGGTTACTCCAAGCCGGTGTCCGTTCTCGTGAACACCTTCGGCACGGGTAAGATCAGCGACCGCGAAATCGAAGCCATTGTCGCCAAGACCTTCGACCTCTCTCCAGCCGGCATCGTGAAGATGCTCGACCTGAAGAAGCCAGGCTACCAGTCTACCGCCGCTCTCGGTCACTTCGGCCGCACAGGCGCACGATTCACCTGGGAAAAGACCGACAAGGCCGCCACGCTGAAGAAACTCGCCAAGGTGTAAGCTGCGGAGGTTTAGCAACCGCTAAACAGCGCAGGCTTAGCGCAAGATATGAAAACGGCCCCGAGATTTCGGGGCTGTTTCTTTTACATACTGAAGCAGTTCGCGTCTATTTTACTGCGGTAAAATAGCTCCTGCTTACGCCCGGAGCGGTAACGCGCACCAGATACACGCCCGCGGGAAGGCCTGCGGTCAGTTCACGCGTGTCGCGGAGCATCGCCTGCGTGACATTTTCCGTTTTACGAACAAACTTTCCGTCGGTCGCATAGACACTCACGCTGTATGCCCCCTGCTGGAGCGACAAGCCCGAAAGCATCGGGATGGCCGTCTTGGTCGTATCGCCCGAGCTTGTATCTCGAGCAGTCGTATCCTTCTTCGAGGTGTCCGGCGAAACCACCTGCGCCTTCACAAGCGTTACATCGAACTGGTCGATATTCGGGCCGTCATTGCCACCGACGGTTGCGAACTTAACCGCATTTTCGCCCGCGGCAAGACTCACGAGAACTTCCTGCGTATTCCAGGCGCTCCACGCCCCCGTCGCCTTGAACGACGCGGTCGCGGTGTCGAGGCCCGCACTTACAGCAAGACTGCGCGCCTCGCCAGAGCCGTTAGCGAAATCGATTTCGAGCTTGTACTGGCCCGCAGCATCCACTTTCACGGGCACGACCACGCTTCCGCCCTTGTCAAAGTTCACGTATCCGTCGCCGTGAAAACCCGAGTTGCTGCTTTCGGAAACACCGCCCGTAATGGAGCCCTTTTCGGCCTGGTACTGCTTATCGGGAGTCGGAGGCGGCGGCTCCACATAGTTCGCATCACATTCCGTAGGGCTCTTGAGTGTCGCCCCCGCGTTCGCCTTCACGGCGGCTTCCACCTCGCTTGCCGGCAGCATGAAGCCTGTGTAATCGTAGGGCGGCGTAAACGACGTTCCCGTGCCCTTCGTGTTGCCCGAGCAGTTCGTAAAGATGTTGTCGATGACCTCGTTCACGCCCGTACCGTTCGCGTTGCCAGTATAAATCGGGTTAGCCTCGTTGATGAACACGTTCCGTTCGGTACGCACACGGCACATGTGGCCTGCCGAAACACCCAGCACGTCGGTACCGCCCGTGACGCTTGCATCGCCCGTCAAAAGGTTGTTTACCACGTGCACGTTCCCGTAGCGGCAACGCGGTTTACGCTGGTTTGCAGCCTTCCACCAGTTGAACATGTAGGTCACATTCAGCTTGCCCTCGCTTACGGGCTCGTTGTCGGAACTGCCGATAAGGTTCGAGAGGTTGTGCGTACTCTTTTTCTTGTAGCCGAATATGCACCACGTAAACGTTACATTGTCAGCGCCCTTCACCACGTCGGCGTTGCCATCCTGGCCGTCCCAGAATTCGCAGTGGTCTATCCAGATGTTCTTGGAACCGTCGTTTTCGATGGTGAGGTTGTCCCACGCCTGGTCGGCGTTGCTGCCCGGGCCCTGGATAACGATGTTGCGGACAATGATGTTCGAGGCCTTGCTGATGTGGATGGGAGCCTTCAAGAGCGTTCCCGGTTTAAGGCCGATAATTGTCTTGTTGGAGCCGGTAATATTCAGGCGGTCGCCGGTCGTGCCGCTCCAGCCGCTACCGAGGGTTCCATCGATGTAGATAACTCGCGGCGAGGAATCCTTCGCGTATTTTTGCAAATCGGCGAATGTCGTTACCGTAATGGGGGTTGCGTTACCGCCTCCGGTCACTTCGAAGGGGGTCGACGTACGGCCCGAACGGGTCGCCCAGCCGATGGGCTTACACTGGTCCACCGCGGCGGACGCGCAAACCGCGAACCCACACAGAATAGCCAAAATTCTGGAAGACATTTCAAACATCCGTGATACTCCTTGCGTCACCAACGCTTTTTTATAAATCTACCCTTTTTTCGCACAGAAAGAGCGTTTATAGCATAAAAAAGCATTTACAAGTTCTCCACGGACAACGCATGTAGAGCGGAGGCTTACTTCTTCTTTTTAGCCGGAGCCTTTTTCTTCTTGTCCTTCATTTCAACTCGGCGGCTTCCGGAGCGCAAGCGTTCCCACGGAGCAAAGCTCGAGATAGAGAACATGAACACGTAGAACCAAACGGCATACGCCACAAACTGGATTACGGCATAAGCCCAATTGCGCTCGCCCATGTCAAAGGTGATGGCAGCAACGAGCAACAAGGCACCACCCATTACCGGCACCAGCAACTGCTTGGCAGCCTTCACCAAGGCGCCAGCCTGCGGCACGCCTGCCGCCAAGTGCTTGCCAGCAACCACAGCAAAAGCCATTGCACAAGCGAAGGCAAATGCAGAATGCACGCCCCACATAAGGCCAGCCGAAGCACCAAACTTCGAAGAGACTATCTCAAGTATTCCGCTCAGGAACAGCCAAGAAACTACAAACGGGAACAAAGCGCAGGCCACCGACCATTTGACAAACAGGAACAGCACCAGCGAAACAAGCGCCAAAATGCCAAACATCGGGAGCGGCATGCTTTCAGCGCCCCCAAGCACATACAACGCCGCAAACGAAAGCACCGCCGACACAGCCGAAGCAATGCCCGCACGCACTCCGCCAAATACGACAAACATCACCAAGCAAGCAATCGCCGCCACACCAATATAGCGGGCAGATTCCCACAAGGCTTTCACGCCTTCCGTTTCGGCAAGCCACATTCCAAACGATTCAGAAGCGCCAATCGGGAGCGATACAATTTCTTGCCAACCCGTCGCCACAAAAGAAACCGTCGCAATCACCATGACCACAAAAGCGATCAAACGAAAACGCAACATCAATTCCAAAAAAGTCTGAACTTTACCAGGCTTTTCACGCAAATCCATAATTACCTCGAAATCAATAATTTCTGTTTTTTAGTCCAAGTTTTCTTTCCGAAATTCTCGGTAGCAGACACGGTGCTGCGAACCACGTAGTGGTACAGACCGTTTGCAAGCAGGCGACCGTGATTGTCGTGGCCGTTCCAATGCGTAACGCCCGAAACCGCATCCTTAATCACGCGAACCAGTTTGCCATTTTGGTTGTAGATAAAGATATCGACCTTGCTGTCGCGATCCACAGCCAAATTCTTGAAGTAGAACGTAGTGCCTTTTTTGCCCACCGGATTCGGAACATTGAATACGTCGGCAAGGCCAGCTTCCATATCGTCAGTAATTTCGACATTGATCATCTTGGTGCTCATATTACCCAAGACATCGTTTGCATACACTCTGAATATGTAATTGCCAGCCGGATACTGCACCGTGCTAAAATTCATGCGCAGTTTTGCACGCTTTGAAGTCTGTTCCAAATAAGGCCACGGGTGGAACGGTTCCTGCATGCCCGGGACTTCAAACGAAATACCTTCGTCAGCCTGTTCCCTAAAGTCAAGCGCAGTCGCATCTTCGACAACCACCTGCAAGCATGCCGGAGATTGCAACTTGACCGTTTCGCCATCGGCAAAGTCCGTTGCCGTTCCGCTACCATAGCAAGACTGAATCTGGATGGTCGGCGGCACCGTATCGTTCAAAGAATCGGCATAATCCGAAACTCCGCTGACAACTAGCTTCCTAATCCAGGAACGACCAACTGCATTTTCATTCGAAGAATAAGCCCAAGCGCTGAATTCAGCAGTTGTATCGCCAATTGAAATCTTGCGGGGAGTCACAAAATCCGTAGTGAATCTTCCACCTTTGACAGGGATCTTTTCAGAATAAATCAAACCGCCATCGTAGAACACATCGACAGAATCGCCGGAAACATTCAATGCCATACGTTTCATTGTGCGACCTTCGCGAAGTTCCAAATTAACATAGCCGTTATCCAAGCCTTCGACCGTACCCGACAAAGTCATGCGGTCAAGAGCCTTAATCGAATCCAGCGATTTATCCAAAGTAACCTTCAAATCGCTACTCGGCATGCGGATCACAGGTTCACCCAAGAGCACATAACGTTCATTATTGTAGCGTGACGAGCTTTGAATCATACCGACAGCTCTCTTCGACTTGAGCATTGCCGAACCAATGGTTTCCCCATTTCCCGACAAGGCATTTATCAAGAGACTACTTCCAAAATTGAAATTATCCTGAGCAAACGTTTCGCGAGTTGCACCAACCGAGGCAATCGAGCCTACATTGGGTGCCACCAAAAATTCCTCGGACAATGAACGCGAATTGCCTTCATCAAAACGTCCCACCGTGCAAGAGAACGAACCCAGAATCGTGTAGCGGGATTTATTCGAAAGTTTTGCCAGATAACTCGGTTTCAACAGACCTTCAGAAGCCCAATCGGTCTTGGAACCATGTCCAAAATAAGTCGTGAAAAGGGCTCCTTGATTCAATAAGTTAATAAGGTCATCAGCAGCAGCTTTCTTTTGACCAGCCGCATCTTCCGGATAATCAAGCAGATAAACCTTCTTGAAATTCCAGCGTTCACCCTTATAAACGCCCAAGCTGTCAATCTTTCTCACCAGTTTTTCCTGGTACTTCGTATGAGCCGTTCCATCATCTACTCCGCTATTCTTGGCATCGTCGGCAGCATGCAACAACGTCGAGCGCCATTCGGAATAATCCATGGAGCCCTTCTTTTCATAATCCTTAGCCTTCGTGATATAGTTTTCAAATTCAGTCGTAGTTACAATCGGAAGGCGACCAACAGAAACATCCACATCAAATGTACCATAGGGCACTGTTTCCCCAGAATCTAGCACACCGAAGAAATCTTCGATCACGGCATCTTCTTTTTCAAATGGCGGAATGTACGGTACGCCATATTTCTTGTTGATATCGCGATAATCGAAATGTCCCCCACCCGCAAGCAACACATAGCGGAAATTGGGGCATACAGAATAAACGTAGGCAATGTAGTTACGGATTGCAACCGGCGACATACGGCCAGCCGTATAACGGTCATAAATATCTTCAGCAACTACAACCGAGGTTGCAAAATTTCCAACAGAAGATCCGTCATTACGGAACTCAGCCAAAGCCTTAGCCTGTGCCACAAATTCAGCCGGAGTAATAATCAAGTATTCCAATTTCGAATTGGGGCGAGACAAATCCTTGAGCACGCCATCACCATAATTCGGGATACCTTCAACAACCAGATTCGAATGGAATACATTTTCACGTACGGCAAGATACCGAACATCTTCACCGGCAGAAATATTGTCCTTGGCAGAATTTCCCGATGCAGCCAAGAATCCGACCGGACGCATATTCGAGAACTTCATGACCATCGTATTCGATGGAACCGGAACATTGATTACCCCCGAAATAGAAGCACCGGGCAAAAGCCATTCCGCAGAATCAACCACCGGATTCCACTGGTATGCAACTGTATATCCGTCGAATCGGTCATATTGTCTAATATTCGGAAGCATTTCAAGGCGATACTGGTTACCATCCGCGACTAACCCCGGATTGTCCATACGGAAGTTTCCTGCCGGCATGAGTTCCATTTGCGACCTATCAACGCGATTGCCATTCACTTCCATTGCGAAATTGATAGCATCCATACGGGTCTTGTAGCTATGTCCCGAAAGTTCCTGATCTGCAGATTGGTCTTCTAATCCAGTCGCAACAGCAGCCCAAATGGAGCGGTGCGGGAAATACGACACGGCAACATACTGTTTGCCACCTTCAACCAGTCCAGGCAATCGAACCGTCTCATTATCACCAAACGAAATAGAGGTTGTATCCTTGCGAGAATGCCAATGCCAGAACCATTCCTTACCGGTGGCCTTTTCCCAATCCAGCTCTTTTCCGAAATAGGTGTCACGCAAAATAAGGTCTTGTTCTGCACGCACGTAGCGCATCCAAGCCACATCTTTTCCTTCACCCGAAGGGGCGCTCACTTTTTGGTCGAATCGAAGTCCCTTTCCTGATTCCGAATAACCCAGCAAGAACTTCTGGTAGAACGAATAGGGAGAATACGAATGGAAATAATCCATTTTCCCATTCAAGAACATGCTGTTTTCACTGTCGCAGCGTTTCCAGAAGCTATTTCCGTACCCTACGAATATAATGGAGTCGCCTTCATTAAAGAGTTTATCCGGATTGCTGCTGGCCGAAGAGCCATGACCTGCCGGAGTATGGTCACGGATTTCAATCGGAATTTCAAAAATCTGATTCGGAATTCGTTCGTTCGAGCCAGGAGCCATGTCAGCCAAGGTATCAGGCGATGCTCCATAAAGGCGAATCCAATCAACCGGAATACCGTCCAAATCTTTGGAATTCGGCAAAGCATTACGGATCGCAGAATAACTGACAGCATACAAGCCGTCTTCGCTATTGCTTGCAACATTCTGGTCACCCACGCGGAACTTGGCAATAAACGTCGGCAATTCGCTACCGGCGGCTTCAGATCGCAAAGCCCTAATAGCCTTAGCCTTTGACGTTCCAAAACGCGAAGCCGCAATCGGGTTTTCAACCCTCGAAAGAGCACGCTTTCCAGGATTGACACCATTCTTTGAACCGCTAAACTGAACCTTTAGGCGGAAATTCTTGCGTAGAGAAACCGACGAACCATTCTTGACATACAGAGGCACGCGGATTTGGGTCATCCAGAGCCCATCGCGCAAAATCGGGTCAGAAACACCGACTGAATAAACCCAGGCAGAATCCGTTCTGATATCATGGCGTTCTGCACACAGGGATTTTCCTAACGGAACGGTCTTAGAATCGGTGACAGAAACAGAAGGCTTCTGGTTAGACGGTAACGCCACCCAGTAATACCTGTACGGCATGTCATGACCGTCAAGATAAGTCGCTTTTTCGGGCAAGAACTTTGCACCGGACAAACCAACAGAATCGCACGGATAAACGCTCGATTCAACGACAACATCATCCAAGACAAAACGGCTCTTGGAATCTTCGACCACTCCGGCGAATGAACACATCGCCCCTAGGGCCACAAAAAGAGAAATAAGAACTTTGGGCTTCACGTTCCTAAAATAGCAAATAACGCTCGCCCAGATTTATAGTTTACTTACGAATTTCTAGTTCCGAATAGCCATTTCCATTCGTTCGAAATTCAACCGTTTCTCCGGCGGGTGTTTTAGCCTTGAATAGCCTAAAAAACGAGGGAGCGACACCGCGAACCAGAATTGCTTCCAATTCAGAACGTGTAATCATGAATTTAGAATTCCAGCTAGCCATGTACCAGTGCCAAGGCTGCCAATTGAACACGCCGCGAACCGACTGCACAAAAGCGCGAAGCATCAGCGAATATTCATACTTAAAGTAGTCTTCGTAATCGGTCAAAATGGAATTCTTTTCGGCAAAATCCCTTGTCGCATAATCGGACACCATGTACAGGGGATCCTCCCCCTTCTTTTCGTAAGAGAAAATCATTCCCGACGGGAGCAATTTTACCTTCAAATTATCCTTGTCGCGGTGCACGTATTCCTTTTCAGAAACCTGCTTGTAATCACGGAAAACGACTTCGGGGTTAAGAACCGGATTGATTGACAGGGGTACCGGCTTTGCATCGAGAGACTGCAATTCATAAAACAGAATAGCCTCCCCTTTTCCCTTGGGCAACAACACCGCAACCAACGGTTTTGCTCGTTCCGTTATCACCCATACCATTTCAGGTTTGTTCGAGCTTTTGAGCATAGGGTCAAGAATTTGCATCAAGGACGGATCCTTGACTCCGTTCACATCCCATTCCATCCAGGTGCCCGTACCACCCACGGAATCAAGCGTAGCAAAAAGTCTATCTCCGCTATAGGGCGTTTTAGACTCTACCGCACCAATAACCTTGGCAGAACCGGCCGTGTAAGGGGCTCCATTCGCTTTAGGAGCGGCCCACACCGCAGACAACGTACAAACTAACAGTACAAGAACGGTTTTAAAAATTTTCATGGAAAGCACTAGAAGCCAATCGGTTCGCAAAGGGAATCGTCAAGTCTTGAATACGTCATGTGGTATTCGCGGTCAAGCCAATAAAGCGCAAGTTTCTTGTTGCTCCAGCTCTTCTTGACCGCAGTCGCTTCGAGCCCCTTGGTAATCAAGGGAACCGTTTCGCCCAAGTCCAATTTCCAGGATTTGTCGTCCCATTCAAAAATCATGATAGGCACTTCGGGGCTCTGTTCAAGGCCAATGCTTCCACGGTCGTTCTTGACCTTCATAGGGCCAAGCTTAAGCTTGGTAAAGTTGTGCATAATTCCAGCCTTAGACATATAGAGCCAAAGCATGCGGTCTTCGGGAACAGTCCACAAGTGTTCGCGTTCATAAAGGCGGTAAAGCAGAATCGAGTAAATTTCATAGAACGGGCAAGTTTCCAACTGATCAGGACCAAAAGTCCTGGCATGATGTTCCAGCGTATCAAGCCAGTATTCCGAAGAATCTGTTAGCATTGCATAAAGTTCATCGGCGGGCGTATCTTCATGAATGGCGTTCAAGAGATTCTTGAACATGGATTCAAGCATAGCCTGCTTGTCGTACTCGCGGTGTCCCACCTTTTCATTCTTGATTTCTGCGGATTGGCCAAGAGTGGCATCCGCCAGGGATTCGTTGTGAGGATCGTTCGAATCTTTTGCATTCGAAGAACCCGCACAAGCCCAAAAGAAAACACTCACCCCTACTGCAAGGGCCATAACAATTGTATTTTTAAGAGTATGCATCGCGATACCTATTTAAAAATGACACTCGACGAACTGCTCCGCGCCTGTAGCCTCAAGGGGTTCCAGGGTTCGGGCCCCGGCGGTCAGCACCGCAACAAGACCAATACGGGAGTTCTCCTCAGTTTACGTGAGTTCAATTTAGAAATCAAATCGTGCGAAGGGAGATCCGCGCACGAAAACAAGGTGCATGCATTACACAGAATGCAAATGGCACTCGCCCTGCAAGTCCGCGAACCCCCTGCAAACCCCGAAATGCCCTTCCCGGGGAGCAACGGACACCTGCAACCGAGCAACGCGCTATTTCCGCTGTTTGTAGCCCACGTTTTCGACATCATGGCGACCAAGAACGGCGATACCAAGGCCGCAGCAGCCGCATTCAACTTGACTCCGAGCGCTCTGGTGAAAATTTTGCGCCAAGACAAGGCCTGCGCCACCAAGTTGCAAGGCAACCGCAAGCAGAATGGACAGAAAGCTCTCAAGCTTTAAACTGCCGATTTTGGCCTAAATTCGCCAATTTTCATTTGTATCAAAAATTTTTCACGAAAAACCCTCAAAACAAGGGGTAAAATCAAACACTTTGGCCAAAAATGGCGTGTTAGTGAATAGGACCACTCAACCAAATGGAGGTATCATGAGTCCTATTAAAACAAAACACGCAAACACCGCCACCGCATTCCTGTGCGCACTCGCCCTCTGGAACTGCGGAAGCGATTCCCACGAAACAAGCGCAACCATCAGCAAGGCAGGCACGGCTTCAGTCGCACTCAGCCTGCAGTACAACACGCCGCCCCTGCTCGATAGCCTGGTGCTAGACTGCTACGGCGCAGACACGCTCCATTACGTGCATTCCGCCGACAGCGCCCTCTTTAACATGGATCTTTTCCCGAGCGACAACTGGACGTTCAAGGCCAAGATTTATGCGAATGGAGCACTCATGCAAATGGGCGAACTTTCGACCAAGCTCGAGGCAGGCGCCGTCGTAGACATCCCCATCCAGATGCACCCGATTGTGGGCTTTGTACTTGTCGAAGTGCCAATCGGGCTCAAGAACGAAAGCGGCATCGCAAGCGGAATCATGACGCTAGTCTCCGAAGACGAGCGCATTGAAATACCCATGGAAGAATCCACAGGCAAGCTCATTTTCAACAGCGGCATGCTCAAGCTCGGCGTCGAATACGATGTTCAAATCACGCTATACGATGCCGACGGCAATGCCATCTACGACTTGAGCGACAAGTTCTTGCTCACCGAAGACAGCCCAGTGCCAAACCTCTCGCTGAATTCGCTCCGCAGCAAGATTGCGATTTCCGTAAAGCCCGCCGACGAGCGCCGTGTGGCAATCACACTCCCGCTCAAGGCCGGACTCAGAAAGCCCAAGACCGATGACTTGCTGATTACGGAATACTTCTCCGCTCCTGGCACCAAAGACAGTTCGCTGTACGAGTTCGTCGAAATCTACAACGGCAGCCTCGACACGCTACTTCTGGACGATTGCACCCTCGGGCTCGGAAGCGCCACCAGCATCAAGCAATTCGCACTGACCGTAAGCGAAATCTTGCCGGGTCAGGTGCTTGTGCTTGGCGATGCCACCTCCGAAAACACACCCGCCATCCATATCAACACCGACGGCTGGAGTGCCATGTCCAACAGCAAGGGTACCGTCGTGCTGCAATGCGACGGAGAAACGCTCGATTCCCTGTACTACGCTAGCTCCCCCGATTCACTGCACACCAACGTGGTGCCCGCAGTCGGTTCGGGTAAATACAATCAAAGTGGCCAATTGAACATTGACCACTGGAATATGCGTTCGGATTCCTCGGCGTGGAGCCTTGACGCACCCACTCCGGGAAAAATTTAGTTGGTTGAACTTAGTTGATAGAACTTAGAAGATAATCTAAGTTCTATAATCTACTATGCGTGAATCTGCGTATTAGCGCGTTCAACATCAAACAGCCTGCGCAGTAATTCTGTGCGGGCTGGATCGCGTTCTTCGGCAAGAGTCAGCGGACCCATGTTCAGGGCAACCAGAATGGAACCCGGATAGTTGTTTGCGCTCTTGATGAAGTCGCTTGCGGAAACGCCTTCAGTGTAGAAATCGACAACGAAAGTGTCCCAGTCGTCGTTTTCCAGCTGTTCCTGGGCTTCGGCCTCGGTTTTTACAGCCTTGATGGTTGCACCCACCAGAAGGTCTGTCAACACGGTCAGGCAAGCTTCGCGATGGGAATCATCTTCTTCCCAAATCAGGATACGGCGGTCGCTATAATCACGGACCACAGGAGTCTGGGCAAGGGAGTCCTCGGAATCGAACTTCTCGAGGGCGGCTTCGTCCATTTCTTCATCGTCAAAATTGTCGAGTTCTTTTGCCATAGTAGCCCAAATATAGTAAACTTGACCCCAAAACATTGCCATAATCGGCTATAATTTCTAAATTTGCGCGCAAAAATAAACGTCAATCAAAAGAGCCATTATGGATACATCTAAAATCAGAAACGTCGCCATTATCGCCCACGTTGACCACGGTAAAACTACCCTGGTGGACCAGCTCCTCAAGCAGTGCGGAACCTTCCACGAAAACGAAGAAGTGAACGAACGCGTGATGGATAGCGACAACCTGGAACGCGAACGCGGCATCACCATCCTCTCCAAGAACACGAGCGTCATGTACAAGGGCTATCGCGTGAACATCGTCGATACCCCGGGGCACGCCGACTTCGGTGGCCAGGTGGAACGCGTTCTGGGTACGGTGGACGGCGTGATTCTGGTGGTGGACGCCTTCGAAGGCCCCATGGCTCAGACCCGCTTCGTGACCCAGAAGGCCCTTGAAATGGGACTTATTCCTATCGTGGTCGTGAACAAGATCGACCGTGACGGTTGTAACCCGCACGGCGCCCTCGACAAGGTGTTCGATCTGTTCTGCGAACTCGACGCCAACGAACAGCAGCTCGACTTCGACAAGGTGTTCGGTTCTGGCCGTAAGGGCATCTGCAAGGCCGAAATGGAAGACCCCGATGGCGACTTCCACATTTTGATGGACAAGATTATCGAACGTATTCCGGCCCCGAAGGGCGATCCGAATGCAGAACCGCTTCTGCAGATTGCCTCCCTCGAATACTCGGGCTTCCTTGGCCGCTTGGCCGTGGGCCGCGTGCAGCAGGGGACCTTCAAGCCGAACATGACCGTTGCCCAGGCTATGACCGACGGCAAGGTCAAGAACATCCGTATCCAGAAGATTCTGCGCTACGAAGGTCTGACTCCGCAGCCGATCGAAGAAGCCGGTCCGGGCGACATCATTTTGATTGCCGGTCTCGACAACTTCGACATCGGTGATACGCTCTCTTCTACGAGCAATCCGGTGCACCTCCCCCGCATCCACATTGACCCGCCGACCATTTCTATGCTCTTCACCGTGAACACCTCGCCCTTGGCCGGTAAGTACGGTGGAAAGTTCATGACGGGTAACCAGCTCCAGGAACGTCTGGAACGCGCCCACATGGCCGACCCCGCCCTCTTGGTCGAAAAGGTCGACGGCGCTTCTACCTTCAAGGTGTCTGGCCGTGGTATTCTCCACTTGACCATCCTCGTCGAAAACATGCGTCGTGAACTTTATGAATTCACCATCGGTTCTCCGCAGGTGATTTTCAAGAACGACGAAAACGGCAAGCTCCTCGAACCGATCGAAGAATTCAAGGTCGAAGTGCCGAGCGAATTCAGCGGCGCCTGCATTCAGGAAATCAACACCCGTAAGGGCGAAATGGTCAACATGACCACCGACGAAAACGACCGCGTCACTCTCGAATACCTCGTTCCGAGCCGTGGCCTTATCGGTATCCGTCCGAAGCTCCTTTCCCTCTCCAAGGGTTACGCCATCAGCCAGTCCATCTTCAAGGACTACGAACCGTACAAGGGCGAAATTCCGGCCCGCGTGAACGGCGTGCTCATCGCGAAGGAACCGGGCGAAGCTGCAAGCTATGCTCTTTCCAACCTCGAAGATCGTGGTTACCTCATCATCGGACCGGGTGCCGAAGTTTATCCGGGCATGATCGTGGGTGAACACAACCGCGACGTCGACATTATCGTGAACGTGACCAAGGGTAAGCACCTTACCAACATGCGTTCTAAGTCTGCCGACGACATGATTCAGCTGACTCCGTACCGCCGCCTGACTTTGGAAGAATGCGTCACCTTCATCAACGAAGACGAATGCATCGAAGTCACGCCGGAAGTGCTGCGCCTGCGCAAGACCGAGCTCGACCCGATCAAGCGTAAGCAGCTCTCCAAGCGCCCGGCCGAAGAAGACTAATTCTTACTTCATAAAAAATTTAAGGCACTCAACCGAGTGCCTTTTTTGTTGCCACACGGATTCGAAATGCCTAACGGCATTTCACCGTTTTAGTCCTTTACACAACGAACAGAGAGTGCGCTGTACTTATCAGTGCAGTTCAGGTTCACAGATTCGCGATTATAGTACAATTTCACAAAGTACGCATCGAGGCTTAAGTCTTCAAAAGAACTCCAGAATTTCGCGTAGTAGCCTTCGTTTTCAAAATAGCCATCTTCGTTCCTTTCTCCAGCGGGCAACGCAGAAAAGCCGAAGGCGTCCGTGCCATTGCCGTCACTATAATTGCCGTTGCTATACTCCCACATCCACCCCGTCTGCGACTTGAGGAACTTGCCTGCCGTAGATTCACCGCCCACAGCCATGAAAAAGGCTTTCCATTCGTTCGGGCTCGGCAAATGCCAACCACTCGGGCAAATACCCTGGATTAAGGTCGCTGAGCCATCCGAATCGAAAGCGAGGCCGCATTCCTCGAGGCGGCCGCATTTCTGCGGATGGTCTACATCAGTAGCGAGTTTGACAGAGTCGATTGCCGCAGCCCAAGTGTACAGGCGCCCAGTAACATCGCAATTTTTATCCGCATTATTGTAGCACCAGCTTTTGCCTTTCAAACTCGCAGTCTTTGCGCTGTCAGCGTAGTTCAAGTTCTCTGCCATCCAGGTTTGCTCACCAATCTTTACTGTCTTATAGATTTTGCCATCGCGTGCATCAGTCATGTTACCGTAATTAATTTCAGGATTCAGACGGCATTCTTTTGGAACATCCCTATTCCAGTCCGTATACCCTTCCATAAGAGCCAAACAGTCTACACCAGCAGAGTTACTGCCAGAAGACTCCAACTCAGATTCAGAATTCTGTTCCGTAGAACTCGTACCAGAACCATCACAGGCAACCAAACCTAACGCGAATATCGCCAACGCTATCGAAATTTTATCCATAAATACTAACCCATATAAAACAGATTTTACGTTAGTAAAATCGAATCCGTGTGGCACCTTAAAAGAATCTTGCTTAAACTAAAAACCCTAAGCGGCCTTCGCCGGTTTGCAGGTATTCGTTCATGTACTGCTTGGCAATTTCGCAGGCGGTGGGAACGTCTTTGCCAAGGGCCACGTTTGCAAGGATTGCAGAGCTGAGCACGCAGCCGGTGCCGTGCTTGCCTTTGCCGGGGAGCCGCGGGCTAATAAACTTGAACTGTTCTTCGTTATACCACAAGGTATCGATCGATTCCTTGCCGCGGGCATGGCCTCCTTTCAAGAGTACGGCAAAGTCACGGCCCATCTTGATTTGTCCGCGGGATTCCGCAAGCCCCAGGCCCAAGTAGGCAAATTCATCTTGGTTCGGCGTCACCAAGTCAATCGACTTCATAATCGGCAAGAACTTTTCGGCATCGCGCATAAAGTGGAACCCAGCGCTTGCACTTGCAATCGGGTCCCATACAATGAATGCATCCGGAGACTTTGCACGCACGAAGTCTACAATGCGATTTAAGGTGCGGGCCTTTTCCACAAGCCCGATTTTCACATACTTGAACTTATGCTTTTTAAAGAGCGTTTCAAGCTGAGCTTCGATGCGGTCCCAAATCACCCAGCCGGGCGCTACGAATTCTTCTTCATTCTGTTGCGTGAGCGCCGTGCAGACCGCTTGGCCATACACACCAAAATGAGCCATTGTCTTGATGTCCGAGATAAAGCCCGCTCCGGCAGAGCCGTCAAAGCCCGCTACCGTCAAAGCGTGAATCAGTTTTTCACCCATACCCTATCCTTTTTTATAAGACCGCATAATATCCAATCAAACCTGCAGTCACCAAGCAAATCAAGATTACAGCAGGCAAAATCGGACGACGCATCGCCTTTGCACCCAAGAAAAACACCAAGCCCCCCTTCGTGATTGTATTGGCGAGGCTTGCAAACAACAACGCCAGCACCAGTTCACGCACCGGGAGTCCGGCCTTCAAGTTCATATCGATTACCGAGAACGCCACCGCATCCATTTCGGCGGCGCCTCCCAAAAAACTACAGGCCAACAGCGCACCGGCGCCCAAATACACGCGTGCCGCATTGGCGATAAACATCACGCAGGTAAAAATCACGCCAAACTTAATCGCCGGCAAAAGTTTGAACGGGTTCGAAAAATCCGAAGACTTTTGCTTGTGGTCACGGAACTCGCGAATCTTGAGGAACAGCGCATACCCAAGCGCAGGCACCACGGGCAACAATAGCGGCAAAGCAAGCGGTGCCGCAAGTGCGCCACTCAAGAAAATGCAAATCAGGTATAGGCGCACATACATCACCGCCCAACTGAGCACAATACCAAGCGTAAAGTCAGACGCGTAATCCTCGTTTTCACGACTGCGCCCGGCCAAATTCAAGGTCAACGCTGTACTGCTGGCAAGGCCTCCCAGCAAGCCCGTAAGCCAAATGCCTTTGCCCGGGCCCACAAGCTTAATGAGCACATAGCCTACAAAACCAATACCGCTAATGAATACGACGAACAGCCAAATCGTATGCGGGTTCAAAACCTCAAGCCCAGCAGGGCCGTAAGCTTGGTTCGGCAAGAACGGCAAAATCAAAGCCGAAATCACCGCAAACTTGACCGTCGCCAAAATATCTTCTTTGGAAAGCTTTTGCGCAAAAGTATGCAACTGCTCCTTTGCCGAAAGCACCCAGAGAATCACTACCACAATCACGCAAGATTCTAGCAAGCGTCCGTACCAGCAAATACCGCCGAGCAAATACACAATCACAACCGCAACGCTTGTGGTAATGCCATCGCCACCGGGCAAATGACCCGCAGTAGAATCATCTTGCTTACGGTGACCAATCGCAAAAGACACATGCATGGCCATCAAAAGCATGCCCACAACAACAAATCCGGTAATAAAAGGCGCTACACCACCCATTTGGTCCGAAAGGAGTGCCGCCATGGCACCCGCAAGCCCAACAAGGGTAAAAGTACGAACACCGGCCGGATGTCTATCTGACTGGTCATAATAAGTGTGCTCGCGCTGCAGGCCAATAATCAGGCCAATGCCAATCGCAGCCGCCAAACGATAAAAAACGTTAAAGTCTAGCATGTCTTTAATATATATTAAAGACGAAAGACGGGAATCGAAAGAGGATAGAAAATATCAAAAAAAACTATTCTTTCCGTGCCAATTTCGACTTCATCGAAGCTTTCATGGCATACATGCGTTCATCGGCCAAATGATAGACTTTTTCGGCCTCAATACGGTTTTCTTCAACAATGCTAAACCCGTTTTTCAAGAATTCATGCTTATAGGCAACGCCATACGCCGAATTCAAAGGTTCAGGCAGTTCTTCGCTACGAGCACTCTGAAGATCTTTCATTTTAGTAATCGCATCCGAAACATCGGCCACATGTTCGCTACGAACAATAGCCATGAATTCATCACCACCCACACGAATGGCAGTTCCAATTCCAGCAAAAGCTTCTTTAAAGACCTCGGCAAACGCTTTAATGAGTTTATCGCCTTCGTTATGGCCATACTTGTCATTCACGGCCTTAAGACCATTCATATCAATACTGACAATGGCATAATCGCCAAAATTCTTGTCGAGAATTTCAAAAATTTGCTGGCACTTGGCTCGGTTATAAAGTCCCGTCAAAGCATCCAAGAACGCCATAGTCGCTAAAATACCCTTTTCGGCACGATCTTCCAGAATGTAAATCAGGTACACGATATAGCTTTGGACAAGCAAAAGCACAAAGCCAAGCATACCAACAGGCGTCCAAGTTGAATCCAACAAAGGAATATCTACTGACACAAAGCGGGCAATATTAAAGCGAATCAAATCCAGAACAACAAATATCGCAAAGAACAGCACCCCTCGCGTAAGAAGCTTTCCGGATATATCCATTTTCTTGTTGTAGAGAATGCCGGCAAAAACAAAGTAAATCAAGCCTGCAAATACCGAGGCATGGAAAAACACCAAGGTTTTCGGGAAATCGCACAGGCCCGAAAAATGAAGGTACGAAGTCACAAACAAGAAAGCAATTTCGTAGCCCACCAAGAACTTCATCACCAGGGTTTTCTGGCGACCGAGATGCATACGCTGCATATTCCAAAGCAACAACGTAAACGGAAGCGGTGAGAAATAAAGACACAAATACTCAAGCGTCGTGTTGAAAGTCAAATTGAAAGACACCAACTGGATGAGTTTCGTATAGCACATCGTCCAGACGCCAAACGTAAACGACAGGGCTCCAATCATCAGCAGACGGAAATAATTGACTCCGTAAATCCGCATGATAAATCCTATCAAAACAGCAATTCCACCAAACAGAATCAGGAATATACCGATGACAAGAGCAAAAATATGTCTCGACGAATAATCGCTTAAGGCATATTTCCCAGGCAAGAGCGAATAATTCGAAATGTGAACGATTCTATTGTCGACTTTTTCAACAAGAACTACTTTCAGTTTTTGGACATCGCTTGGATCCAAGTAAACATAATGGTAGCCGCTTCCCGGGAAATCGCTATCTTTCCCATATTCATACAAACTCTTTCCGTTTTCAAAGACTTCAACCGCGCAATGGATCGTTTTAAACCTAAACACCGGATGCGCAATTGGAGAATTTGCGGGAACAGAACCTTCCAATATAAGGGTATCGCCAGCCATCAGTCTCTTGGGGAACGTGAAGTTCCTTAAAGACACAATCGGAGTTTTTTCACCTTTGTATGTAACGGTCCAGCCTTTATCAAAGCGAACTTGTTGCGGAGAAACCCCATTGGAGCGCACCGCACCCATAAAAATGACAAACAATAATAGTATCGCGACGACGAAAACCGACGTCACAAATATATACTGCTTGTGAATTTTTACAGGGTCTACCAATTAGCGTTCCCAGACTTCAAATGTGGTCGGATAATCGTTCTTTTCGTCGGCTTCAAAGCGTTCTTCGCTTACCTTGTGCCAGCCATCGCCCCATTCCGGGAACAGCACATCGCCGTCTACATCGGCCAGCACGCGAGTCACATAAAGCTTTTGCACTAGGGGCATGGCTTCGCGGTAAACCGCCGCGCCGCCAATAATAAAGCATTCTGTTTCATGGGCGGCGCGAGCAGATTCTATCGCCTGCGAAAGATTGCTACAGACAACGCAGCCCGGAGCTTCGAATGCAGGATTGCGCGTAAGCACGTAATTCGTGCGATTCGGAAGCGGGCGTCCGATATCGTCATAATTCTTGCGACCAAGAACAATAGAATGCCCAGTCGTAATCGTCTTAAAACGCTTGAGGTCAGCGGACAAATGCCAAGGCAAGTGACCGTCGCGACCGATCACATTATTCTGAGAAATTGCAACAATTGCAGAAATCAGCATCTTTGCCTCCCCCTTCGATTACACCGCAATCGGAGCTTTAATCGTCGGCCACGGGTCGTAATCGACCAGTTCAAAATCTTCGAACTTGAATTCAAAAAGATCCTTGATGGCAGGATTCAACTTCATGGTCGGCAACTTGCGCGGCGTGCGCGTCAGCTGTTCGCGGGCCTGTTCAAAATGATTCGAATACAGGTGCGTGTCGCCCAAGGTATGAATGAATTCACCCGGTTCATAATCGCAGACCTGTGCAAGCATCAAAGTCAACAGCGCATAAGAAGCGATATTGAACGGCACCCCGAGGAACGTATCGGCACTGCGCTGGTACAGCTGGCAGCTCAGTTTACGCTTGCCAGAGGCACCTACACCGCCCACATAAAATTGGAACAGGCAGTGGCAAGGCGGCAAGGCCATCTTGTCGACTTCGGCAACGTTCCAGGCGCATACCAAATGGCGACGAGAATCCGGATTGTTCTTGAGGCTGTTAATCAAATTCTGAATCTGGTCGATATGTCCACCATCAGGGGTCGGCCAGCTGCGCCACTGGTGACCGTAAACCGGACCCAGGTCGCCGTTTTCATCGGCCCATTCGTCCCAAATGGTCACCTTGTTGTCATGCAAGTACTTAATGTTCGTATCACCCTTCAAGAACCACAACAATTCATGGATAATCGAACGCAAATGAAGCTTTTTCGTAGTCAAACAAGGGAATCCCTTGGACAAATCATAACGGCACTGGCGGCCAAAAACAGAGCGCGTTCCCGTTCCCGTACGGTCAGAACGGTCCACCCCATTTTCCAAAATATCCTTGAGCAAGTCTAAATATTGTTGCATATGAGTAATTTAATAAAAGTTATTCCCCGAATATTTCGACGCGCTTGTACTGCTTCACCTTTTTGTCTTCGGTAACCGCTTTTTCGCGCAAAAGGGCGTTAACGGCCTGCAAAATGAGGTCTTGGGTATGCTTGGGCACAGGCTTTTTGCCGAGGCGAGCCTTCTGCACCATTTTATGATTCAAATTTGCCGGGAGCATTTCCACGAGATCGTGGTTGGAGGCATCAAGGGACTGGAGAATTTCATCGAGTTTAGTCATAAACCCTAATATAAAAATCCCCGATCCTACTTCCTTACCAAATCCGATTTCATTGACGCTTTCATGGCGTACATACGCTCATCGGCCAAATGGTATACGTCTTCCGTTCCGGCCAGTTTGCGAACCTCGGAGCCAGCCATGCCCTTTGAAAGTTCATGCCTATAGGCAATGCCATAAGCTACTTCCAGCGGAATCGGCAACTTCGCGCTACGTTCCTTCTGCAGGTCCGCCATCATCACTAGGGATTCCTTTACATCTTCGACATGTTCGTTACGCACAATCACCAAGAATTCATCGCCACCGACACGAATAGCCGAACCAATTCCCATAAAGGCTTCCTTAAGCACTTCGGCAAAAGCCTTTATCAACTTGTCGCCAGCTCTGTGACCATGATTGTCATTCACGAGTTTCAAGCCATTCATGTCAAAACTCACAATGGCGTAGTCGCTATCGCCTTTATCGAGCACTCCAAAAATCTGCAAGCACTTGGTTCGATTATATAGCCCGGTGAGTGCATCTTTGTAAGCAATTTCCGACAAGGCATCTTTTTCAGCCTTTTCCGTAAGCAGCTGGTATATATAAACTAAATAACTCAGCACAAGCAGCAATACAAACGCAGACGTTCCAATCGGAAGCAACGTCATTTCGAGAACGGAATGTTCCATATGTATATACTTGGCCACGTAAAAACGGACAAGGTCTATCACCGCAAAGCCACCGAATACGGAGACTCCGGCCAAAAGGATTTTACCCGGGGTATCGAAATGACGGTTATATAGAATTCCCGTACAAATCATATAGCCCAGTCCGATCATCGCATAAAGATGGTACACCCACAAAGTCCTGGGGAAACGCAATATATGCGTTCCATTCAAAATGGTAGTCGTTACAAGAAGAACGATGCCTACGGCAGTAATAACGAACAACCCCCACCAGCGCACATTACTAATCTTTTTGTAATGCATATGCAACAACAACAAGCACAACGGAATTGGGGCCGAATAAAGGCATATATATTCTAGGCAAGTATTGAACGAAAAATCAAGCGAAAAGATTTGGATTACCCTCGTATAACATATCGTCCACAAGCCCAAGCAAAAAGAAAGTATCCCCGTCATCAGGATACGGAAAAATTTCATTCTATAATAGAATGCGCCCAAGCAACAGAACAGGGATAAAGACCCAAATAAAAGCGAAAACACCCCTACAGCCAAAGGCATGGAATGTCTAGCAAAGAAATCCCCATAAGCATACCGAGCCGGCAACACCTCCATTATCGGCAAAGCATCCCACGCATCGTCTTCTGCCATATGGAACCGGAGCTCAAACATCTTGTTCTTATACAGAACAACACCCAAATACACAAAATGGAGGCTGCTTCCAACCATATTCCCTTCCGTGAAATCTTTTTTGCCGCTTGAATACAGCAAGGATTTTTCACGGTAAGCTTCGACAAAAGCATGGTAGGTTTCAAAACGCAGCACCGGGTTTTCCGGAAAATTCGTTCCGAGTCGCCGCCTCAAGATAACGGAATCGCCTCTTTTTATGCTATGGTCTTCAAACGCAAAATCTTTGATAGAGGGAATTTCAGTCGTGTCGCCATGGAAAATAAGCGTCCAGCCTTCATCCAGATTCAGGATGGATTCGCATTTGCCTTGCTTGAGAATATTCGCAACACCCATGTTGATTATAAAAATCAACGCAATGGCGAGTATACAAGTCAATATTTTCCGACGTTTATCCACTATAAACCTCAGGCTCCCTTATAAAAAATAATCTAATAAAAGAAATCCGAAAAAGACCTAAAATATTTCGTTTTTCATTGTTACCAAAACTACACAAAAAATCCCCGGCCCTACCGGGTCGGGGATAATTTCAACGTTTTACAGATTGATTACTGCACCAAGTTGCTTTCACACTGAGTACCGTCGTTATCCGGCGTTACGAAGTGCATTTCGATACGGCGGTTCATTTCGCGGCCTTCAGCAGTGCTGTTGTCATCGATCGGGCAGCTAGAGCCCATACCGATAGCCTTGATACGATCCTTCTTCACGCCAGCCTTGGTGAGGGTCTTCATCACTTCCTTAGCGCGGTTTTCGGAAAGTTTCTGGTTGGTCTTTTCCTTACCCACGTTGTCGGTGTGACCCTGGATCACAATCTTCAGATCCTTATAGCTGTCGTCTTCGACGAGCTTCTTGGCGACACCCTGGAGGATCTTGCGTGCGTTGCTTTCCAAGGTAGCCTTACCACTCTTGAAGGTCACGCCATCGAGCTTTTCAGCAGCCTTCTTCGGGCAACCATGGCCGTCGTCACCCGGTTCATCCGGGCAGCGGTCGATACCGGTACAGACGCTTTCAAATTCCTTCTGGAGTTTCTTGGTTGCAACCCATTCAGAGCAAACGCCGTCCTTATCCGGGTCCGGATCATCTTCAATCGGGCAACCCTTGTTCCATTCAGGACCAGCTTCGAGTTCGCAACGGTCGTAGCCGCGGCACATTTCCTTGAACTGGTCAAGCATCTTCTGCTTGGTAACCCACGGAGAGCAGAGGGAGTCTCCATCCGGGTCCGGGCTTTCCATCGGGCAGCCCTGAGCAAATGCTTCACCGGCTTCGGTCGGACACTTGTCAACGCCAGCACAGATACCATCATACTGGTCAAGCATGTTCTTTTCGGTTACCCACGGATCGCAAAGGCCATCCTGGTCGGTATCCGGGTTGCCGAGCGGGCAGCCTTCATTCGTTGCCGGGCCGAGTTCGGTCGGGCACTTATCGATACCCTTACAAGACTTGTCAATGAACCATTCCTTAGCCATTGCTTCGTCTTCAGCAGCCTTTTCGAAGTAGAAGCCCATCTTCTTTTCGGTTACCCACGGGTCGCAGAGGCCATCGTTATCGGCATCCGGATCATCCCATGCACAACCCTTGTTAGCGGCAGAACCAGCTTCACCCGGGCACATGTCGTAACCCTTACAGATGTCGGCGAATTCGTTCATGACACCTTCATCGGTAATCCACGGAGAGCAGAGACCGTCACCATCCGGGTCCGGCTGCTTAGTCGGGCAACCATTGAATGCCGGAGAACCAGCCTGAGCCGGGCAATCGTCAATGCCTTCGCAAACGTTCGCAAACTTCTTGAGCATCTTCTTCTGAGATACCCAGGCATCGCAAACGCCATCACCATCAGCATCCGGATTGTCAAGCGGGCAACCGTCGTCGCCTTCGCCAGCTTCGTTCGGGCATTCATCAACGCCTTCGCAAACTTCAGCAAATTCAGATTCAAAGCCCTTTTCGGCAACCCAGGCATCGCAAACGCCGTCTTCGTCAGCATCCGGATTACCCAGCGGGCAACCCTGATTCAAGCGGTGACCGATATCATCCGGGCACTTGTCTTCGTCATCCGTAATGCCATCGCCATCGCGGTCCTGAGCAAGCAGGAAGCCGCTCCAAGTGATACCGCCATAAATCGCAAGATTCGGGTTCACGCGAATGCGATCAGCACGAACGGCATCCTTGTCAGCGTATTCATACAAATTAAGGTCATACATGCCGGATTCATTAATCCCGTTCACATAAGTGAAGCTTCCGTTACGGTCACCATCTCTCAAGACTTCGACATTATTCAAATACTTGTCGCCGCCCAGGTAGAAAGATGCACCCATGTGGATATCAACGCCCACCGGCAAGTGGAACACCAAGGCAGTTGTCAACTGCATCATGTCAAGCTTGTCAGTTTGTTCACCACAAACCTTCAGTCCGCTAGATTTATCCAACTGACAAGACACAAGGTCATCCGTCTGGATATCCCAATAGAATTCAGCAAACAGCGACATGAAATCCATAAAGTAGATTTCAGCGGCGGCACTCATGAACGGGAGCGACATATATTCATCGCTCATCACATAGCGATAACCACCATTCAAGTGCAACAATAACGGAACACCATCACCGCCATCGAGCTTACTAATATCCATTGTGATAGCAAGGCCACCCTTAAGGGTCATCGCATTTATACCAAACGGAGAAGCAACGCCGTTTTTCTTGTTGATGTATTCCGGTTCACGAATCCAGAGACCCTGTTTTTCGGCATTTGCCGTCTTAAAGGTAAGACCGCCAAACACAGCGATATCGAACACCTGGTCTTCAGGAAGCGGGAAACGAGCCTTCAAATCGGCCTTGAGGTTACCAATATATCCAACCTTCGTATTGGAAATAACGCCGTTATGATTGATGTCTTCGGCGGTAAACTGGTCATAGTAAACCGGCAAGGTAAAGCCCAAATCAAAGTAGTGCCAAATGCCAATGGCAAAGCCGACATAAGCAGAAGCACCCAAGAAGTCCTTCACTTCTGCATCACGTTCTAGCCCATACATATAGCCATTAGTCATATCAGCATCAGCATAACTTTCTTTTAGAGCTATACCATTATCGTTATTCGGGAACATGTCGTTACCGAAGGTCATATCGCCCAAAAGGGTAAACACTAGTTTGGAATGGCCAAGGGACTGAGCAGACTGGGTCTTATTCACACCCACAAAGCCTTCCTTGTTTATCGTCTGGGGATGACCAGCAAAGGCGGAAGCCGCCAAAGCAAGGGCAAGGCCCATAGCTACCTTATTCATAGCATCTCCTTATAATGGGCGACTACCAAACAAAGCCACCCGATTCTACTATTGTAAATATAACTTATTACTCAAAAAAGCAACAAAAAAATGCGTTTTTTTTTGAAAAACCCCTTGAGAATCACACAACCAGCACTTTGTAACATTTTTGTAATATCATGAATTTTGTAGGCTAGAAACCTAAACCGGGCAGAACGTTTTCTCGAACAGCTCCGGATTTTTTCTGCAAATGCTCGTAAAGCCGCCCTTGCCCACAATGATATGGTCGAGCACCGGAATCTGAAGAATTCGCCCCGAAGCACAGAGAACCCGCGTAATCGCCATGTCATCGAGACTCGGCTCGACAGATCCAGAAGGGTGATTGTGAGCAAACACGACTGAAACCGCACGGTCTTCAATCGCTTTTGCAAAGGCCTCGCGCGGGTGTACTGGAGTCTTGTTGACAAGCCCCGTCGTAATTTCATGAACACGAATCACGCCATTCACCGAATTGAGCGTGACCACTACCAAGTGTTCCTGCTCCTCGTATTTCAAGAACGATAACCTAGACACAAGGTCTTCTGGCGAAACAATCGGGTTTGACTTGTTGCTCAAGATATAGCGCCCCGAAAGTTCCAAACAGGCCAGCACCTGCGCCGCCTTCACCTTGCCAAGGCCGCGAATTTCCCGAATTTGGGCAAGTGTCGGCACCTGAGTCTGGTTCGAAAGGAAATCCGAAAGGCGCCGCGACAGTTCAAAAACATTGCAGTCTTGGTTCCCGCTCCCCAAAATCAGGGCGAGCAGGTCTTCGTTCGTGAGTGCTGAAGCCCCGAACTTTTCGATTTTTTCGCGCGGTAAGTAACGAGTCGACATTTTTTCGTGAAGCATCATTGTATTTTGATTCATGGCGTATCCTTTTTAGAGAGTGGTTATACCTTCTATACGCCAAAATCGGGAAAACCGTCTGATTTTGTCCCTTATTCTTTTCACTTTTTCTAATTTTGGGTAAAAATGAACGGAAGGTCCCCATGGAATTAGGCAAATTTAACCGCGCCCGAGTAGAAGAAATCATGCCCCAGGGCTATTACCTGGAACTGGAAACCGGCGGACGCGTACTGCTCCCCGGCAAAAAAGAAGAATTCAGCCTCCAAGAAGGCGAAGTTCTTGACGTATTTGTCTATACCGATTCAGAAGACCGCCCCATTGCAACGCTCGACAAGCCCTATGCTACTGTCGGCGAATTTGCCGTGCTCGAAGTCAAGGACGTAAACCGCTTTGGCGCATTCCTGGATTGGGGTCTGAACAAGGACTTGTTCCTCCCCTACAAGCAGCAGCTCGGTGAACTCCGCCGCGGAGACCGTTGCGTCGTATTCATTCTCGAAGACGACAAGAGCAACCGCATTGTCGCGACCGAAAAAATCAAGAGTTTCTTGGACCCCGACACTTCGGAACTGCACCTGGGTCAAAAGGTACAGCTCGCCGCTTACGAGGTCACCCGCGACCACATCGATTTTTTGGTGGACTACCGCTACACGGGCCGTTTAATGATTACGCAGGGTACGCCGCGCATTTACATCGGTGACACCATGGCAGGCTACATCCAGCGTTTTACCGAAGACGGCAAGATTACCCTGAACCTCACTCCTGTGGGCTACAAGGGAATCATGAAGAGCGAAAGCCCCTCTGCCATCATGCAAAAACTTGAAGAAGCCGGTGGATTCTTGCCATACGGCGACCACAGCGATCCCGAAGAAATCCGCCGCGAATTCGGCATGTCCAAAAAGACATTCAAGAAAATTCTTGGTACGCTTTTCCGCGAAGGTCGGATTATCCTTTCCGACGACGGCTTCCGTAAATGTTAGTTGGTAGAGCTTAGTTGGTAGAACTTAGTTGACGTATTCTACAGGAACTTCGTTTTCGTTCAATACGCGAAGTTCAATGCGGCGGTTCTTAATGCGACCCGCTTCAGTGGCATTCGATGCCCTCGGCTGGCTAGAGCCGTAACCGCTTGCCGAAAGGCGACCGCGGTCAATGCCGTGATCGACCATGTAAAGGAATACCGTGTAAGCGCGCTGTTCAGAAAGCGTCTGGTTAAACGCATCGCCGCCTTCGGAACTGGTATGTCCCTGAATTTCGATACGGGCATCGGGATTTCTTTTTAGGCCTTCAACAGCCTTATCCAGAATTTCCATGGACTGCGATTCCAGTTCAGCGCTCCCTGCCTTAAAATTCACACCGACCAATTCGACTCGCGTGTCGTCGAAAACAACCGTCATGCCACCCGTACTTGCCGTGAGCGACACATAAGGAGTCGAGCCGCATTCAAAAGGCCCGGTCACGCTTTCACAGAAAATCGAATAAGCATCTTCACGCGGAATATGGAATGTGGCTTCGCCTTCGGCATCGGTCGTAACAGTCAATTTATTATTAGGATTGTTCTGGCCAACAAACGAAAGTTTTTTATGCGCCTGGGGGACATCGTCATTATTGGTGTATGTCACTGTAAGCACAGCATACGTCTTATTGGGGAGAATATCGCGAGCCCAAGCAGGTTTGGCCAAAAGATTTACACACAAAACAGCGAAAAAAACGTAAAAAAAGCAAAAATGAAACAATTTCACGGAACACTCCTTAAAAGCGGGCCGAAATTTAGAAAATTATTTCTAAATTTGGACACGAAAAACAAAACCCTCCAAGGAGTAAACATGAAGTTCAGGAAAATCGCAGTGGCCGCCCTTGCCATGAGCATTTCGGCATTTGCCGGAGATCTCACAGACAATATGGCCCTCAAGGGTAACGTACAGACCCAGGCCACCAAGTCCATCGCCGACGATGACAACAACTTCAGCAGCGGCTGGATTCGTGCCAACATCGGTGGCCAGTACAAGAGCGAAAACCTGGACGGTACGATCATGCTCCGTATTTTTGCCCCGGAATTCGGCAACAAGGTCAAGGACGGCGACGGTAAGGTCACCTACTACGACAAGATTCTGGCCGACCTCTACTGGGTAAACTACAAGTGGGCTCTTAACGAAAACAACCAGATGAATTTGAAGATCGGTCGCTGGAAGACCGACTGGTCGCAGTCCACCAACTTCGGTACCTACGTCGACAAGGATTTGACCAAGCGCGGCCTCTGGATGCGCGATTATAGCCACAACGCTGTCGAACTCGGCTGGAAGAGTGGCCTCAACCAACTGAACGCCATGGTTGCCGCCAAGAACGGAACCGCAAACCAGGGCTATGTTCGTATCGAAGACGACATGAAGTTCACCTTCCCGCTCGAAGTCAAGGTCGCCTACCGTGCAAACCTGGTTGACGTCGTGCAGAACACGGCCTACGTAACTCACCGTATTGCCGCCTACGCCAGCTACGAATTCCTCCCGATCCTCCGCGCCTACGGTGAATATGCCTGCATTTACACGCAAGATGACGACCTGGATACCGGCGCAGACAACTATCTCGCTCCCGAATCCAAGTACTTCCAGCCGGGCATCTATTACCAGCCGTTCTACCTGGGTCTCGACTTTGCCCCGGACAGCAAGATCCTGAGCACCATCATGAGCCACCTCATGGTTGAATGGGAATACATCAACAAGCGCGACAATCTTTATGGCGCCCCGAAGGGCACCTACGACGATTGGGCATGGACCGTCGCTTATGTCAAGAGCATCGGCAAGTCCAAGATTCAATTCAGCGTCTATAGCGAAAACGAACTGAGCGATGTAGGTCTCGCCTTCCGCCTGACCAGCACCATCAAGTAATCCGTTTTGATGCCAAACTGGTTTAAAGATTTTTCTTGGGAGAGGATGTTCGACTATATAGCCGAACGTTCTGTCACGCCCGTAAAGGTTGCCATCATTGCAGGCAAGTCCTTCTTGTACTTCCATGGACTTACCCGCGCCGCAGCCCTTACCTATACGACGTTCTTGGCTGTGGTACCGCTCCTGATCCTTTTGACATCGATTACAATCGCGGTCGGATTCGGTAACTTTTTCTCGGACTACCTGCCGCACTTGCTCACGTTCTTGGATCTCGACTGGCCTGTCGACCCGATTATCACCATCGTGAAGAACGCAGAACATGTGCCTATTGGTAAGCTCGGATTTATCGGTGCCATGGGTCTTTTCATCACGTTCATTCTCGCTTTCGGCAGCTTGGAATCGAACTTTAATGTAGTGTGGGAAAACAAGGTGTCTCGTCCGCTGCACAAGCAGATTCGCATCTATACCCCACTTCTGCTTATCTTTGCAGGCATTATCGGTCTCTATGCCGGCTTCGTGAACTACCTCCAGAACGCGCTTTCAGTCATTGTGGTCGATGGATTGCACTTTGACCCGTCGGTACTCAAGAAGCTCATCAACGCCTTCTGGTACCTGACTTTCCATGGTGCATTCCTCCTGGTTATCTTCTTGACCCTGTATGCACTGCCAGCAAGACCGGACCCCAAGAACTACACCAAGAAGAAGTTGCTTGTTTCCTCCATCGGCATTACCGCTCTTGCATGGATTTGCATCATCATCTACGTAAAAATCCTGATGCTTATCCAGACTATGCTGGTGACCCGTATGTCCATCTTCTACGGTTCTCTCGCCTTCATTCCTCTCATTCTGTTCCTCGTGTTCGGCATCTGGACCATCGTTCTCTGCGGCAACTCCGTGGTGTGGACGATTTGTACCTGGCCCGAATCCAAGGACCGCATCTGGAACTGGGAAGGAAGCCCTGCTGAAGGCCTGAACATGACCAAGGACCGCCTTTAATTTTTAAAGGGGGATGTCTCCCCCTAGTTTCAGCCCCGACTCAGCCGGGTCATACACAACCCCCTCAAACAGGGCCTCAATCACCGGCCCCGTAACGCCCCGCTTGAATTCATTTAGTAAATTTTATACAAAACGAGGTATAAAATGATAAAGAAAATCTTTGTTTTCCTGATAGTCCTCACCGCTTTTGCAAGCGCTGAACTGCAAAGCGTACAGTTCACGCCTGAAGAAAAATCCAATGGAGGTCTGAAGGCGTTCATTGGCGTGAGCGGCGGTAACGTACTCGTGGCCGACGACGGAGCCATTTTCGCGAACCTCCGCATCGGTCTCGACATCAACCCTCTGCTCTCCACGGGTGTGTGGGTGTCTAGACTTTTGAGTGACGTGCGCAACTATAACGTGTCCGAAAAGCAGATGATCAAGTATATGTCTGTAGGCGGTTTCGTGGAACTGTTCCCGGTGCGTGTCAATGACTTTTCCATTTCTGTTCCTATTCAAATCGGTGGCGGTGCCCTCTATGTGATGGAACCGGACGACGAAGCTTTTGAATCCGAAGATTACTTCTTTACCGCCGACATGGCAGTGCACTTTAACTATCGTGTCACGAAGATGCTCGAAATCTCTATTGGTGGCGGTTACCGCATGTTCACGGGTATCGAAACCAACAACCTCGAGAACCTGGATTTCTGCACCCCGTTTGGCGAACTGCGCTTTACGATTAGGGAGTAATGCCCGACTTTATTTCCATACGCGGCTGCAGGCTGCACAATTTAAAGAATATCGATGCCCAGTTCCCGCTGGGCAAGATTTCTGTTGTATGCGGACCTTCGGGCTGCGGAAAGTCAACGCTTGTGCTTGACACCCTGCACGGGGAATCCAAACGCCGCTATTTGGAAACACTTTCGCCGTTTGCGGCGGAACTGCTCGGCGGTCGTCGCATTATTCCGCTGGATAGCGCCGAAGGTTTACCCGCAAGCCTTGCCGTTGGCCCAAGCCACGGCGAAACGCCAGCAAAGGCTTACGCCTTGAGCATTTCGGAATGCGACTCTACTTTGCGAGCCCTGTTTGCGGCGTATGCGAAGCCCGCCTGCCCCGTTTGCGGAAAGCCCATGGAAAGCATGAGTCGTGAAGACATGATTCGCGAGATAGCGAGCCTTCCGCAAGGGAGTAAGTTGCAGTTTTTCGCGAGAGTTGACGCCGAGAAACGCGCGAACCTCGATAAGTTGGCGGCGGTGTTCCTGGCGCAAGGCTTTACGCGCGCCATGGCAGATGATGTCAGCTATTCGCTTGCCGACTTGACTGAAAACGAAAAGAAGATTGTCCCGAAGGAATTCTTTATTGTCGTGGACCGCGTGATTGTTCGCGAGAACACGCGCACCCGCATTGCCGAAGCAGTCGATGGAGTCTTGAAACTCACGCACGGCGAATTGATTCTAGACATCAACGGGAGCCGCAAACTTTTTAGCACGGTGCCGCGCTGCCCGGAACATGGAGCGCAGCTTTCTAGACCGCTCGCTCCTGAAGACTTGTCGCCGTATTCCCGCACGAGCGTTTGTGAAAAATGTGGCGGCACCGGAATCATCGAAGACGGCGACAACAGAGAAGAATGCCCGGACTGCAAGGGGCTTCGCCTCAAGCAGAATTTTTTGAATGCTGTTATCGATAACACAACTTGGCAAGACATTTTAAGCACGCCTTTCGCAGAACTCGAAAGTCGGCTGCACGCCCTGTTCGACGATCGACTCACGGCAAAGCAGCAGCCCGCATTCCGCACGCTCGTAGACCGTATTCAGGCAATTGTCGACCTTGATATCGGCTACCTCACGGCAGGGCGTGCAGGCGCCACCCTATCGGGTGGCGAAGTCCAAAGACTTCGGCTTTCGAGCCTCAGCACCGGGCACTTGAACAATCTCTTGATTGTCCTCGACGAACCCGCCAGCGGTTTGCACCAGAGCGATGTCGAAGCCCTCTGGAAAGTCCTCAAGAAGGTTCAATCCCACGGAAACACGCTTGTGCTCATCGACCACAATCCCGCCCTCATCAAGAAAGCCGACTGGATCATTGAAATGGGTCCTGGCGCAGGCGAAAAAGGCGGCGAAATATTGTTGCAAGGAACCGCAAAGGACGTTCTCGGCAACCCGGCATCGCCCACAGGGAATTGGATCAAGTTACTAGACGAGAGACGAAAGACGAGAGACGAGAGAACGTCGAAGGATCCAAAGAAGAAAACCGCGACTATCGATGTTGAGAACTTCGCGATGTTCGACATGAAGCCGGTCACTGCTCATTTCCCGGTGCAAAAATTCAGTGTCATCACGGGCCAGAGCGGTAGCGGCAAATCCACAATTTTCTTCGGGAACTTAGCCCCGCGTGCCTCCAAGGGCGAATTCGAAAGTCTCGGCATCCAGGCACTTTCCATACTTTCGACAGGTGATTTCCACGGGAACCGCCGCAGCACCGTCGCCTCGGCCATCAACCTGAACACGATTCTCCGCGACCTATTCGCAAAACTTCCCGAAAGTAAGGTCCGCGGCTACACCGCCAGCAAGTTCGCGACGCACGCCCCCGGAGGCCGCTGCGAAAACTGCAAGGGCGAAGGCATTATCCTCGACCCCGCGGGCTACGAAGAATCCGAATGTCCCGTATGCCTCGGCAGACGCTTCAAAGACGAAATTCTCGAAGTCCGCTTCAAGTCGCTTTCCATCGCCGACATCTATGACCTAGAAGTCGGTGACGCCTACAAGCTATTCATCAACATGAAGCCCTTCGCCGACAAGCTCAAGCCGCTTGTAGATACGGGCCTCGACTACCTGAAACTCGGGCAGACTACGACGCACCTCTCCGGCGGCGAACGCGCCCGTTTGCGCCTTTCCATCGCCCTCGCTCGTGCAAAGGCTCCAAACACGCTTTTCCTTTTCGACGAGCCCGCACGCGGTCTCCATCAAAAGGACATCCAGCACCTGCTTGACCTTATCCGCGGCCTCACCGAAGCGGGCCACACCGTCATCGCCATCGAGCACGCACAAGACTTCGTGAACGCCGCCGACTACGCAGTGGAACTTTCAAGATAAGCGATTAAAGCCTTCTAAAAAAAGCGATTTAATCCTCTTCCATCGTAACGAAAGTCGTCACTTCTAAAGAATCCTCGACACCGTACATATCGGTGTAATATGCCATCCACGTAATCGTGGTATCCTTTTCTAGCGGTTCTTCAAGAAACATGTACAAACGAGTTTCTATATCTTTAGGTATCAGCGGATAATTCATATAAGTGGTATCCCCACAACCTAAAAGCGTTACAATCCTTTCCGTATTAGAAGAAACTCCAAATCCATCGGGCAAGTCTTTGCCATCAATATAATAGTTGCTCAAGAAATGATCTGTATGCCCATAATAGGAATAATACTTGCTATCATAAGGCTTGACTATCAACGTGTCGAATAAGTCTTGCAATTTCTTTTCCGACAACTTGGGAACCTCGACATAGGCAGGCACGTAATCAATCAAGCGTTTTTTGCCATAATTGATGTAGGTCGTGTCGACTCGCGTCACATTTACCGTTAAATGCTTGGCAGAATCCTTTACAGTACCGTTTGCGCTTACTACGCTATAATAGGAAAAGCACTCATGAATAAACATCAAGGAACAATGAAAATTATCATCCTCGATATCACAAGTCATCCTATCCGTTGTCGCCGTTACCGTATCTAGGGAATCTTTGCCCACATAGTAAACAAAGCTATAGACACTCACATCGGTGTAGGTTGTATCGCAAATATAATTTTCAGGGCAATCGTCTCTAGAACTTGCAGAACTTGTATTATCTCCGCAAGCCACAAAAACAACGATTAACTCAGTTAAAACAAAAAAACTAAAAACGCATTTGAACAAATGATTTTTCATAGTTCAAATGTAGTTTATGTTTCGAGGTTAAAAAGACTTCTTCGCGGTTTCCAGCGTTGCAATCACCTTATCGCACCAAGCATCGAATTCGGGATCTTCTTTCTGGAATTCTGGATGAGCAAGCACATAGTCAATCGTGCGGCGGATTCCCTGATCAAAACGGACCTCGGTGCGGAACGTGGGCACGGCACGCTTGAGCTTGGAATTGTCGAACACCACGGAGTTCGCCTTGTCGCCGATGAGGCTCCCTGTCAAATCGTAGTCGCTCACATCCGCAAGGAACTGCGATGATACGTAGAAAGGCTTAAGTTCGACGCCGAGAGCATCGGCAACCGCCTTGTAAATCTGATTCCAAGTGAGAGTTTCGTCGCTTGTAATCTGGAACGTTTCACCGATGGCGTGAACATTCCCCATCAGACCCACGAAGCCCCGGGCAAAGTCAGTATTGAAAGTCATTGTCCAGAGGCTCGTGCCGTCGCCGTGAATAATGACGGGCTTGCCCTCGAGCATGCGCTTCGCGACTTGCCAGCTGCCATTCTTACCGTGGACGCCCAGTGGAATGTGGCGTTCATCGTAGGTATGGCTCGGGCGCACAATCGTAATCGGGAAGCCTTCTTCGCGGTATTTACGCATCAGGAATTCCTCCCCCGCAATCTTGTTGCGGGAGTATTCCCAGTACGGATTCGCGAGAGGCGTGCCCTCGGTAATGCGGTAGTCCGAAAGCGGCTTCTGGTAGGCGCTCGCAGAACTGATGTACATGAACTGTTTGGTTTTACCCTTAAACAGGCGGTAATCGCGTTCAAGCGCACTCGGATGAAATACGATGAAGTCGCAGACTACATCGAACTCCATGCCCTTGATTTTTTCAGCAACGGCAGCTTCGTCGTAGATATCTGCCTGAATGATTTCGACTCCCGCAGGAATGTCTTCTGCAGGGCGGTTTCCGCGATTAAGCAGGTAAAGTTTCCAACCCTGAACCACCGCAAGGCGCGTAATGGCCATGCTGATAGTTCCTGTACCGCCGATAAATAAAGCTTTCATACGCTAAACCAAACTGCAGGCTATTCAAGCGTCGCGTGCGCGGCGATGGTGTAAATCGCGGTCACATCCTTCGCCTTGAGCGGAACAAAGCCCCAGCCGTCGCCCGGATTCAGTTTTTCAACCAGCTTCGGGATATCTTCTTCCTTGGCGCCGAGTTCTGCAAAGTTGATGGGCATACCGATAGAATGCAGGAACTTGCGGAAAGCCTTGATGCCTTCGAGAGCGGTCGCCTTCGGGTTTTCAAAATTCATCTGGCAACCGAACACGCGCGTCGCCATCTGGGCAAAGCGCATCACGTTGTGGTCGACCACGTATTCCATCCATGCCGGCATAATGACAGCGAGACCCGCGCCATGGGCGCAGTCATAAAGTCCCGAGAGTTCATGTTCAATGGCGTGGCTGTTCCAGTCCTGACTGCGCCCGCAGCCCACAATATCATTGTGGGCTACCGTACCCGCCCACATGATGTTCGCACGCACCTGATAGTTGGTCGGGTCGGCAATGGCGCGCGGGCCTTCTTTGAGCATGGCCAAGAGCAGGCCTTCGCAAAGACGGTCTGTGGTTTCGACTTCGAGCGTATTCGTGAAATAGCGTTCAAAAATGTGGGCAATAATGTCGGTAATGCCGCAAGCCGTCTGGTAAGCCGGCAACGTGCAAAGGAGCGCCGGATTCTGCACAGCAAACTTCGGGCGAATCACGTCAGAGCCAATATCGCGCTTGAGCATGCCATCTTCTTTAGTCACCACGGAAGCGCCACTGCCTTCGGAGCCCGCAGCGGCAATCGTCTGCACCACGCCAATCGGGAGTGCCTTCGTGACCGGCAACTTTTTCGCATAAAAATCCCAGAAATCGCCATCGTAAAGGCTGCCCACGGCAATGCCCTTGGAGCTATCAATTGTAGAGCCGCCACCAACGGCCAAAATAAAGTCTACCCCATTGGCGCGCACCATTTCGATGCCCTTGTAAATGAGCGTATCACGCGGATTCGGCTTCACGCCACCGAGTTCTACATGAGCAATTCCAGTTGCATCGAGCGATGCCTTCACGCGGTCAATCAAGCCCGAACGCACCGCAGAGCCCCCACCGTAATGAATCAGCACCTTGGTGCCGCCATACTTTTTAACGAGTTCACCGCATTCATTTTCGCGGTTCATGCCAAATACGAATTCTGTGGGGCTGTAAAAGTTGAAATTATCCATGTTTATCCTCTTGTTTCTCCTAAAAATACAAGAAAATCCCGCCAAAAAGCGGGATTTTCACAAGAATTCCGTTCACAAGCGGAACCAACAAGCCGAGCTCTTAAATTACGTCATGCCGTGAGCAACAAACGCCTCGTATTAACGAGGCGTGGTTGCGAGAGCGAGGCGATATCACATTCTTGTTTATGTGATAGAGCCGAGCGGTCTTAAGTTGTGTATTCAGCGTTGATCTTAACGTAGTCGTAGCTCAAGTCGCAAGTGAATGCGCTAGCGCTAGCATGACCAATGTTAAGAACGAGCGTTACTTTGTATTCACGCTGGCGGACTACCGCACGCAGAGCCTTGGTCTGTTCTTCGTCGAGCTGCACCGGGCGGCCGTTAGAAAGCACCTGCACATCGCCAAAGAAAAGGTCCGTCTGTTCGGCGATCATATTGCAGCCGCTCGAACCAGCGCTGCTCAAAATGCGACCCCAGTTCGGGTCTTCGCCGAACATAGCGCACTTGGCCAAGTTAGACGTTCCAATAAAGCGGGCCATGCGCAAAGCCTCTTCGTGGCTTTCGGCCTTTTCGATGCAAAGTTCAATCAGCTTGGTTGCACCTTCGCCGTCGCGAACGATATCCTTAGCAAGTTCCTTCATCACGAGCATCAATGCTGCGCGGAATTCACCCTGTTCAGAGAGCGTCAAGTCTTCGTACTTGAGGCCGCTCATGCCGTTAGCCAAGAGAATGCAAGTGTCGTTCGTGCTGGTATCGCCATCAACCGTAATCGCATTGAAGGAATCAGCGATGTCGGCGCGGAATTCAGCAAAGAAATCAATCGGCAAAGCAAGGTCAGTGGTAATAAAGGCAAGCATCGTGGCCATGTTCGGGTGAATCATGCCCGAACCCTTGCAGGCGCCACCAATCGTCACCACACCCTTTTCGGTCTGGATTTCAACGGCATGGCTCTTGAGCGCAAGGTCAGTCGTCAGAATGGCGCGGCCAAATTCTTCGGAAGCGTCGGCATGAAGCTTTTCAACAAGCTTCGGGATACCGGCTTCAATCTTATCCATCGGCATCAGGTGGCCAATCACACCGGTGCTGCAAACGAGCACGCTCTTCGGGGTAAGCTTCAAGGCTTCTTCGGTAAGGACAGCCATGCGTTCTGCATCGCGCAGGCCCTGTTCGCCGGTACAGGCGTTTGCGTTACCGCTGTTCACCACGACAGCAGAAGCAAAGTGGGCATGTTCAAGAGCAGCTTTGTCATAAAGCACCGGAGCAGCCTTCACCTTGTTCGTTGTAAACACGGCAAAGCAACGTGCAGCCTTTTCGCTCTTCAAAAGAGCCATGTCAGCGTTACCGCTGGCCTTAATGCCTGCACAAATACCAGATGCGGTGAATCCCTTCGGGGAACAAACGCCGCCTTTTTCCAATACAGTGTACATAGAATCTCCTATTGTTTTCTTCGTCATAAATTATAGAAAAATGCAACAATGTTGAACAGCCCCCGCTTCTGCTCCACAAAAAAATTCTAATTTAAGGTCATGGCTAAAACACCCTGTACTAAAGAAACTTACGACAAATTGGTTGAACGTTACACCTTCCTCAAAAAGGTCGAACGTCCCCGCGTTGTAGATGAAATGGAAGAAGCCCGCAAACAAGGCGACTTGAGCGAAAACGCTGAATACCACGCCGCCAAGGAAATGCTGGCTCATATCGATCTGGAAATTCCCAAACTGGAAGACCAGATTTCTAATGCAATTATCGTTGAATTTGACGCAAACTCCGACACCGTCCGCTTTGGCGCTACCGTCACCGCTAAAAACCTCGCTACCAAGAAGGAAGTGGTCTATCAGCTGGTGAGCCCCGAAGGCGTCGATCCGATGAACGGCAAAATCAGTTTCAAGAGCCCAATGGGTTCTGCCTTCATGGGCAAAAAGAAGGGCGAAATCGTCGAAGTTGTAACCCCGAAGGGCAAGAACCGCTTCGAAATCGTCGACTTCAAGTAAGCTATGATTCTAGCCCTCATCGGCAAAGACCAGTTCTCCAAGGATAAGCAGGTCGACAAGTTCCTGACAGACTCTCTCGGAGACCGCAAAGACGACCCGCTTTCTAAGCAGGTCGTGTACGCCTCTGATACAAACATTCCATCGGTTGCCGGGCTCATTATGGAAAGCTGCGGCGCCGTCTCTATGTTTGCACCAGAACAGGCGGTGGTCGTCCGCAATGCCGACGCCATGAAGGCCGATGAAACCAAGGCTCTCGCCCGCTGGCTCAAGGACGCCCCCGATTGCAAACTCCTGCTCGACTTTGACGAACTCCGCGCTAATTCGGAGCTCTACAAAATCCTGCAGAAGGTCGGCAAAATCGAAAAGTACGAAGAACCCAAGCAGTACAAGATGCAAGAATGGATTGCATCGAACGTACCCGCTCACTTCGGAAAGCAGATTGAGCCCGCTGCCAGCCAGTATCTGGCCGACGCCTTGGGCACCAATACCAAGCTCGTTTGCGAAGAACTGGAAAAGGTCCTGATTTACGAACCGGATTGCCCGAAAATCACGTTCGACCTCGTTAAGACTTTGATTACGCCCCGCCGCGAAATCCCACCTTACGAAATCCTGAACTATTTTGGGATGCGTGATGCCGTAGGCTATACGCGCAAGCTGCACGAAATTCTTTACGGCAACAAGGACAACGACGCCATCCGCATCGTAAATGCCCTTTACAGCCACGCCGTAGACTTGCTCAACTTCATGTCGCTTACCGCCAAGAAGATGAGCGCCGAAGATGCAGCGCAGGCAATCGGCAAGAACTATTTCATGTTCTGCAAGCAAGGCAATGCCGCTGAATGCTGCCGCCGTTGGGGCAAACCGCTCCTCTGTCGCGTAATTCGCCGCCTTGCCGACCTCAATTACGAATTCAAGAGCAGTAGCTGGACCGTTACCAGTCAAGAACTCGCCCTCGCCGCACTCGTGGTGAGATAGCTCGCTAGAACTTAGTTGGTAGAACTTAGAAAGCCTCGAACAAAGTTCGAGGCTTTTTTCTAAGCTCTAAGTTCTAAGTTCTGTGAACCAGATTAGTTCCAGCCGCCTTCATCTTCTTCGATAGCCGGGGCTGCCGGAGCTTCAGACGGTTCAGAAGATCTTTGCTGAGCAGGTTCCTGCTTCGGCTTGGGTTCCACAATCGGAGTTTCGCCGTCCGTCGGTTCAGCAGAAGTCTGAGTCTTCTTTGCAGTCGGAGTTCCATTGACATCGGCAGAAGCTTCAGAGAGCTCCACAGAACCCACATAGTTGCGAATGATTCGCGGAGTCACGAAGATAATCAGGTCACGCTTGGTAACAGCCTTACGGGTGTACTTGAAGAGGTTACCCAGCAGCGGAATATCCTTGAGGAACGGAATACCGGATTCGCTTTCCGTATTTTCGTTACGGGTCAAGCCACCGATAACAACCGTTTCACCATCAGCCACCACGACCTTGGTCTTGGCTTCCTGAGTACTGATCACCACCTGGCCCTTTTCATCGTAGCCATAGGAGTTGTTTTCCGGATGCAGGTCAAGCAAAATGCGGTTGTCGCCAGAAACATGCGGAGTCACCGTCAGCTTGATACCAGTTTCCACGAGCTGCGTCGAAGATTCACCGCTATCGTCAATCACACGGATAGACACCTTGTCACCCATGAACACCTGAGCTTCCGTGTTATCGAGCGTAGAAACCTGCGGAGAAGCAAGCACTTCAGTAGAAGCGTCACCCATGATGTTCGAAATAGCAATCTGCAAGTTGTTATCCAACAGGCTAGCCGTAATAGCAGTCGTTGCAGAACCCACAGCCGGCGAAGCACCACCGTTCGGCAGAGAATGAATGGCAGCACTGGTACGGGAATCACCTGCACCGCTACCCTGCGGAGTCGTAACCGTACCCGGAGTCAGAGCTGTAGTTCCCATTCTTGCGGTCCAGTCCACACCGAGTTCGCGAGCACGTTCGCTGTTCACGACCACAAGCTTTGCCGTAATCATAATCTGGAGCGTTTCCACGTCAAGTTCGGTCAGAGCCTTTTCCATCTGTTCGATCTTGCCGTCGGTATCGTACACGATAATCGAGTTCGTGCGTTCCACCGTCGTAATGCGGCCGCGGTTAGACTTCATGCTTTCAAGCACTTTCACCAATTCTTCGGCCTTGGCGTGATGAACCTGGAAGTTCTTACGGACAAGCGGTGCATTCTGTTCAGCCTGGGCTTCTTCGTCGGCAATCTTCTTCTGCTTTGCCTGATAAGTTGCGGAGCGCTGGATCAAGATGTACTTGTCTTCGATGATCCAAGTCAAGTCGTTCATGCTACAAACGATGTCGAGCGTTTCTTGCCAGGTCTTCTTGGTCACCTTGAGGCTTGTCTTACCCTTGACTTCGGGAGCAAGGATAATGTCCACACCGGCAATCACGGAGATCGAGCTAAACACGGCTTCGAAGTTCATGTCGACGAAACTGAAGTCATACAATTTCTTGTTGGGGGTTTGCACCGAACCTTCGGCAGGAGCGCTCCATGCAGTAGTGAGACCCACCACCAAGAGAAGAACAGTAAGGATTTTTGTCATCTTTTTCACTTTTGACCCCCAAGTTTATCGGGAAGACCCATGGAGTAGCGACGGCTCACCCCGAATTCCTGGATCAGGAAGAGAACGTCAGTTTGTGTGATTTTAAGTACTTTACCGTTGAGAATCTTGTCGCCTTCTTTGACGGTGTACGAAATAGACGGATTCTTGGATTCAACAAGAATGGCTACCGGCACATCCGATTCCCAAATGATACCCACCAGTTCAACCTGGTCGATATTGATACCATCTTCGACTAGGCCGTCCACTTCGACAAACGGGTCGCGACGGCCAAAGGAACTATAGGTAACGCGATCTTCGTAAAGACCGTCAAGCTGGCTTCCGATCATCGCCGAATTAGCCGAAAGATTATTTGTGCCACGATCCTTATCGACCTGTTTCAGGCGTTCTTCTTGCACAGAAGAAAGTTCGTCAAAGAATCCGACAGCGCGGCGGTCCACATAACCAACCTTGTTGCCATACTGCACCTTGCGATACAAGCCCTTCATATCGAGGCTCACCAAACGGTCGCCAAATACAAGACGCTGCATCACCTGAGAATTTTCATTCGGAGCGGCATAGAATTCTGTTTCGTCGGCAACCACAATCAGTTCGCGAACGACAGGGCGCAGGTGGAAGGTCTGGGAACCAGAAATAATCTTCTTGCTGCCCTTATCAAGATTCTTGACAAAGACATCGAAGTTCGGCTTTTCGTCGACAGCCTTCATCCAGTCGCGAATGAAGATGCCCTTGGGCTGTGCAGACCAGAACATAAAGCCATCTCTATTGAGGCCCTTTTCAGCAATCTGCATAACGAATGCGCCGTCCTGCACCAAGATGACCGGCTGGATAGAACCCTTCAGCTGAACCTTAAGGCCGTTAGCGCCCCAAGTCACAGACTTGACCAAAGAACCGGCACCAATTCTAAACACCGGAGACTTCTGCGGGCCGGCAAGACCAATCGTAATCGTATTGTTCTTGTCGATGGTAGACACATTGCGGATTTCAATCGGTTCTTCGGCAACCAGGCGGAACTGTTCCATGCCAGAACCAATGAGGACCGTCATTTCCTTAAGCTTCGGAAGCAGAGCAGAAATCACACCGCCTTCGGCAACAGCCTTATCAATTTGCTTCTGCTGTTCAGCAAAGAGCTTTGCCTGTTCCTTGGCAGCCTTTTCTGCAGCCTTCTTTTCTTCGGCAAGGCGTTTCTTTTCTTCGAGAGCAGCCTTCTGTGCGGCCTTCTTCTCTTCAGCTAAGCGTTTCTTGTCTTCAAGAGCCTGTCTTTGAGCAGCCTTCTTTTCTTCGGCCAAGCGCTTCTTTTCTTCGAGAGCAGCCCTCTGGGCAGCCTTTTTCTCTTCAAGAGCAGCCTTGGCAGCGGCCTTCTTGTCAAGCTTATCAGCAGCCTTCTTGCGGTCTGCAAAAAGCTTCGAAAGCGTCCAGGACTTTCCACCCTTGCTCTTGAGCTTAATCAAGAAGTTGGACTTGTCCAAGGCGATTTCATTCTTGTCAGAATTAATCGAGGCGCCCACATCCATTTCAATTTTCAAGAACGGCACACCCTTGTATGCATCCTTGTAAACTCTCATGGACTTCACAAACTTGGAATTCGCATCGACATCGTAATTGCCTTCGCCAAGAGCGAACGACGTTTCTGAGAAACCAACCGTCAACTTCTTAGAAGACGCATCGTACTTCTGGAAGAATGTCGGCAAGTTCTGCGAAGAAGCAAAGGCGAACACCACTTGGCAACCCTTTGCATTGCAATCGAAACGCACATCCTTAATCTGGGCGGCACTAGCAAATGCGGTAAAGGCAAGCAACAAAAGAAGAATTTTCATTTTCATCATTTGCCTACCTTTTTCGATGTGTATGTCGTCAGGTTGAACGTCACCGACATAGTAATCGGAGTCCAACCGTGAGTTTCAGACTTTTCAACTTCGGCCTTGATGCCCGAATAACGGTTCAAGCGAAGGTTCGTAATTGCCGTCGGGTAATTGAAGTTTGCAATTTCTGCAAACAGGTAGCCCAACATGTGGTAACCCGAATTAACCGCAATCGAATAACGGTTTTCGACGTAGTGTTCCTTTTCGGCACGACCTTCGGGGTTGAACTTCTGGATCTGAACCATGGAGCTGCGAATCACAGCATAAAGGTCTTGCAAACGCAGCGGAACCTTTTCTTCTTCAGGGAACATTTCCTTCAGCTTTTCAAAGTCCTTCTCAGCTTGAACAAGCTGCATTTCGAGTTCAGCCACACGATGCTTCTTGGCGTTAATCTTATCCAATTCAGCCTGGGCCGACTGGAGATCACGTTCCAATGCTTCGCGCTGATACGTAAACGGATCCCACATATAGTTATATACTAGATGTGCGGCTACCATCATCAAAAGGCAAATGACGATGGCATAGACGTTTCGTTTGTCTTTAAGATCTATCTTACCCATTATCACCCTCCCCAAGACCAAGGTCCCGTTTAAGGACTATCTTGATGGTGAAACTATAGGCTTCTTTCCCGTCCTGTTTAGAGGTCGAGATGGTCACCAGCGAAACCGTTTGGACACTCACCTGCTTTTCGAGTTTCACCATGTATTCGGCAACTTCCGAAAAGTCGTAAGTGACACCACGCATTTCGAGATCGAATTCACCCATTTGGTTAATGCTTGTGAGCCACATGTTGGGCGGAAGCACAGACGAGATGTTTTCGAACAAAATAACCCAGCGTTTCTTGCTCACCTGAATCGACTTGAGAGCATTGATCTTTGTGTTGATGACGCCCTGCTTTTGTTCCAAGTCGCTGATCTTGGAAAGCAACGGACGTTCGCGTTCCACTTCTTCTTGAACACGCGTCAGTTCGGTGCTCAAGCCGCTAATGGTTTCGCTGATATAACCTTGCAGCATAACAATGGCAACAATTGCGACAATCAGTCCAACTGTCGGCCAAATAATGCGACGGTCAGTTATCCATGTAAAGTCTTTCTGCTTCTTGCGGTATTCCGGAGGAAGCAGGTTAATGGAAATGGCCAAGGCATTTCTTGTGGATTCTTTTTTCGTAGACGCCATTAGAATTTCCTCATCGCCAAGCCCAACGCAGGGGCGTAAATATTAGACAAGGCAATAGAAAGCCCGCTTTCGCCAAACACCTTGGAATCACAAGGCACGAGCCTGAACGGGTTCACCGTATCAGTTTCAATACCGGAATGTTCCGCGATGAATTCCTTCAGACCAGGGGCGGCGGCTCCACCTCCACCCAACAAGATTTTGTCGAGCGGTTTAGAATCTTCCGAAGACGAGAAGTAGCGGATACCGATGTCGATCTGCGCCATCAGGTCCTCGTATGCCAGTCGGAGCGCGGCTTCAACTTCAGCTTCAGAAAATCCGTCCACCACAGACAGATCGCCCTTACTTAAAATTTCGTGACATTTTTCAGAATCAACGCCTAAGTTCATGCAGGTCTTGCTGATAACCATATCCAAGGAGCCACCGGCCATAGCACGCATAGAATGGAACTGGCCGTCCTGCACGAAGGCAACACTCATCTTCTTTTCACCGATATTGAAGATTGCGACGGTCTTGTCTTTTTCGGAGTCTTCGACTGTTGCAATGTATGCATTCAGCATACCAAAAATATCGACATCCAGCGCCGACAGTTTGAGCCCACGGCGATTGAAGAACTGAGCCCAAGAGTCCAAAAGCGCGCTCTTTGCGGCCACCACGTTCACTTTAACGTCGTCACCTTCGCGAGAATAAACTTCGTAGTCAATCACGTTATCCTGGTCATCGAAGGGAGGACGGGACTGGGCGGTCTGAAGAATAATAGCGGCTTCGTTACCGTTTTTCGGAACTTTGACAGAGACTCGGTCCACCAGCACACCACCGGCGCCAGCTCCACAGTTTACCGAGGCGACAATATCGCAGGAATCGTCGATCGGGTGACGAATCAGAAGCTTCGCCATTGCTTCGGCGAGCAGTTCGGCACCATCTTTTTCGCGTTTGCCGTCCTGATCGGTCGGGGCATCCCCTTCACGCACCTGGATTTCACCGTTTACGATGCATCCGTCCGGTACGCGTTCAAAGTCGGCGTCCATAACAATCTTGTTTCCGCTCGCGCCATGCAAGACCTTCACGTACTTGATGCTGTAATGACCAACATCAATACCGACAGTCTCCCGCAAGCCACGGATTTTAGAAATCAATCCTAAAGCCAAAGTTAACTCCGATTGTAAAACATTTCCTTACTAATTCTACCTTTATAAAAGGAGAATGTCAAGAGAAAAATCAATCTAAGTCATTGAAAATGAACTACTTAGGCCTGTTTGACCCACTTTTTTGCCTGTTTTTTCGACTTACCTAGCTCAAACAGGTACTGAAGCACCCTTTCCTGGGTCCAACCGAACTTTCCACGGAAAGATGCTGTAAGGCAATAGTAGTTGGGGAAATCCTTGTTTTTCTGCCCCAAATTGCGCAAAATCTCAATTTCAACGTCTTCGTCACCGAAGCTCGGGAGCTCAAACTGGATACGCATATGCTGCCCAGGATAGCACTCCTTAGGCAGCCCAATCATGATACCGCCAGCAGAAAGATCCAGCAAAGTACCACCCAAGGTATCCCCGTTTTCAAAAACAGCGATAACCGGGAAAACTACCTGCTCACGAACCCAGCGACGTAGCTGACGTTTGTCCAAGCTCGAAGAATGATGTAAAACAAAATTTGCAGAATCGTCTAAACGGCGGATAGAAAGTGTCGTCGAATAAATAGCATCGTCCGGGCGAGTCCAACGGATGCGCAGGTCTCGTCCGACAAAGGACTTGGCTGGGCCGTCACTACCATCGTAAGAGATTGCCCATTCCTTTTCGGTACGCCAAATTATCTCGGACCTCTTGATCAAGGTCCCGTTTTCCGGGAGCATGTCAATTCGGTCACCCACATTAAATTGTCTGGTCGAATAAATTTCAGACAAAGGATTAGACGCTGTAAAGTTCATCTTGTTGCGCAAGCGCTCTACAGCTTCAGTGGTTTCATCGCGAACATCGAACACGTTGCGAACATCGTAGAACGTTGAAACAGCCTGTTCGAAAAGCCCTGACGAATTCAAAATGGCATCCTTGTTTTCAAAGGATGACATTCTGATTATTTTGTCCAAAGTTCTTTTTTCTTTGTCCGAAAAACCAAACGCCGCGACCTTCACGTCAAAGACCTGAGTGCCAAACATTTCTTCTGTATCACGACGTTGGTTGATACGACGAATTTGAAGCAGCACGATCAGAGCAAGAAATAAACAAATGACCCCCACAATCCCAACCAAATAAATCGGCTCGGGCGGGAATTTGGACGGCCAAAAAGGCAGCCAATCAGATAGCCATTCGGATATTCCTTTAAGAATGTCGAGCATCTAAGGACCCTAGAACTTGGTCAATGCACCGCTAATGAACGTTCCAAGAATCGAAGACTGAAGAGTCCTGCCAAGCAACGGAGAATTGCTCACGTGTCCAGCAAAATCCTTCTTGGTAACCACATGCGTCTTGTTCGGGTCGAGAACGACCATGTCAGACATTTTCTTGGAGTTTTTGTCAAAAGCAGACTTTGCACCAACGAGCTTTGCCGGAGCATCCGACAACAGTTCAATTGCACGAGCATTTCCCACTCTAGAACTCAGATCATTCCAAATTGCAGGGAGCGCAATTTCGAGAGCGAGTGCGCCCGGCACAGAATCTTCGAAGTTCACTTCGGTATCTTGTCCAAGCACCGGCGTATGGTTCATGCTGATTGCATTCACCGTACCGTCTTCAATTCCCTTCCACAGAGCTTCGCGGTCTGCGGCCGAACGAATCGGAGGCAGAATATGGTAAGCGGAATCCAGAGTTTCCAGGCAAGAATCATCCAGAAGCAAATGGTACAAGCCTACATCGCAAGTGACATCGATACCCTTCTTGCGGGCATCGCGTACAAGGTCAAGCGTTTCGCCGCAAGTCACCTGCTTAAAGTGCACAGGCACCTGCAAGAAACGAGCCATTTCAAGCACCGTATGGGCAGCAATGGTTTCTGCAATACGCGGGATTCCCTTCATGCCGAGCATGTCGGAATAAGCACCTTCGTGAACGCAGCCATGCTTGCGGAGCGACTTGTCCATAGGCTGGAAGAAGAAACGCTTGCCCGTCATTTTGCCATATTCCATGGCAAGGCGAATAAAGCGAGTCGACGGAATTGCTTCACCACCATCGCCAAAACCGGCAACGGAATCGTCTTCGGCAAGTTCCATCATTTCGGCGAGACTATCGGAACCAAAGCCCTTGCTGTAAGCGCCCAGGAACTTGATGTCAAAACGGTTAGCGAAGTTGTATTCCAAATCAGGCGAATTCACGCGGAACTTCATTGCCGAAAGTTTGTCCGCATCGTCAATCGGATTTGCAGCACTTTCGTACAACGCGCCGCTAAAGCCACCACGGTGCAAGGCATCGAGGCCATCAGCAAACGTGTAGACGTCATCGCGCAGCGGTTCCATAAAGTCAACACCCAAGCCAAACAAGGCAGGCATCACCAGAGCACCGTTACAGTCAAATTCTTCAGTAGCTAAATCTTTTCCCTGAACAACGGCAAATTCATCGCGGTTTTCAAAGTTGTCGCCATTCCAGATTTTCGCATTCTTGAAAACGACATTCTTGATATTCAATTCCTTATGCATTTTCATTTGCACGACCTCCAGCCAAAAGGTAAAGCACAGCCATACGTACGGCAACGCCGTTTGTCACCTGATCCAAAATCACGGAATGCTCACCGTCAGCGATATCGCTATCCAGTTCCACACCGCGGTTAATCGGACCCGGGTGCATCAAGATGACCTTGTCCTTGGCTTCAGAAAGAACCTTTTCGGTGATACCGAAGAAGTTGCGGTATTCGCGCATGCTCGGGAGGAGAGCATCGTCCATGCGTTCCTTTTGCAGGCGGAGCGCAATCACGGCGTCGGCGTCTTCGACTGCCTTATAGACATCGGTTTCCCAAGAGACGCTGCCAGCCAGTTCCTTATACTGCAGAAGTTCGGTATTGCGAGGAACCAAGGTGCTCGGGCCGCAAAGCGTCACATGAGCACCCATGGTGGTCATGCCCCAAATGTTACTGCGGGCCACACGGCTGTGGCGAATATCGCCCACAATCGCAACCTTCTTGCCTTCAAGCGTTCCAAGTTTTTCTTCGACCGTGAGCATGTCCAAGAGGGACTGCGTCGGATGTTCGTGAGCGCCATCGCCGGCATTCACGATAATGGCGTTGCTGTGTTCAGCGAGGAACTTGGGAACGCCCGTCCCCTTGTGGCGGACCACCACGATATCAATCTTCATCGATTCGATATTGCGGAGCGTATCGACCAGCGTTTCGCCCTTCTTGACGCTCGAATTAGAACTTGCGAAGTTCACCGTGTCTGCAGAAAGGCGCTTTTCGGCGAGTTCGAAACTCGTGCGCGTACGGGTGCTGTTTTCAAAGAACAGGTTCACCACCGTAAGGCCGCGGAGAGACGGGACCTTCTTGATGGGGCGTTCCAAAATTTCGCGGAACTGCTTGGCATTGTCCAAAATGGTACGGATATCCTGCTTGGACACGCCCTGGAGTCCAAACAAGTGCTTGATCTGAAGTGCGCTCACCTTAAGCCTCCACCTCTACGAGGTATACAGAATTTTCTTTGTCAATCGGTTCGATTTGCACGCGGACTTCCTGGTCCTGTGCAGTCTCGACCGTAAGTCCGACGCAATCGGGTGCAATCGGGAGTTCGCGGTGTCCGCGGTCCACAAGCACGCAAAGGCGAATCGCGGCCGGGCGCCCGAGGTCGAGGATAGCCTGCATGGCAGCACGCACCGAACGGCCCGTGTAAAGCACGTCGTCCACGAGGATTACCGTTTTGCCTTCAACCGAAGCGGGCATTTCAGTAATGCGCATTTCGCTCGAACCCATGTGGGTGCGATAATGGAAGTCGTCGCGGTAGAAAGTCGCATCGAGGCTTCCCATGGGGACAGTCTTGTTAAACTTTTGACTTAAGCGCTCGCAAATCTTTTTGGCGAGAGGGATTCCGCGGCTTGCCATGCCGAGCACCACCATGTCATCGGCAGTCGGGTGCATTTTGGCAAGCTTTGCCGCCATTTCGTCGAGGGCGAATTCCATCGCCTGCGCAGACAGCAATTCTCTGATCTTTTTGCAGTTGTCTTTCATATAGGTATCGTTTCAGGTAACAGGTTTTCAGCCTTGCCTTAGTTTTCACACTTGAATGTAGCATTTTTTATGGTTTTTCACCTTTAATTACAGAAATTGACCCCATATTTTTGTATATATAAGAAAAGAAACATTAAACCCCGGCAGCGCCCTGTCGGGACATTAATAGGAGATTTTATGTTCAATCAGTTGGGTAAACCGGAAGCAGGCGAAACCATCGCCATCATGAAGACAAACCACGGCACCATGAAGTTGCGCATTTTCGAAGATATCGTTGGCGAATGCGCTACGAACTTCGTTGAACTCGCCAAGCAGGGCAAGTATGACGGTGCTCCTTTCCACCGCATTATCAAGGACTTCATGATCCAGGGCGGTGACTTTACCCGTAGAAACGGCACGGGTGGCCACTCTGCCAAGGGCCCCGGCACCACGATTGGCGACAAGTATGACCCGCGTCTCACCCACATGCGTGGCGCTCTGAGCTGGGCAAAGACTGCTATGCCGAACTCCATCGGTAGCCAGTTCTTTATTGTTCACGGCGACAACGTGCATTTCTTGGACCACGACCAGGTTGGCCCCGGCCCCGCTGATGGCTACTCTGTATTCGGCCAGCTCTACGAAGGTTTCGAAGTTCTCGACGAAATCGCTGGCGTCAAGACCGACCGCCGCGACGCCCCGTACGAAGACGTGATTATCGAATCCGTGACGATCGAAAAGGCATAAAAACATCGGGTCGTAAAAAAATTTCACTTTTTTTATAACCCACCCTTGACAAGTCAAATTAGTTCTTCTATATTTGGCTCGTCCTTCGGGGTTATAGCTCAGTTGGTAGAGCGCCTGCATGGCATGCAGGAGGTCAGGAGTTCGACTCTCCTTAGCTCCACTAGACAAGAACCGTTTGCAAAAGCAAACGGTTCTTTTTTTATTCCTTCAAGACATCACATAAAACCTGCAAAAGCGCCAACCTCTCCCGCTAGTTTGTAATAATTTTGTATTTTTGTGGTATGGATACTACAATCTTGAACAAACTCGCTAAAATCACCCGCAAGGGAATGTTCTTGGGTACTATGGCAAGTTTCGCCATGATGCCTTCCTCATTTGCCGCCGAATGTAACGAAAAGACCATGGACGCCTTCGCCTACGAAGACTGCATCAAGGCTCAATCCGGCGAAAAAGTATCTAACGACAACTTCGGAGCAAGCGCCGAAGCGAACAAAGTCAATAACGCCGACGGCATGGCGCAAAAGAAGGTTCTTAAAGCAGACGAACCGACTTACCGCCCGTTCGACCGCGACGCTTACCTGACATCGAGCTTTGGCGAGAACCGTGGCACGCGTTACCACGCAGGCTTTGACTATTCCACCCAGATGGAAGAAGGCTGGCCCATTTACGCACCCGAAAACGGCAAGGTTGTAGAACTTCGAGTTTCTCCATTCCACTACGGAAAGCTAATGCTCTTCAAGGGCAACAGCGGCAAGACCTGGGCATTCGCACACCAGAGCAGCTTTGGCAAGCTCGATGACCAGATTATCAAGAAACAGTATGCCTCCAAGAAGAACGACGTCACTATCAAGACGAACGCTAGCTACAAGAAGGGCGACACGCTCACCTTCTCGGGCAGCACCGGTATTGGCAACCCGCACTTGCACCTGGAAGTTCGCTTGGACAACGACCGCATTGTGAACCCCGTGCAGGCAGGCGTCGTAATTACCGACACCTTGGCACCGCAGATTTTCGGCATTGCTGTGTGGCAGGGCAACCACCTCGCCGTCACGAATCCGGAAGCCATCAACAAGGGCTGCGTCGAAACTCCGGTGAAAAACGAATTCAACTTGAGCATGGCCGTAAAGATTGCAGACTACAGCCGCGAGCCCAAGGACAATCCGATGTCTATACGCCGTCTTACAGTATGGCGTTACGACGAAAAGATTTTTGAAGAAATTCTCGACACCCTGCGATACAGCAAGATGTCTCTGATTCGCGACCAGCTCCTGTGGGCCGAAGAAGCAGACACCGCTGGCGATTGGCACTTTGTGAACGCCAAGCTCGCTCCGCTTTCGACCTACACCGTCGAAGCCGAAGACTTTAGTGGAAACAAGGTTAGCAAGAAGTTCACGTTCCACCCGCGCTGCAAGAGCGACAAGCCCATGCAGTTGTACAAGGACCAGGCTTCCCCGCTGTTCACGTTCCTTAGTCGTCCGATGCTTGACTTGTTCCGTTGCAAGAACGGTATGAAATTTACCGCGATGACCGGCGACCAAATTATTGAAGAAGACATGTGTAAGGCATTCAAGCCCGCACCGATTACGATTGGCCGCCTGCTTGAAATCTACCCCGAAATGACAAGCATCCACTACACCGCTGACTCTCGTTCTACGGGCGACGGCGTCGCAGCCGATGCAAGCATTGAACTCTACGCCTTCAACCAGTACCAGAGAAGCGTGAACTGGTCTACCAAGGTCGGAAACGTAGGTATCACACAGAAGCTCACCGGCATTCCGACGGGCCGCGACACCACCAAGAAGATTTTGGCAGTCACCCGCACGCATACCGACAGCCTTGACTACTTTGAATTCCACCCGAAGGGCATGCAGCTCGGCAACTGGACCGTTTGCATTGACAATCCGGAAAACAATCAACCGCTTTACTGGCTCGGCGAAACGACCCGCAACTGGTTCTACTTCAGCAAGCAGACCAAGGGCAAGAACCGCTGCGCAACCATGAACGAAATTCGCGACATCGCCAACATCGAAAACACCGAAGCTCCGACTCTTGGATTCCCCTACTGGTCTGACATGATGATCAGCGGCGTCCGCCAGCCGGCCCTCAAGATTCCGGTATTGTTCAAGTACGACGGCATTCCTGACGGCAACGCCATTACGGTGCAAGTCGGCAAGAAATGGGTCGCCGCCGAATACGATTCTGAACCGCGCGAAATCGTGATTGAAGGAGCCCAGCTCCCCGAAGAAGGTTCCTTCACCATCAAGATTGTGGACGAAGCCGGTCACAAGGCAAGCTATAACGTAGACATCCCTGAGATGTAACATGGCACGCCTGACCGAAGCCGAAGCTCTAGACTTGTTTTTAAACGCCCCGCTCGACGAACTCTGTGCCCGCGCAAATGCCGAAAAGGAACGCAGGCACGGCAAATCCGTGTATTGGGTGAACAATCGCCAGATCAACTACACCAACGTGTGCGTGTTGCACTGCAAGTTCTGCGCGTTTTCTAAAATCAAGAAAGACAGCCCCACCGCTTACGATTGGGACTACGATACCATTCGTAACAAGGCTGCCGAAGCAATTGCGGGCGGCGCCCGCGAATTGCACATTGTAGGCGGTCTGCATCCGGATCACCCGTTCGATTACTACATCGAGATGTTGCGCAAGCTACGCGTGGAATTTCCGAAGGTGAATTTGAAGGCATTTACCGCTGTAGAAATTTGCCACTTCGCAAAAATTTCAGGCCAGACTCCACTGCAAATTATGAGCACGCTGAAAGAAGCTGGCCTTGATGCTCTGCCCGGTGGCGGTGCCGAAATTCTAGTGCAAGATGTTCGCGACCAGATTTGCCCGGGCAAGGAAACTGGCGAAGAATGGCTCGACGTTCACCGCGCAGCCCACAAGATTGGAATCCCGACGAATGCGACCATGCTGTTTGGCCACATCGAAAAGATTGAAGACCGTATTGCCCACATGAAAATGCTGCGCGGCTTGCAGGACGAAGCTCCGGGCTTTTTCGCCTTCATTCCGCTGGTATACCATCCAGAACATAATGCGTTGCACAAGATTGTTCCGAATATCACCAGCGAAGAAGACATTTTGCGCACGGTCGCTGTCGCAAGACTTTTCCTCGACAACTTCCCGCACATTAAGGCGTACTGGATTCAGATGGGAATCGAGACCGCGATGAAGGCGCTCCACGCCGGCGCGTCGGATTTGGACGGTACGATTATCGAAGAGAAAATTACGCACGCCGCCGGCGCCACGGTTCCCGTGGGCATGAGCCCCGAGCGCATGAAGAGCCTTATCTTGAACGAAAGCTTGGAACCGGTCGAACGCGATGCACTATACGAACGATTTTCTTAACGAAAATCGTTCTATGACAAGGAGAGGCTCCGCCCCTCCTAAAACCTTCCTTTTCCCAATGCGGACATCGATTCTCTTAAAGAGATATAAAAATGGCGGCTCGATGGCCGCCCTTTTTAATTACTGTCTCGTGAGAGTCTTGTACTTGATGGGCTTCGGATTGTCCGCATCTTCGCCAAGGCGCTTGCGACGGTCGGCTTCGTATTCGCTCCAGTTGCCTTCAAACCACACCACCTTGGAATCGCCTTCGTAAGCGAGGATGTGGGTTGCGATACGGTCGAGGAACCAGCGGTCATGGGAGATAATCACGGCGCAGCCTGCGAACTTGAGGATAGCCTGTTCCAAAGCCTGCAACGTTTCAATGTCAAGGTCGTTGGTCGGTTCGTCGAGGAAGAGCACGTTACCCGGCTTCTGCAAGTTCTTGGCCATGAGCACGCGGTTGCGTTCACCACCCGAAAGAGCCGTCAGCTTTTTCTGCTGGGCAGCACCGGTGAAGTTAAAGAGTCCGCAGTAGGCGCGGCCATTCATCTTGCGGTCGCCCACCATGATTTCGTCGTTTCCGCCAGTAATTTCTTCCCACACGGTCTTGGTATCGTCAAGGCTTTCGCGGCCCTGTTCCATACTGATGATTTCAACAGTTTCGCCAATCTTGAGCGTACCGGCATCGGGCTTTTCCTGACCCATAATCATCTTGAACAAAGTTGTCTTACCAGCACCGTTCGGACCGATAATACCCACGATGCCCGAACGCGGCAAGCTGAAGTTCAAATCGTCGAAGAGCACCTTTTCGCCAAAGGCCTTCTGCAAGTGTTCCGCCTGAATCACGATGTCGCCCAAGCGCTTGCCGTTTGCAATATGAATCTGGGCCACCTTGATCTGTTCGCGAGAATCTTCGGCAAGCAAGTCTTCGTAAGCCTTCAAACGGGCCTTGCTCTTGGCCTGGCGAGCCTTCGGAGAAGCCTTCACCCATTCCTGTTCGCGAGCGAGGCGCTTCTGACGGTCTGATTCACCCTTTTCTTCGTTCTTCATGCGTTCAAGCTTCTGGTCAAGCCACTGGGCGTAATTGCCTTCCCAAGGAATGCCGCGACCGCGGTCGATTTCCAGAATCCAGTTCGTCACATTGTCGAGGAAGTAACGGTCATGGGTCACGAGAATCACGGAGCCCTTGTATTCGCGGAGGTGGCGTTCGAGCCAAGCGACCGTTTCGGCATCCAAGTGGTTCGTCGGTTCGTCAAGCAGCAACAAATCCGGTTCTTCAAGAAGCAAGCGGCAGAGGGCCACGCGGCGTTTTTCACCGCCGGAGAGGTTCGTCACCGGCCAGTCACCCGGCGGGCAGCGGAGAGCATCCATTGCAATTTCGATATTGCGGTCGAGGCTCCACAAGTCCTGAGCGTCGATGATATCCTGAAGTTTTGCCTGTTCGTCGAGGAGCTTGTTCATCTCGTCGTCTTCCATGGGTTCTGCAAACTTCATGGAGATTTCGTTGAAGCGGTCAAGAATTGCCTGCTTCTTGGCCACCGCCTGCATCACGTTTTCCTTGACGGTCAAGTTCGGGTCAAGCTGCGGTTCCTGCGGCAGGTAACCTGCGGTGCGGCCCGGTTCAATCCAAGCTTCGCCCTGGAATTCCTTGTCGATACCCGCCATAATACGGAGGAGGGTCGACTTACCGGCACCGTTCTGGCCGATAATACCAATCTTTGCGCCATAGTAGAAGCTCAAAGAAATGTCCTTCAGCACCTCTTTGTTAGGCGGATAGGACTTGGTCATTTTGTACATGTAGAAAACGAATTTTTCTGCTTTATTCTGTTCGGCCATATTTGCTCGCTTCGCTTCGAGGTGTGAGCGCGGACCAAAGGTCCTTTGAGGTGAGAGGTTATAAATTGTTGGGACAAATGATTCTTTCCATAAATATAATAAAAAAGTTTTCTATACTTATGTCATATGAAGTTGTTCAACACCATTATCGTGTGCCTTGCACTTACCGTTTTCGCACGCGCCGCAGACAGCACGGCCGTTTCTAGCGACACGACAACCAGAGACAACTTCCAACGATTCTCGGTACTGCCCTTTGGCGCCTACACTGAAGAAACCAAAATCCAATATGGTGCGGTATTCGTCTTATTCTTCAGACCATTCCAAGACGGAGTAAATATTTCTTCGATGGACTTTATCGCACGCGGAACCACGCGCGGACAGTTCCAATTCCAGTACGCCCCGAACATTTGGCTACTCGGCGACCACTTGCACATTCCCGCAAAACTCAACTTGAACAAGTGGCAATATTCGCTGTTTGAACGCGGCGCCCGCGGAGATTTTGAACCAGTTGACGAATACAAGAGCACCTTTGTCTACAGCCGCATTCCCTTCGAAATGAACTTCGGCATTCCGAACAACATTCCTTTGCGCTACGGCGTTGTATTAGAAGGCGAAGCCCGCAACAACGAACTCGGCGACGATGTTCCCAAGAATTATCAAGACGGCTTTTATTTGGGCGGTGGCTACCTGTTTGTTCTCGACAAAAAAGACAACGACAACTGGCCTACCAAAGGTTACTACGCAAGCTTCGAAGAAATCTTTTTCGGCGGTGACTTTAGCTACCATACCGAAACGCTCGACGCCAGATTCTATGCGCCCCTGTTTTGGGAAACCTCCATCGCACTCGGGCTTTACGCAAAACAAAGCCGCGGCGACAACGTTCCTCTCGGACGCCTTTCAGGCCCCGACGGCACCAAGCGTTTCCGCGGCGTAGAATCCGGCATCTGGAGTGACACACAAGCCTTAATTTGGCAAATGGAACTCCGCCGTCCGCTTTTCTGGCGATTCGCCGGCGTTATCTTTGGCGAAACCTTGCAATCGGCGCCCTACTTTAGCGAACTCTTCAAACGGCAAGTGCATTACGCTGTTGGCTTTGGCGGGCGTCTCGCGCTCAACAAGAGCGAAAAACTACACGCCCGCGGAGACATTTCGCTTGTCGACGGCAAGCATATCGGCATTACGATTGACTTGAGAGAATCGTTCTAGCAATAAGTTTGAACAACGAAAAAAGGCCGCGAGTGAATCGCGGTCTTTTTAGATCCTTCGACGCGACGCCTTCGGCATCTTGCTCAGGATGACACTGTAGTGTGATTACTTCACGCTTGCAGTCAGCAACTTGGTAATCGCGGCGACGTATTCAGCCGGGTTCGGGAGCGGAGAGCCTTCGGCAAGCAGAGCCTGACCGTAGAGTGCCTTCGGCCAATCGCCAAGATCTTCCTTGGCTTCGGCTTTCTTCTTGAGCATTTCGCAAATCGGGTGCGTCGGGTTGATTTCCAGAATGCGCTTGCTCTTCGGCAAGTTCTTCTGGCCCATGGCTTTCATCATGCGTTCCATCTGGGCGCTCATGGCATCTTCGCTGGTCACGAGGCAGCAGGGGCTGTCCTTCAGGCGGCTAGACACGCGGACTTCCTTAATGTCTTCGTCCAAGACCTTCTGCAGGTTTTCGCAGAGGCCCTTGAAGATACCCTTGTTTTCTTCTTCGGCCTTCTTTTCGTCTTCGGTCTTTTCGAAGTCCACATCGCCGCGGGCGATGTCGTGGAACTTCTTGTCGCCGAATTCCTGAAGGCTAGACATCATGAATTCGTCGATGCCGTCGCTCATGAGCAACACTTCGTAGCCCTTGGCCTTGAAGGCTTCGAGCATCGGGTTAGACTTCACGGCATTCTTGTCACCAATGAGGTAGTAGATTTCCTTCTGGCCTTCCGGCATGCGCTTCACGTATTCGTCGAGGCCTACGAGAGCATCGCCTTCCGTCTTGGTGCTTTCGAAACGGAGCAACTTCTTGAGTTCGTCAAGATGTTCCCAGTTCATGTAGAAGCCTTCCTTAAGGACCATGCCGAGTTCGCGCCACCAGGCGTTGTACTTGGCGGCATCCTTGTCGGCCATGTTCTGCAAGGTGTCGAGCACCTTCTTGATGACGTGCTTACGGATGTTGGTGATGATCTTGTTGTTCTGCAAGATTTCACGGGAGACGTTCAGTGGCAAGTCTTCGCTATCTACCACGCCGCGCACAAAGCGGAGCCAAGGCGGCAGCAAGTCCTTGCAGTCGTCCATGATAAAGACTTTCTTCACGTAGAGCTTGAGGCCGTGCAATGCGTCGTTGTGCCAGATGTTGAACGGGGCCTTGGACGGAATGTACACGAGGCTCCAGAATTCCTGGGAACCTTCGGCGTGGCTGTGGCTCCAGGCGGCCGGTTCGTCGGCTTCGTGGCTGATGACGTTGTAGAAATCCTTGTACTGTTCTTCGGTGACTTC